>DVMR01000065.1 GCA_018714845.1 Candidatus Ventrousia excrementavium
ATCACCACTACCCACTGTTCGCGCTGGCGCAGGCGGACGAACTCATACCTTTCCATACTGATTGGCTCAAGCAGCAGACCGATGTCGGTCAAGCCGCGGTCCATGCGGTCCTTGATATGGTCGGCTGTGCCAGTGTACAGGTCGAAAGACACCGCCGGATAGCGGGCATGAAAGGATTCGAACAGCCGGGGCAGAATCTGAACAGCCGCCAGGTCTCCGCAGCCCACCGATACAGTTCCCTCGACCGTCTCGTCCTGCTCGGTCAGCTCTTTTTCGGTTTTGTCGACCAGCTCGAGGATTTCTTCAGCCCGGCGGCGCAGCAGAAGGCCTTCGTTGGTCAGGACGATTTTTCGTGTCCCGCGGACAAACAGCTTGACGCCGAGGTCATCCTCCATCTGCGCAATCTGACGGCTCAGAGTAGGTTGTGTGATGTGCAGGACTTCAGCGGCCTTGGTAATGCTTTCTTCACGCGCGACAGCTAGAAAATATCGAAGGACTCTTGTTTCCATATCGGCACCTCCTGTGGCGCCATTTTAACATATTCATGCCCGTAAAGCAATGAAAAATATTAAAATGGCGGACAGGGCATAGAGATGCCAGCCAGTCCGGCGCGGCCGGAACCGGATTGCCGACATTGTCAAGATACAGGTATTTGTCAATAGCGGGACGGGATTTGACCGGCAGCACCTGGTGGCCAATGCAGCCAGTCGTCCGGTTTGCAGCCATTCCCGCCTTGCCTTATGGCGGCAGGGATGGTACAATAAAAGCATTACACCTACCAGGGAGGCATCATGCTATGGACGAAGCTCGCAGGGGGATTAACCCCTTTTTTATTGGTGCGGAGTTTTTGGAATACTGCATCCGCAAGGGATATCTCGAGTTTGTGCTCGACGACGAGAAAAGGGTTCACTATTATGTCACAGAGGACGGAATGCGCGAGCTGACCGGAACATTTGGCTTTAACCTGCAAAAACCGTGCGCCTATGAACACGACGCCGACTAAAGAGCGGCGGCGCCTGGGGCCCTGCCGGCGCCTGCTGCTGTGCGCGGCCGAACTTCTGGCGCTTTGCGGGCTTATCCGTCTGCTGTGCGCCCGTTCTGCGGCGGTTCTCGGCTTCTTTCGGGCGCTGGCGCTGCGGCTGTCCGCGCTGTGGGGCGGGCTGTGGGGGCTGTTTCCCTTTACGATGGCCGAGGTGCTGCTGGTGCTCGCGCTGCCCGGACTTTTATGCCTGCTCATCATCCCGACGGTGCGCCGCGGGCGCCGTGGCTTTGCGCGGGCGCTGTCGGCGCTGGCGGTTGTGCTTTCTTCTCTGCTGCTGGCCTTTCAGCTGCTGTTCGGCGTACACTATCAGGCCCCGCCTCTGTCACAGCAGCTGGGGCTTGAAGTGCGCGAGTATTCAGTCAATGAGCTCAAGGTAACAATGCAGTGGCTGCTTGAGCGGGTCAACGAGCTGGCACCGTCAGTGCCCCGGCGTGATGATGGGGCCTGCGACTTTGGCACCTTTGATGAGATGACGGCTGCTGTGCGTCAGGGCTATGAGGCGCTGAGCGCTGAAATTCCGCTGTTTGACACCCCGACAAGCAGCCTGACGCCCAAGCCGGCGCGTCTGCTGTCAGCCGGCATGTCGTACCTTGGCATCACAGGAGTCTATTTTCCCCTGACGGCCGAGCCCATTGTCAGCATCGACAACGTTGATTCGCACCTGCCGTCGACCATTGCCCATGAATGGGCCCATGCACGCGGCATCGGGCCTGAAGCAGAGTGCAATTTTGCCGCGTTTTTGGCCTGTACAGCAGCCAGCGACACGCGGACGCAGTATTCCGGTGCCCTGGTCGCGTATATATATGTATCCAATGCACTGTATACATATTCATATGACGACTGGAAGGCTGTTTCAGCGGGGCTGTGCGAACAGACCCGGCTCGATCTGAGCGTACACAACGCGCACTGGGCGCGGTACGAGACCCCGGTACAGGACGTGGGGACGGCCATCAATGATGCGTACATCCGTGCGACCGGCCAGCCGGACGGTGTGCGCAGTTATGGCAAAATGGTCGATTTGCTGATATCATGGCGGTTGAGCCAGTGAAAATTTAGGCAGTATGGAGTTGAATTTGGGGTTGCATATTTAACCGCTTCGTCGTATAATAATTCCACAACAACAACAAAGGAGCTTTAGATATGAAAACCCTGAAAAAACTGCTTGCCCTGACCATGAGTCTGTGCGTGCTGTTCGCCCTGGGTGCGTGCAGCCAGGATGCCGCCGGCGATGGAGAAAGCGACACGCTGATTCTCGGAACATCAGCTGACTATCCACCTTATGAGTTCCACATGCTTGACGAAAACGGCAATGACCAGATTGTCGGCTTCGACATTTCGCTGGCCTACCAGATTGCTGAGGACATGGGCAAAGAGCTGGTCATTAAGGACATGGCCTTTGAGTTTGTCGAGCAGGAGCTGCAAAATGGCACTGTCGACATTGTTCTGGCCTGTATTGCCCCGACGCCTGAGCGTCTGGAAATGGAAGATTTCTCGGACATTTACCGTGAGGACCCCGCGCCTATCATGGTCATCCGTGAAGAGGACGCTGATACTTACACATCTATCGAGAGCATGGTCGGCAAAATCGTCGGTGTGCAGTCTGCCACCACAAAGAAAGACCTGATTGTCGAAAACATGCCGGATTCTGAGCTTTTGGAGCTGGCCGGTGTGCCCGATCTCATCAACAACCTGCTGTCTGAAAAGTGCGACGGCGTCTTTCTCGACGGCGGCGTGGCGTTGGGGTACATTGAAAACACCGATGGCCTGGTAGCTGCCGAAGGCATCGAGATTGGCGAAGGCGACCGCATGGCTGTCGCAGTGCAGAAGGGCGACCCCAAGGGCCTGCTCGATTCCATCAACCAGACCATTGCCGAGTGCAAGGAAAACGGCAAGCTTGACGAATGGTATGCCGAGGCGCAGGAGCTGAGCGCTCAGGCCTCTGAATAAACCGCAAAACAACCATCTGCGGGCGGACGGATGTCCGCCCGCTTGCCTGCTTAAAAATAGAATGAGGTGACGCCTGTGACGCCATTGCTTTTGGCCAACATGTTCGATTTTTCCTTTTTGCCGCGGTATGCGTCTTATTTTATCCGCGGTGTCGAATACACCCTGATTTTGTCGGCAGCCGCCGTGCTGCTCGCCATTATACCGGCGCTGCTGCTCGCCCTGATGCGGCTGAGCAAGGTCCGGGTGCTGCGCTGGATTTCGGGCGCGTACATCGCGGTGTTCCGCTCCACGCCCATGCTGGTGCAGCTGTCTATTGTGTATTTCGGCGTGTTCTATGCCATCAAGCTGCCCTCGTACATGCTGTTTGGGTTTATCAATGTGCAGATGTTCATTCCCGGCGTTGTGGCGCTGGCGCTCAACAGTGCCGCCTATGTAGCGGAAATTTTCCGCGCCGGCATTTTGGCCGTCGACCAGGGGCAGACCGAAGCGGCGCGCAGCCTGGGCCTGACGCAGGCCCAGACCATGAAGCTGGTCGTGTTGCCGCAGGCTGTCAAGAACATTCTGCCCACCCTGGCCAACGAGCTGGTCACCATGATTAAGGAGTCGTCCATCTGCGGCACCATCATGGGCATTCAGGAGCTGATGTGGGGCGCCAAGACCGTCGCAACCACGACGCACCTGATGATGTCGCCGTATCTGCTGGCAGCAGCTATTTACTTCTGCATCAACTTCCCGGCAACCAAAGCTATTGAGGCCTTTGAAAGGAGGATGCGCCGTGGCGACGTCCGCTAAACCGATGATCGAGCTGCGTGGTGTGACCAAACGGTTCGGCGCAGACATCACCGCTCTGGACCACTGTGACCTGGACATTTTCCCCGGCGAGGTCGTCGTCATTGTCGGCCCTTCGGGCTCGGGCAAATCGACCCTTTTGCGGTCGCTCAACATGCTGGAAACACCCACTGAAGGCCAGGTCATTTTTGAAGGCGTCGACCTGAGCGACAAGTCAGTCGACATCAACCACCACCGTCAGCGTATGGGCATGGTTTTTCAGCACTTCAATCTGTTTCCGCACATGACGGTGCTGAAAAACCTCACGTTGGCTCCTGTGACGGCCAAAGGAATGGCGCAGGATGAAGCGGAAAAGCTGGCGCGCGAGCTTTTGAAGACCGTGGGCCTGCAGGGCCGTGAGGATGCCTACCCTATCCAGCTTTCGGGCGGGCAGAAGCAGCGTATTGCCATCGTGCGCGCGCTGTGTATGCAGCCGGACGTCATGCTGTTTGACGAGCCGACCAGTGCCCTGGACCCCGAAATGGTCGGCGAGGTACTCGAGGTCATGCGCGGACTGGCAAAGCGCGGCATGACTATGGTGGTCGTCACACACGAGATGGGCTTTGCGCGCGAGGTCGGAACCCGCGTTATCTTTATGGACGCGGGCAGAATTCTGGTCGACGCGCCGCCGGCTGAGTTTTTCGGCAATCCGGAAAATCCGCGCCTGCGCGAGTTTTTGTCCAAGGTTTTGTAAGAATAAAAGCATATGGAAAAGCCGCCTCATGCGAGGCGGCTTTCTGCATTACTTCCGGGGACTGAAGCCGTAAAAGTGGATGACATTCATGTCTGTGTCCATGTCAAGCCCGTGCGAGCCGCAGCCGCCGTCAATGAGATGGCAGCCGTGGTCGGGCATGAAGCCGTACAGGGTGTTGTGGTGCGGCCATTTATCGCGCACCGCGTCGACCAGCCCGCTGTATACGGCGATATTGGCGCGCAGGCGGTCCATGGCCTCGGGTGATTCCGGGCCCGTGCGGTGCATCTGTGCATCATAATCGGCATTGTACACGACGATGACGTCATGGCGGTCGGCCTCGATGAGTTCGTGCGCTTTGGCGTTGACCTCGTCCACAGTGTCGTAAATAAAATAATCCATGGAGCGGTTCAAAAAGATGACCGAGATGCTGTCTCCGGCCGTTGAGACAATGGCCAGTTTTTTGCCCGCGGCAATGAGCGCGTCGAACAGGGTCGGCACAGTGAGAACCGGCTTTTCATAGGCCTGGATGCCATGTACATCAGGTGTTACGCCGGTATACATCGAGGCAAAGCAAACGGGCGTGACCGACGGCATGACCGACAGCATGGGAAGAGAAACCGCAGAGCGGCACACGGCGTCGGTAAACAGGTCAGTGTACTTCTGGTACAGCCAGAAAGCGATGGCGTCAGGGTTGTACAAGAGGGCACGGTCGACCGTGCCGCCGAGCAGACATTGCCGCAGCTGTGTCAGCGCGCCAATCGGGGGCTGCATATCAGCGCGGGGAGCGACGCCCAGCGCTTCGAGCACTGACGCGGCAACGCCGGTGATGCAAATGGAATTGTACTGTCCGGCCAAAACTTCACATCCTTTTTACAAAGTTTTATTCATTGTACATTTTGCCTGCTGCAATGTCAAGCCTGCGTTAAATTGGATATAGAAAGCATATATAAAGCAGATGACAATTTTGTATAATAGGTGTATACTGTAAAAAAAGAGCATTATAGGAAGAGTTCCGATATGTCATATATAGTAGATGCGGCGGCGTGCGGGCTGTATTTTGACAGTATGCCGGTTGCTTTCACCATCATAGAGATTGTAGTGGATGAAAAGCAGCAGCCGATTGATTTTATTTTTCGGTATGCCAATGCAGCGTTGGCGAGGCTCGAAGGCAAAATGCTGCACGAGCTGATCGATAAACGCTTTTATCGGGACGTCTTTCCGCAGGACAACGATAAAAAGTGTCTGCCGCACTACTTTCGGTCTGCCTTTCACAGGCAGGTGTGTCAGTTGAATGAATACAGCCGTGAAGCAAGTAAGCATCTGCGGATCATCTCATATCCGTGGCGCCAGCCGGGTTTCTGTGCGTGTATTTTGATTGACGAAACCGAGCAGAAGCGGCGATGGGATGAGTTGGGACACAGGGCGGCATTTGACTCACTGACCCGTACACTCAACCAGAACAGCTATCATGAATATTGTGAGGATTATCGCCCCGGAGCAAGCGCAGGCGTTGTCTTTATAGATGTCAACGGCCTGAAAGAATACAACGACAGTTTTGGCCATCCGGCGGGAGATCGATTGATTCAAACAGTAACAGGCCGCATAGGGGCCGTTTTGATGAATCGCCCGCATCTGGTTTTCCGTGTAGGCGGGGATGAATTTGCCATTATTATGGAGGGTTGCACTGAGGAGCAGACATGTATGACGGCTCTGGAGCTGCGGCGGGCATTTGTCAATGACGGTAATCCCGATCTTCCGCCCACACTGGCTGCAGTTGGGTACAGCTGGGGCGAGAATGTGCAGAATATCGACGAGCTGCTCAAACGGGCGGATGCTGCAATGTATGCTAATAAGCAGGACCATTACAAGCGAAAGAATGAGGTGCAGGCGAGCGACTGGCAACGTGCACTGCCCCGCATCCGCAACATGATTGACCATAAAATGATTGAAAACGAGAACCACAGCGCGCATCAGATGTGGAAAGAAAGCTATCGGATTGGCGTGGACCGCATTGATGCACAGCATATGGAGCTGTTCCGCATGACGGACGAGCTTTTGATGGCAGTCACTGTCAATGCGGGCGCAGAGGTTTACAGAAAAATTCTTGGATTTTTAAAGGAATATGTGGTTTATCACTTCCGGGATGAGGAAGCGTATCAGCAATCTATTGGTTATGCTGGGTTTGAAGCACATCAGCGCGAGCATCAGCAATTTACACAGACAGTGCTGGCGTATGAAAAAAAGCTGATTGCCAGTCACTTTGCCCTGAGTGACGTTAAGGATCTGGCCGGAACAGTTGTTGCCTGGCTGGTATATCATGTCACTGACGCGGACCAGCGAATTGTGTCTGGACAGACCGAGCTGCGGCCGCAGCAGAAGAACTGGCAGGATATTTTTGTTGAAAGTGCAGCTGCTGTGGTAAAAAAAGTGTCAGGTTTGGACAACGGCCGGGTGTGTATTCATGAAGTGTCCGGGCGTCCTGTGCAGGGAGATGTGCTGCTGAAAGTGAGCATCAGCGGCGATGTAAGCGGGATGGTTTATTTCGGTGTGTCAAAGGCGCTGGCATTGAATGTGCTCAGTCAGCTGACCATGCGCAGACTGAACGATGTGGAGGAGATGGTGTGCTCGGCCATCTGTGAGTTTACGGAAATTGCCTGCAGCCGTGCGATCAGGCTGCTTGAGATGCAGGGGGTGCACTGCAGAACCGGGACTCCCGTCAGACTGACGAGTCCTGCGCCGGAAGGTCTGCACGTCATGGTAGTCGAGATTGAGGCCGGGACACTTGATGTTGCAGTTGAGGAAGCCTGAACAGAAAAAAGAGCGCGGCTGTTGCCGCGCTCTTCGTCTATCAGGGGAATCTGATTACTTCAGGTTGTTTTCGTACGACTCGATCATCTTCTTGACCATCTGGCCGCCGATGCTGCCGGCCTGGCGGGAAGTCAGCTCGCCGTTATAGCCGTTGGTCAGGTTGACGCCGACTTCGCGGGCAGCTTCCATTTTGAACTTATCCATAGCGGCACGGGCTTCAGGAACATTGATCTTGCTGCGATTGCTAGACATTATGATGTTCTCCTTTAATTTCAAATGTTAGCCATCGTCGGGCAGGAGCGGGCTTTCCGGCGGATTTGGTCGGGCTGTCCGCTCCTGTCAGCTGATGGTGTTCTTAGTATGGCGGGCCAGCGGTTTTTTTATGATAAGGAAATGTTGCCAGCGTTGGATTCATTTTTTTGCTGTTCGGCGCCGAGCAGCAGACAGACCGCCGCTACAGCCATGCGGGTCTCCATATCGCCGCAAAGGTGACCAACCGGAACTTCCATGGGCTCGACCGATCGCCCGTCCAGGGTCATCAGGCCGCGCTGCAGGGAAACGACACGGCCCTCGCCCAGCGTAGCTGAGGGCGTCAGCGTATCGCGGACGCTGAAACCGTAGGTGACCACCATATCGCAGCGGCAGTGCTCAAGCGCCGGGCCGGCATTTTCACCGCAGACAGTCAGCGCGCGCGCACTGAGTGACATGGTCTGCGGCGGGCAGGGGTTCTGTGCCCACACGACGACATCATAGGGCGGCGGCGTTTCGCACGGCGCGGTGACCAGCGCTTTTGGGCCGACCGCAGCCTGCAGAGCTGCACGCACCGGGCCACCGGGCTGTTCGACGACGGCAATGACGCGCAAAGGGGCTCACCTCTTTGTATATAAAAATCAAAATCTTTGTATAGTGTGTCTGCAATACTGAAAAAAATACAAAAAAACAGCCCCCTGACCACGATCAAAGGGCTGCTTTGTCAGTTTTCCGGCTGCTCAAAAAGCAGCGTATAGCCATTTGGTGCATCCTCGTATACTGCTTCGAGGTCGTCTGTCGCCATGGACGGTTCAAACGGACCCTCGAAGCGCACACAGACGCCGCATGAAGCGCTGAGAGCGCGCGGGACCGGCATCATGCCGGCGTTTCGGCCAAGACGCTCTATTTTTTTCTGAAAGCTCATGGCCCCAAAGTGGGTGTGAAAGGTGGCAATCAGGTGCATGGCAGAATCCCCCTTTATACATGGCGGGGAATCCCGGCCCCGCTCTTACTCGATGGTCAGCTCGAAATCCGGGCCAACCTCTTTGCATTTTACCACAAGTTTCTGGTTTTGTGCAAATCGGGTGATGTTCTGCACAGCCGTGCGATTATCGACCAGCACGGTCAGGGGACGGCCTTTTGCCAGCGCCTGTTTGGTCATCAGCACCGGCTCAGGACAGGAATAGCCGCGGGCATCAATCTTATTCATTGTGCGCTCCTCCTTTTTATTCCGCTTTCTGGCGGTTGAGCAGGCCGATTACCGTGCAGACGACCAGGCCGAGAATGACGGCGATTTTGCCATTCAGGGTCGGGCCGGCCGTCGACGAGGCCAGCGAGAAGTTGTGGCAGAAGGCGGCGCCGACGACCATGCCGAGCACGGCGACAGCGCTGTCGCTCTGGCCGCTGCCGGCCAGAATAAGCTGGCGCAGCGGGCAGCCGCCCAGCATGACCGAGCCAAGACCGGTCAACGCCATGCCGATGAAGTTCCACACACCGTCAGTGTGTGCGATGGGCTGTGTTGTTTCAGCGTCGATGACAAAGCCGAGGTGGAACTGCCCGACAATCAGGTTGCCGACCAGTGCGGCGACAATGATGGCGACAAAGCCGAGAAGCAGATGGAAGTCCTTGAACAGAACGGCGTCACGGATGCCGCCGACCATGCACAGGCGGGTCTTCTGCGCCAGCGCGCCGACAACCAGTCCGGCGGCCAGGGCCAGCCACATGGGGGCGCGCATCGAACCCGGGCCGCTTTCGCTGAACAGCAGCAGCGAGGGCACGGCGACGAGCAGAATCAGAACGACAATGGACATGACAGGCATCAAAGCGCCCTCAACCTTGGACTGCGGCTGCGACTTTTTCAGGCTGAAGCCCTTTTTCAGGAAAAGGACGCCGGCCAGAATGCCGGCGGCAAAGCCGACCAGGCCGACAATGGCGTTGAGGTCGCCGCCCGCGATGCGCAGCACCATGCGCAGAGGACAGCCCAGGAACATCAGAGCGCCGACCATGACAAAAAAACCGAGCACAAAGCGGGTGACCGGCGACGAGCCGCCGCGCACCTTGAACTCTTTGCCGGCGATGGCCATGATGCAGGCGCCAAGCACCAGGCCGATAATCTCGGGACGGGCGTACTGCACGGTGTCGGCGCGATGCAGACCGAGTGCGCCCGCCGTGTCGCGCAAAAAGCAGGCGATGCAAAAGCCCATGTTGCCCGGGTTGCCGCACTGCACCAGCACGACAGAGATGGCGCCGATAATCAGTCCCGTCAGCACCATCAGCAGGGTTTGCTTGTTTTTCATATGTACTCTCCTCTTTTCTGCGGCCGGACTGGCCGCTGGGTTCCCCCCTCGTGGGAGTTAAGGCAGGGTATTTGCTATAAGAATTGTATCGAAAAATGGCAGGATTGTACAATATTTTTTATCGATAAAATCTTTTTTATTTATAGTTTTTCGTGATAAGTATGGAAATGGGTGACAAAATCCGATATACTGAACACAATGGGAGTAATGATTTAAAGAGGGAAGTTTACATGTCCATTTATTTTGACAACGGAAGTACATCTTTTCCCAAAGCGCCTGGCGTGGCCGAGGCAGTGGGAGGTTTGATTGCGTCGGGGGCCTTTAACATCAACCGCGGCGGCTACGCCGGGGCGTACGAGGTCGCGGGCGCGGTGTTCGAAACGCGGGAGCTTTTGTGCCGCATGTTCGGATTTTTAGGCGAGTGCAAAAATGCAGTGTTCACTCCAAGCGTTACCTATGCGCTCAACATGATTCTCAAGGGGTGGCTGCGCCCGGGGGACCATGTCGTCACAACGTCCATGGAGCACAACGCCGTCATGAGGCCGCTCGTTCAGCTGGCGGGGACCGGCGTACACTTTGACGCTGCGCAGGCCGATGAGCGCGGTGTGCTCGACCCCGAAAAAATAGAAGCGCTCATCAGGCCGGAGACCCGCGCGGTTGTCATGACGGCGGCGTCCAATGTCTGCGGAACGCTCATGCCGCTGCGCGAGGTGGGAGAAATCTGCGCGCGGCGCGGCGTGCGGTTCATTGTGGACAGCGCGCAGGCGGCGGGACTGTTCCCTCTGTCCATGACAGAGCTGCACATTGACGCGCTGACCTTTACAGGCCATAAGAGTCTGCTCGGTCCGCAGGGCATTGGCGGCATGATTCTGCGCACAGACCTCGCAGAGGAAATCGAGCCGCTGGTCAGCGGCGGGACGGGCAGCATGTCGGACAGTGAAGAGGTCCCGCCTTTTCTGCCTGACCGGTTCGAGCCCGGTACGCTCAACCTGCCCGGCATCATCGGCCTGCACACAGCGCTTTTGTTTTTGCAGGAGACCGGTATTGACACCCTGCGCGGGCATGACCTGCGTCTGACCGCGCGCTTTTTGGATGGCGTGCGGGAACTGCCGCACACAAGAGTCGTCGGCCTGCCCGGCGTTGAGGGCCGCGCGCCCATTGTATCGCTCGACTTCGGCACACTGGACAACGCCGAGGTGGCCTACACGCTGGACAGCCGGTATGGCGTCATGACGCGCTGCGGCCTGCACTGTGCGCCGCGGGCCCACAAAAGCCTCGGCACTTTCCCGCAGGGCACGGTCCGCTTTGCCTTTGGATATGGGAACACAGAAAGCGAAGTCGATCAGTGCCTGGATGCGCTCAAAGAGATTACCAGACAGTGAAAAGCGCGGAAGCACTGCTTCCGCGCCATTCGTGATTTTTTATAAAACCGTGACAGCTCTGTCGCCCCGGTCGCGTACCTCGCCGACCAGCGCGGCGGCGACGCCTTCGGCCTCAAGCCGCTGCATCAGCTCACCGGAACGCGCTTCAGGCACCGAGATGAGCAGTCCGCCCGACGTCTGCGGGTCGTAAAGCACGTCAGAGAGCGCCTGCGGGACCGACGGGTCGACCAGAACCTCGTCTGCGACAAAGTCCATGTTGCGGTAGGTACCCGCCGGAATGATGCCTTCGCTTGCCAGCTCGAGCACACCGGGCAGTACGGGCACGCTTTTGGAGTCGATGACGACTGAAAGGCCGCTGCCGCGCGCCAGCTCGCAAAGGTGGCCCAGAAAGCCGAAGCCGGTGACGTCGGTACAGGCGCTGGGACGGACAGGCATCATGGCGCGCTGGGCGTTTTTGTTGAGCGTTGCCATGACGGCGGTCATATCGCGCACCTGCTGCTCGTCGAGCAGCTCGGCCATGGCGGCGGTGGTCAGGATTCCAGTGCCCAGCGGCTTGGTCAGTACCAGCTTGTCGCCCGGCCGGGCGCGGTCGTTGCGCAGAATGTCATCCGGGTGGGCGTAGCCTGTGACGCACAGGCCGTATTTGGGCTCGCTGTCTTCGATGGAATGCCCGCCGGCAATGACGGCGCCGGCCTCGCGCACCTTGTCGGCTCCGCCCTCCAGAATGGCGCGCACGGTCTGCAGGTCCAGGCAGGACGGAAAGCAGATCAGGTTCATGGCGAGATTGGGCATGCCGCCCATGGCGTAGACGTCGCTTAACGAATTGGCGGCCGCAATCTGCCCGAATGCGTACGGGTCGTCGACAATGGGCGGGAAAAAGTCGACGGTGTGGATGGCCGCCAGGTCATCGCGCACGAGATAAACAGCCGCATCGTCGCTCGAATCAAAGCCGACGACGAGCCGCTCGTCCTGCAAACGGGGCAGGCCTCTTAAAATTTCACTCAGGACCCCCGGTCCTATCTTTGCGCCTCAGCCGCCCGCTTTGGCCATTTGCGTCAGGCGCTGTTTTTCAGCCATAACAAAATGCCCCCTTCGTTGGATTTACTGCCAACATCATAAACGATTGCGGCCCAAAATACAAGCCCCACTGCAAAAAGGAGGAATTGCCGTGCACTTTAAACAAGTCGAGGCCTTTGTCAACGTCATCCGGCATAAGAGCTTTTCAAAGGCGGCTGAGGCCATCTATCTGTCGCAGCCGACCATCAGCGCGCACATCAGCTCGCTGGAAAACGAGCTGGGCGTTTGCCTGATCGTGCGCTCGACAAAGGAAGTCTACCCGTCGGCTGCAGGGCAGATTTTTTATCAGTATGCGCTCGAGATGCTGCGCCTGCGCGACCGCGCCATTCTGGAGGTGCAGAGCTACTCGACCGAGGTGCGCGGCGAGCTGGACATCGCCGCCTCGACGGTGCCGTCGCAGTATATTCTTCCCGAGCTTTTGCCGTCGCTGGTTGAAAAGTACCCCAAGGTCTTTTTTTCGGTGCGGCAGTATGACAGCGGCGAGGTGGTGGGGCGCATCGTCAATATGGAAGCTGAGGTCGGCATGACCGGTACGGCACCCGACAAGGGGGCCTGTGCGTTTGAGCCCTTTATGGACGATCAGCTGGTGCTCATTGCGCCCAATACGCCTGAATATCAGGAAATGGCAGAACTGGCGCCGTCGGTGCTGCGCTCTCTGCCCGTCATCGTGCGTGAGAGCGGCTCAGGCACGCGGCGCGAAGCGGAGGAGTTTTTGCTGGGCGCCGGCGTGGACCCCAAATCGCTGCACGTTGTGGCGCAGATGCAGAGCACTGAAAGTATTAAACAGGCGGTGCGCAAGGGGCTGGGCGTGTCGGTCATTTCACGCCTGGCGGCGGCCGACTTTCTGGAAAGCGGCGATGTTTTGGAGCTCAAGCTGCAGAGCACCCATCCGCAGCGCAGCTTTTATCTGGTCTATCATAAAAAACGCCCACTGTCGCCGGCGGCAGAAGTCTTTGTCAAGGAAGTTCGGGCACGATTCGGTGTGGCGGCGCCGCAGGATGAGCAGTAAAATCAGATATTGCCATTCGTGAAACATAAAAACCCCGCCTTTTGCAGGGCGGGGGATTAACTGGCTGTTATCTGCCGAAAAATACGCTGTTGAGCAGTTCAGCGGCCAAGATGGAAAGAACAGTCAGCGCGGCAAGCCAGCAGGCCAGGGCGACAGGGCGTTCACGGCTGAGACGTACAGCGTAAAAACCCAAAGAAAATCCCCAGGTATTGACGAGAATGTCTTCCATGTCAAAGCTGCCCAGCCGGGTGAGCATCTGCATCAGCTCCAGCGCGATGACTGCTGCGGCAAAGACTGCAAGACAACGGCTGTAGGAATGAAGGCGCGTGGGAAAAGCACGGGGAAGAAGCAGCCCAAAGGGGGCAAAGGCCAAAAGGTTGCCCATGCTGAAAACCCAGAGCAGAGAAAAATGTCGGGGCATCCACAGGGGGATGCCGGTGATGACAAAAGAATAGCGCAGCGCCACGTCCGGGGTGCCGCTCTGCCGGCCAAACGCAAAAAACATCAGAAAAATAATACAGATAGTATATAAAAGCAGACTGATCTTCCAAAAGGAAGCATTTTTTTGCTGGAACATCAGAAAACACATCCTTGCTGGCAGTTTGCGGGGCAAACCTGGTCAAATGGGGCAGATTGATGACTGAGACGCTGCAGAGACAACGGCCTGTGCGATGGCGTCTGCGGCCTGGGAAGCTGTGATGCTGGATGTGTCGAGCTTGACGGTGTTCAGCTGCCCATACAGCGGCAGACGCGCAAGGCTGCGTCCGATGACGTCGGGCGTGCGCAGGCCGGCGTCGATATCCTTTTGCAGGCGGGCGCGCAGGGCGGTCTCGCTGCACATCAGTGAAAAGGTGTGGACCCGCCAGCCTGAGGTGTCGAGCCGGGACAGCAGCTCGTCAAGGATGCTCTGCTCGTGCATCACCCAGCAGAAAACAATATTTTCAAAAACGCTGCAATGCAGGAAATTGCCCAGCACATGACAGATGTTGTCCATGACCATGGCCCGGGTCTCATCGGTGACGACAAAGGGCCGCATGTCCCAGCACCAGTCGCCGTCCAAAAAGGCGCAGCCGGGCAGCTGCCGCTGCAAAAGCCGGCTGGCTGCCGTCTTGCCCACGCCCATGGGTCCGCCAATTAAAATGAAGTTTTTCATTCCTGGTCCCCCTTTGCGCCTGAGCGGCGGGCGCGCTTCCACGCTTCGATTTGTTCGTGCCGGGCTTTGAAGCGGGCTTCCTGGCCCTGTTCGGTGGGGATGTAATATTTTTTGCCCGCCAGTGAGTCGGGCAGGCACTGCATGTCGGTCAGCTTGTCCTCGGCGTCGTGGGCGTACTGATAGCCCTCGCCGTAATGCAGCTCGCGCATCAGCCGGGTCGGCGCATTGCGCAGCGTCAAAGGCACCGGATCGCTCAGCTGGGTCAAAGCGTCCTTTTTTGCGCGCTCATAGGCCACATACAGGGCATTGGAGCGGGGCGCGAGCGACAGGTAGACGACAGCCTGGGTCAGATGGACCGAACACTCAGGCATGCCGATGAAATGACACGCCTGGTACACGTCGACGCACAGGCCCAGCGCCCGGCTGTCGGCCAGACCAACGTCTTCGCTGGCAAAGCGAACCAGCCGGCGCGCGATATACAGCGGGTCCTCGCCCGACTCGAGCATCCGCGCCAGCCAGTAGACGGCGGCGTCGGGGTCGCTGTTGCGCATGGACTTGTGCAGGGCTGAGATGAGGTTATAATGCTCTTCGCCGTTTTTGTCGTACAGCAGAGAGCGGCGCGATGTGCACTGCTCGAGGTCCTCGGGTGTGACAGCGACGCTGCCGTCGGGCTGCCGGTCGCCGTTGAGGACGGCCATTTCGAGGGTGGACAGCGCGGCGCGCGCGTCGCCGCCTGCAAACCGCGCCACGGCGTGCAGCAGTTCATCGCCCATTTCAACGCGCTGGCCGCCAAAGCCGCGGGGATCGGTCAGCGCCCGGCGGAGCAGGGTGACGAGGTTATCTTCGGTCAGACCGTGCAGGACAAACACCTTGCAGCGCGACAAAAGAGCGGCGTTGACCTCGAAGGACGGATTTTCAGTCGTCGCGCCGATCAGCGTGATGCTGCCACGCTCGACAAAGGGAAGAAAAGCGTCCTGCTGCGCCTTGTTGAAACGGTGGATTTCGTCGACGAACACAATGGTTTTTTCGCCGAAGCGGCGGTTTTCTTCGGCACGGTTCATGACCTCGCGAATTTCCTTGATGCCGCTCGTCACGGCGCTGAAGTCGATAAAGGCCGCCTTTGTGCGTCCGGCGATAATGCGCGCCAGCGACGTTTTTCCCACACCCGGCGGACCCCAGAAAATCATGGAGCCAATCTGGTCCTGCTCAATCAGCTGGCGCAGAATTTTGCCGGGGCCGAGCAGGTGCTCCTGCCCCACAAACTCGTCCAGGGTGCGGGGGCGCAGCCGGCTGGCCAGCGGACGCAGCGCGTCAGCAGAGCTGTCAAAAAGAGTTTGCTGGTTCATAAAGGCTCACCTCGGCTTTCTGATGTTCAGCATAGCACGCAAAGGCGAAAAAAACAACCGCCCGCCTGCTGTGTGCCTGCCGGGACGGACAAAATAAAAACAGCCGGACGGCACAAGGCCCGTCCGGCTGTTTTTATTTGCCGAGCACCTGTCCCAGCTCGTCGGCGACGTTGCTGATGGTGTTGACCGCCCGGTTGGCCTGCTTGCGAACGGCCCGGCGGGCGCGGCTGTCTGACATGCTGATGGCCGCCACGCTGAGTGCGGCACCGGCCAGCATGCCAAAAGTCATGGGTGTCAGAAATCCCTTTTCTTTTGCCAAAGCGTTTCCTCCTTTGCGCCTTTTGATTCAGGCTTATTATTTCCGCGGACATGGGGCTTTATGCTGCATAAATCGTGAAAGATTGTCAAAACCTGCTTGACAGAGGCGTTTCATAGGCGATATAGTTTGCATAGAGACTGATTTTGAGGAGGCATGACGATGAGAGAAATTTCGGCGCAGCAGATTGCCGACACGGTGCGGCGCCTGTGCATTGAAGCCAATCGCAGCCTGCCCGGCGACGTCCGCCGGCGCATTCAGGACTGCCGCGCGCAGGAGGACTGGGAGCCGGCGCAGGGAATTTTGGACAAAATCATTGAAAATTACCGCATTGCGGACGACGAGCAGGTGCCCATCTGCCAGGACACCGGCATGGCCTGTGTTTTTTTGGAAATCGGACAGGATGTTCATATTATGGGTGACCTGCACGCTGCCGTTGACGACGGTGTCCGCCGCGGCTATGACGAGGGATATCTGCGCAAGTCGGTCGTCCGCGACCCTCTGGACCGCGTCAACACCGGCGACAATACGCCGGCCATGCTGTATATTGACCTTGTGCCGGGCGATCGCGTCACCGTCACCGTCGCGCCCAAGGGCTTTGGCAGCGAAAACATGAGCCGCATCAAAATGCTGCGGCCGTCTGACGGGATTGACGGCGTCCGGCAGTTCGTGCTCGACACCGTCGAAGAGGCAGGCCCCAACCCCTGTCCGCCCATCGTCGTTGGCGTCGGTATCGGCGGCACCTTTGACAAAGCGGCCTTTCTGGCTAAAAAGGCGCTGATGCGTCCTCTCGACAAGCGCAATGAAAAGCCGTTTTATGCAGAGCTTGAGCAGGAGCTTTTGGAAAAAATCAACGCTCTCGGCGTCGGGCCGCAGGGCTTCGGCGGACGTACGACGGCACTTTGCGTCAACATCGAGACGCTGCCGACCCATATCGCCGGCCTGCCCGTGGCCGTCAACATCAACTGCCATGTGACACGCCATCAGACGGAGGTGCTGTAAATGGAAAAGCGCATCGAGACCCCCATCACGCGCGAGGCGGCGCGTGCACTCAAAAGCGGCGACGCAGTGCTGCTTTCGGGCGTCATCTACACGGCGCGCGACGCGGCGCACAAGCGTTTGTGCGAGCTGGCCGAACAGGGAAAGCCGCTGCCTATTGACATTGAAAACGCGACCATTTATTTTGTCGGGCCCACGCCGGCAAAGCCGGGACAGGCCATCGGCTCGGCCGGCCCGACGACCAGTTACCGCATGGACGCCTATTCGCCGACCTTGATTGCCCTGGGCCAGACCGGCATGATTGGCAAGGGAAAGCGCGGGCCCGAGGTTGTCGAGGCCATGAAAAAGTACGGCGCCGTCTACTTCGGCGCCATCGGCGGCGCGGGCGCGCTTTTGTCCCGCTGCATTGTAAAAAGCGAGGTCGTGGCTTATGAAGACCTGGGGGCTGAGGCCATCCGGCGCCTGACTGTGCGCGACCTGCCTGTAACGGTCATCATCGACAGCGAGGGCAATAATCTGTATGAAACCGGACGGCAGCAGTACCTGGCAGAGCATAAAAAATAGGGATTGACAAATAATGATTCCATTGTCATAATTGTACCAGTACATTTACGCCAGGCAGAACACGGCGGAGAGGTGAAGGTCAATGGAGATCAGAATTAAGTCAGGGACTGACGTCCCTATTTATCAGCAGATTGTCGACGCCGTGCAGGAGCAAATCAGTTCAGGCGTGCTGGCCGAGGGACAGAAGCTGCCTACGGTGCGGCAGCTGGCCGAAGAGATGGGGCTGGCCAAAGGGACAATCAAACGCGCCTATGACGAGCTGGAACGCTGCGGCGCCATTCGTATGACCCAGGGCAAGGGGACCTTTGTGCTGGAGCTGCGCCGCCGCACGGACAGCCACAAGGAGCAGGCCATGCAGGCCATTGACCGCATGCTGGACGAGCTCGAGGCGCTGGATTTTTCGCCCCGCGAAATCGAGATTTTCTTTGACCTCAAGCTTCGGGCGCGCATGGATCGCGGCGCCGGGCTGCGTGTTGCCGTCACAGACTGCAATGTCGAGGCGCTGGCGCTGATTGCAGACCAGATTGCCGCCATCGGGGGCATTGAGCTCTTCCGGTTTACGCTGGATGAGGTTATGAGCGCGCCGTACAAGCTGAGCGACAGCATGGAGCTGATCTTTACAACCGAGCGCCACGTCGAACAGCTTGAGCGCATTGTGTCGCAGCCGCAGAAAATCGTCAAGCTGGCGCTTGCCCCGACGCAGGCGACCGTCGTTTCGCTGGCGAGGATGCGCGACGCGCGGCGGATCGGGATTATCAGCGCCAGCGAGCAGTATGGCGACGCCATGCGCGAAGGGGCGTCCGAGGTCATCGGCACGGATCACCGGTTTGAGTCGCGCTTTTTCGGCGACGGCGATCCCGGCGGCTTTGTCAGCCGCCAGGACGCCGTGCTGGTGCCTGCCGGCTATATGAAATACTGTTCGGCCGAAGAGGCCGAATGGCTGCACCGCTTCAGCCGCAGCAAACCGCTGCTGGCCTATGAGCTGCAAATCGATGCAGGGTCTTTTATGTACCTGCGCGACCGCATCGAACAGCTGCAGCGCCGGCGCAGGAAATAGAGGGAAAAGTCCGGGGTTCCCGGGCTTTTTTCACATTTTGAGTAAAATTGCCTTGACATATGACATAGCACAATATATGATATAGGCATAGTTCAAGCAATGACAAAGTACACGAATAAGGGCTTTGATCAAGCCCGTAAGAATGGAGTGCGCTTATGAGCAAAAAAAAGAAACTGGTCATCGGCGTTATCGGCGCCGATGTCCATGCCGTTGGCATTCAGATTCTTTACCATGCCTTTCAGGACGCGGGGTTCGACGTGACCAACCTGGGAGTCATGGTTTCACAGGAGGAGTATATTGACGCGGCTATTGAGACCAACGCCGACGCCATTGTTGTTTCGTCGCTGTACGGGCAGGGCGAGCTTGACTGCCGCGGTATGCGCGAAAAGTGCGACGAGGCCGGTCTGAAGGGCATTTTGCTGTACGTCGGCGGGAACATCGTCATTGGAAAGCAGAACTTTGCCGATGTGGAAAAGCGTTTCAAGGCCATGGGCTTTGACCGCGCCTTCCCGCCCGGGACACCGCCTGAGACGACGATCAAGGCTTTGAAAGAGGATCTCAAGGTCGAGGACTGAAAAGGGGTGACGGAAGGTGAAGCCCATCCTGCTCATTGACTTTGGCAGCACCTACACCAAAGTGACGGCCGTGGACGGCGACGCCGGCGAACTGCTCGGGACGGCGGCCGCTTACACCACGGTGCAGACCGACATTAATGACGGCCTGGACAGCGCGCTGAAGCGGCTTTTTGAAAAAACCGGGCCGTTGGAGTTCGCCGAGCGTTACGCCTGTTCGTCGGCAGCCGGCGGGCTGCGCATGATGGCGTGCGGGCTGGTGCCCGAGCTGACGGCGTCGGCCGCGCGGCAGGCCAGCCTGGGCGCGGGAGCCAAAGTCGTCAAGGTGTATTCATACCAGCTCAACGAAGACGACGCCGAAGAAATCGCCGCCCAGAAGCCGGATATTTTCCTGCTGGCGGGCGGGACTGACGGCGGCAACAGCGAGGTCATTCTGCACAACGCCAAAGTGCTGGCCGGCGTAGAGGCCGATTTTCCGGTCATTATCGCGGGCAACCGCTCGGCGGCCCGGCAGTGCCAGCGGATCCTGGAAGGCCGCCAGACCTTTGTGTGCGAAAACGTCATGCCCCGGTTCGGCGTGCTCAATATCGAACCCACACAGAAAAAGATCCGCGACGTGTTCCTGGAGCGCATTATCAAGGCCAAGGGCCTGTCGCGCGCCAGCGAACTGATTTCGGGCATTATGATGCCCACCCCGTCCGCCATGATGACGGCCATGCAGCTGCTGGCCGAGGGCTGCGAAGGGGAAAAGGGCATCGGCGACCTGGTTGCCGTCGACGTCGGCGGCGCGACGACCGACGTCTATTCCATTGCCGACGGTATGCCGCGCGGAATGGAGACCGTATACAAGGGCCTGCCTGAACCGTATGTCAAGCGCACGGTCGAAGGGGACATCGGGATGCGTTACAGCATCCACGGCATTGTCGAAGCGGCCGGGATGGATCGCGTGTGCGAGCTGTCAGGGCTGGAAGAGGGCCGGGCGGCAGAACTCATCGACCACCTGGCGGCCTATACCGAGACGCTGCCCGACACCGACGAGCTGGAGCGCCTTGACTTTGCGCTGGCGTCGCTCGCTGTCGAGACGGCGGTCACCCGTCATGCGGGCACCATGGAACAGGCGTACACCATGATGGGCCTGACTTATGTGCAGACGGGAAAGGATTTGCGCGATGTGCGGCAGATCGTCGTGACGGGCGGATCGCTGATTCACACGCGCAGGACGGAAGAGATTGCGGCGCACGCGCTGCAGGATCCGCGCAAGCCCATGAACCTTTTGCCGCAAAAGGCAAAGATCCGCATCGACCGGCGTTATATTCTGGCGGCGATGGGGCTTTTGTCCCGGACCGAGCCGCAGATGGCGCTCAGAATCATGAAAAAGGAGCTTACATGCGATGGAAGTACAGAACAAACGCATCCCTGACGACGAGTTTTACAAGCTGAGAGAAGAGGTCCTGGGCCAGTGGCCGACCGGCAAGGACGTCAATTTGCAGGAAGCCTTTGACTACCATAAGAAAATGCCCGAGAGCAAGGACTTTTCGCGCAAGCTCAAAACGGCCAAGGAAAAGGGCCAGACCCTGATTCAGCCGCGCGCCGGCGTCGCCCTGATCAAAGAGCACATCGAGCTTTTGACTTATTTGCAGGACAAGGGCGAGGCGGATCTGCTGCCGACGACCATCGACAGCTACACCCGCCAGAACCGTTATGAAGAAGCCGAGAACGGCATTTTGGAATCTATCAAATCGCAGCGCTCGATGCTCAACGGCTTTCCGGCCGTCAATCACGGCGTTTCGGGCTGCCGCCAGGTCATCGAAAGCCTCGACATCCCGGTGCAGGTGCGCCACGGCACCCCGGACGCCCGCCTGCTGACCGAAATCGCCTATGCCGGCGGCTTTACCAGCTATGAGGGCGGCGGCATTTCGTACAACCTGCCCTATGCCAAAAACGTGCCCATGGAGCGCACCATCCGCGACTGGCAGTATGTCGACCGCCTGACCGGCGTCTATGAAGAGGCCGGATGCGCCATCAACCGCGAGCCCTACGGCCCGCTGACCGGCACGCTGGTCCCGCCGTGCATTTCGCACGCCGTCGCCATTATCGAGGCGCTTCTGGCCGCAGAGCAGGGCGTTAAGAATATCACGGTCGGCTACGGCCAGTGCGGCAACCTGGTGCAGGACGTCGCCGCCATCCGCAGCCTGGAAGAGCTGACCGAAGAGTACCTGGCCCGCTACGGTTATGACGACGTCACCGTTACCACGGTGCTGCACCAGTGGATGGGCGGGTTCCCGCAGGACGAGGCCAAGGCCTTTGGCGTCATTTCGTGGGGGTCGGCGGCCGCCGCTTTGAGCCACGCCACCAAAGTCATCGTCAAGAGCCCGCACGAAGCGGTCGGCATCCCGACCATGGAGGCCAACGCGCAGGGCCTGCGCTGCACCAAGCAGGTCATTTCCATGCTGGGCGACCAGACCCTGACCGCCGCCGGGCTGGAACAGGAAAAGAAGATCATTGCCGCCGAGACCCGCTGCATCGTCGACAAGTGCTTTGAGCTGGGCGAGGGCGACATTGCCGTCGGCACCATCCGCGCCGTGCAGGCCGGCGTCGTCGACATCCCGTTCGCCCCCAGCCGTTTCAACGCGGGCAAGATGCTGCCCGCCCGCGACGACGAGGGCGCGATCCGCATCCTTAACGTCGGCAACCTGCCGTTTACGCAGGATCTCATCGACTTCAACCGCGAACAGATTGAAAAGCGCGCCGCGCACGAAAAGCGCAAGGCGTCGTTCCAGATGGTCATCGACGACGTCTACGCCATTTCCAAGGGCCGCCTGGTCGGCCGCCCGTACTAACCCGTACTAAAAAGATTCCATTACAGAGAGGAAGAGCAAAAATGAAAATTGTCAACCTCGTTTGTTCCAAGGGGCGCACCGGTTTTTACTTTGACGACCAGCGCGCCATCAAGGCCGGCGCCAAGGCCGACGGATCGGCCTATATCGGCCAGCCGGTAACCCCCGGCTTTACCGCTGTCCGCCAGGCCGGCGAGTCCATTTCGGTTATGCTGGTGCTGGAAAACGGCCAGGTCGCCTACGGCGACTGTGCGGCCGTGCAGTACAGCGGCGCGGGCGGCCGCGACCCGCTGTTTCTGGCTGAGGACTTTATCCCCGTTATCGAAAAGCATATCAAGCCCGCCCTGGTCGGCAAAGAGGCCGACAGCTTTAAAAAGCTTTCGGAAATGGTCGAGAGCATCACGGTCGACGGCAAGCGCCTGCACACCGCCATCCGTTACGGCGTGACGCAGGCCATTCTGGATGCTGTGGCCCGCGCCACCTGCCGCCAGATGTGCGAGGTCGTGGCCGACGAGTACGGCTGCACGGTGTCCGACCACATGATCCCCGTGTTCACCCAGTCGGGCGACAGCCGTTACGACAATGCCGACAAGATGATTATGAAGGGCGCCGCCGTGCTGCCCCATGCCCTCATTAACAACGTCGACACCAAGCTGGGCCGCAAGGGCGAAAAGCTGGCCGAGTACGTTGGCTGGCTGCGCGACCGCATTTTGAAGCTGCGCCAGAGCGAGGACTACAGTCCCGTTATGCACATCGACGTCTACGGCACTATCGGCGCGGCTTTTGGCAACGACAACTACACGGGCATGGCCGATTACCTGCAGCAGCTTGAAGAGATCGCCAAGCCCTTCCACCTGCGCATCGAGGGTCCCATGGACGTCGAGGAGCGCGAGGGACAGATGCTGGCGCTCAAGGCCCTGACCGCCGAGCTCGACCGCCGCGGCAGCACCGTCGAAATTGTGGCGGACGAGTGGTGCAACACCCTTGAGGACATCAAGTATTTTGCTGACAACAAGGCCGGCCATATGGTGCAGATTAAGACCCCGGACCTGGGCGGCATCAACAACACTGTTGAAGCGGTGCTCTACTGCAAGGAAAAGGGCATTGGCGCCTATCAGGGCGGCACCTGCAACGAGACCGACCGTTCGGCGCAGATCTGTGTGCAGTGTGCTATGGCGACCCAGCCCGACCAGATTCTCGCAAAGCCCGGCATGGGCGTTGACGAGGGCTTTATGATTGTCTACAATGAAATGCAGCGCATCCTGGCGCTGCGCGCCGCCGGGAAATAAACGGATAAAAAGGGGGACCGCGTCCGAACTGGGAGCGCGTCCCCCTTGGCTGCACATGCGCATGAAAAAGAAAACCGCCCGCAGTGCGGGCGGCAGCATCAAAACATCTTGATGCGGTTAAGATCTTCCTCGGGCTCGGCCTCGTCGCCGACCAGGCCGACGAGCAGATAGCGGTTGGTTTCCTGGTCGAAAAAGAGCTTGTGCACCAGACGGAAGTTTTTGACCATGCCGGTGCTGGGTACATGGGTGCGCGGGCCGGTGCAGGGGTGCAGGACATCGCCGATGCGGACGTGATTTTCGTCTACATAGGAGACGGGCAGGTCGAGCTCGATGTCGCGCCGGACCTTTTGTTCGATGTCGTCAAAGTCGAGGTCAGGCGCCTCATCTTGGAAGGTCAGGACAAAGCCGTTGTTGACGTCGTCGTGCTGAAAGCGCCCGAGCTCCCAGTGAGGCAGATAGCGTTCACACAGGTCTTCGGCCGTGTGGGCCATCTGGCGGATGCGCAGCGACCGCGACACAATATCGTAAATGTCCGAGGGTGCGGGCCCGAACAGGGTAGGCCGGGTGACGATAATCTCCTGTCCGACGCCGATGAGCAGGTGTGCATTGCGCTTTAAAAACGGGTAAATGAGGTCAAAATGCTCGACAATGACCCGCTTGCCCCGGGTCAGCGCCTCGTTGATGGCGTCGGCCAGAACGTGCATCTGGGTAAATCCAGCTTCGAACCGGATGTCGAGGTGGTAGGTGTGTGGGGAGTAAAAGCCTTCCTGCTCGCCGACCGACAGAATGGGCAGAGGCCGGACGTTGACGCCTTCGTCGTCGTTGGTCAGCTCGAGCCCGGGGAACATGCCCTTGACCAGCATGCTTTTGCCCGACCCGGCTTCGCCGATAAAGCCGATCAGTCTGTCCGACGGGCTGAGATAGAGCTGGGCAATCTGAATGCCCAGGTCGTAGATGCGGCGGCTGCCGCGCGGGGCAAAGTAGACGCTGTAGCGGTGGCAGCGCTGTATTTTTGAGATGCTGTACATCACAAGTGCTCCTTTACAGGTTTTTAAACATCATATCATGGATTGCCGATGAAAGGAAGTGTCTTTTTGAGCAGTCTTGTGCGAAAAAGCTCGGCCGGGACCATGGAGTCGAGCGACGTTTTTGTCGAGCTCGAACCGGCCGGCGAAATTGAAATCGAAATTGAGTCGGTCGTGCAGCAGCAGTTCGGTCAGGCCATCGAGCAGGCTGTGCGCGACGTGCTGCGCGAACAGGGAATCACGGGGGCGCACATACGCCTGACCGACCGCGGCGCGCTGGAATGCGTCATCCGCGCCCGCGTCGAAACGGCGGTCCGCCGCGGAAAGGAGAGTGTCTGATATGCGCCGCAGTATGCTGTTTTTGCCGGGAAACACTCCGAATATTCTCATCAACGGCGACGCTCTGGGCGCAGACGCGCTGATTTTTGACCTTGAAGACGCTGTCTCGCCTGACGAAAAGGACGCAGCGCGTGTGTTGGTGCGCTCGGCCATCAGCTCGCTGGGATACCGCGGATGCGAAATCATTGTGCGCATCAACGGCATCGACACCCCTTACTGGCAGGATGACCTGCGCGAGATGATCCCCCTGCGTCCGTCGCTGATTATGCCGCCCAAGACATCGTGCGCGCAGGACGTGCGCACGGTTGACGAGTTCATCGGCCGGCTCGAGGGCGAGCTGGGCCTGGAGACCGGTACTGTTCGGCTCATTCCGCTTATCGAGACGGCGCTCGGCGTTGAGAACGCCTATGAGATTGCGTCGGCCTCTAAACGCGTGGCCGCCATTTTCCTCGGCGGCGAGGATCTGACGGCGGACCTGCGCTGCAAGCGCACCCGCGAGGGCGCCGAGATTGCCTATGCGCGGTCGCGCATGGTGGTCGCGGCCCGCGCCGCCGGCGTCGACGTGTACGACACCCCCTTTACCGATGTCAACGACGACGAGGGCCTGCTGCTCGATGCCCGGACGGCCAAGAGCTTTGGCTTTACCGGCAAGGCGGCCATTTCGCCGCGGCATGTGCCGGGCATCAACGAGATCTTCAGCCCGAGCATGGCGGAAATCGACTATGCCTATGAGGTGCTCGAAGCCATCCGCCTGGCCAAAGAGCAGGGCCGCGGCGCTGTCGCGCTGCGCGGCAAGATGATAGACGCACCCATCGTCGCCCGTGCGCGCCAGACCATCGAGGCGGCCGAGCAGCTGGGACTGGGAGGGAAAAAGCATGAAGAATGACAAGCTGGTGCCGTCTATCGCCGAGGCGGTCAGGCAGTGCGGCCTGCGCGACGGCATGACCGTTTCTTTCCATCATCATCTGCGCAACGGCGACTATGTGCTCAACATGGTGCTCGACGCTGTGGCCGGGCTGGGTATTCGGGACCTGACGGTCAATGCGTCGTCGCTGTTTGACACCCATATGCCGATTATCGACCACATCAAAAACGGCGTTGTCACGGGGCTTGAGGCCGATTATATTTCGGGCGGCGTGGGCGCGCACATCTCGCGCGGCGTTTTGAAAAAACCGGTCGTTTTCCGCAGCCACGGCGGGCGGCCGTATGACATTGAGCGCGGAGCGTCGCCCGTCGATGTCGCCTTTATCGCCGCGCCGACCAGCGACCCCATGGGCAACTGCACCGGCAAGACCGGCCCGTCGGCCTGCGGTTCGCTGGGCTACGCTTTCCCGGATGCGCTGTATGCCAAAAAGGTCGTCGTCATCACCGACAACCTTGTGCCGTATCCGCTGCAGGACTGGTCCATTGACGAGACCCATGTCGACTGCGTCGTCAAGGTCGACCAGATTGGCGACCCGTCGGGCATTGTCTCGGGCACGACCAAAATCACCCGCGACCCTGTGGGGCTGGTCATGGCCGACATGGCGGCCCGTATCATCGCGGCTTCGGGCCTTTTGAAAGACGGATTCTCCTTCCAGACCGGGGCCGGCGGCGCGTCGCTGGCTGCGGCCAAGTACCTCAAGGACATCATGCTGCGCGAGCGCATCTGCGGCAGCTTTGGCCTGGGCGGCATCACGGGCTACATGGTCGACATGCTGAACGAGGGCTGCTTTGAGACGCTTCTCGACGTGCAGTGCTTTGACCTCAAGGCCGTTGAATCCATCCGCACCAACCCGCGCCACCGCGAGATTTCAGCCATGCACTATGCCAGCCCGGGCGCGCGGTCGGCCGTCGTCGACAGCCTGGACGTCGTCATTCTGGGCGCGACCGAGATCGACCTTGATTTCAACGTCAATGTGCACACTGATTCGCAGGGCCGCATCATGGGCGGCTCGGGCGGTCACAGCGATACGGCGGCGGGCGCCAAGCTGGCCATGATTATCGCGCCGCTGTCGCGCGCGCGCCTGCCCATTGTCGTGGATCATGTCACCTGTGTTTCGACGCCGGGCGAGACCATCGACGTTCTGGTCACGCAAAAGGGTGTTGCCGTCAATCCGCGGCAGAAGGAGCTGGCACAGCGCCTGCGTGACGCCGGCCTGCCGGTCTGTGGCATTGACGAGCTCAAGGCGCGTGCCGAGGCCATGACCGGCGTGCCGCAGCCCATTGTGCGCGGAGACCACCCGGTGGCTGAGGTGCTTTACCGCGACGGCACCCATCTGGACACCATTTATAATACACTGTAAAACGCATATGAAAATCCCCCGCGCCATGCGGGGGATTGCGTTTTTCAGGGAGCAGAGTCCGGAAAAACTGCTTGCCGGTCCGCGTGCCCCTATGCTGTCAATGGGCCGCAATGTATGTGTCAAGCGCGTGGTGCCACTCTGCGACGTCGCATGTTCCGGGAGCGGTGGACTGGCCCAGAAGAAGGTCGACCAGGTACAGCGGCGTTCGGCCGCCGACGGACATGGCTTTGATGCAGGATACGCAATAGACAACAACATGCTCACAGGGCATGCTGCGGGCCCGCGTTTTCATGGCTTCATAGACCTTTTCGGTGCTGCAGGCGGGATACAGACTGTCTCCGCAGCATATGGAGGCTGTCCCGGCGCGCTCTGCTTCGACGATGGTTATATTCATCTTGTGCAGAAGAGATCGGACCGCCCTGTGCACAGCCGGTCTGTCGCGTACAGGACAGGGGTCGTGAATGCTGACGTTCATCCCGTGATAATCGGGGAAGGGGAAGTTCCCCACTTCGTCGATGAGTTCCCACAGGGAGACGGTGGAAATTCCGTCATAAAGCGAGCGGAATCGCTGGTCGCACCCTGCGCAGATATTGACAATGACCGAGCCTGCCGGCAGCTGCGGATTGTGCCGGCAGCAGATGTCGTGCATATGGACCTTGGGGAAATTGGCCTGCAAATAGGCAAAAATGCGTTCAGCGTTTTCCGGGCGGTACAGATTGAGCGCACAGCCCGGATTGAAGTACAGGTTTGTACAATCTCTGGAAAACATAAGATTCACCTCTGAAATCAGTCGGGGCAATAGCCGTTTTTGTCCAGCCAGCGCAGCACAAGCACCGCGACAAAGACGCCGTAGGCGTAAAAAACAAGGTGCTGCGCCAGCCAGAAGCCGGGCGGGGGAAAACGGCCGCCGCTCATGTCGAGAAAAAGCTTCATAGGCAGCAGAAAGCCGAGCTTGACATAAAGCCACGAGCCGAGGTAAATGTGCAGGGCGCTTTTGAAATCTTTCTTTTTGATGAGAAAATAAAAGAATCTCCACCAGAAAATGACGCACAAAAGCAGATATGAAAGCCAGGCCTTGCGCGGCACGCCGCGCAGAACCTGAGAAAGGCGTAGGCAAAAGCGGCGAATCATAGAAAACACCCCTGTCGATGAGTCGAAATCGATGTAGATTTTAGATATATTATACTGTGAATTGAGCGTAAAGACAAGATAAAATATGCAATATCGCAAAAAGAGTACGGTTGTATTGCTGATTCAGCGGCAAAAGAGCGTGAAAAATGAAGTTTTCTCAAAAAAATCTTGACATGGCCGATGCGGTGTAGTATCATATATAAGCAACTGTTATGCAGAATATGGTATAACTGCGTGCAAATGCGATGAAGCTGGAGATTGCCGCCGCAAAATGACGGGTAACTTCAGCTGAGTATGTCCGACAATCGGGCGGCAGAGAGCTAAAAACAAACGCGTATCCTGTGGACTTTAGCAAAGGTCCCAAAAGCGGGGAACTACCGGTTGCAGACCGGCAAGCCCGGCCGGAAACCAACGTTTGTCTTGTAATGCCGGAGCGAAAGCGTGTATCCCGGTTTATTTTATGCCCAAATTGAGATACACACGGTAGCGTGGCGCGCTTTCCGCCGTACAATGTCACCAAAAAACATTGTATGAAAGCACCAAGGAGGAAACAGCACATGGCAGACATGCAGAAAATCCGCATCAGACTCAAAGCCTATGACCACCAGCTGATCGATCAGGCGGCCGAGAAAATCGTCGAGACGGCCAAGCGCGCCGGCGTCGAGGTTTCGGGGCCCATTCCCCTGCCGACTGACAAAAAGGTCGTCACCATCCTGCGCGCCGTCCATAAGTATAAGGACAGCCGCGAGCAGTTCGAGCGCCGCACCCACAAGCGCCTGATCGACGTTCTCAACCCGACGCAGAAGGCCGTCGAGGCTCTGATGAGCCTGGACCTGCCCGCCGGCGTCGACATCGAGATCAAGCTGTAACAAACGCCTATAACCCGTGCCCGCACAGCGGGCGGGTCAAGTTGGGGAAACTCAACCAATAACCTGAAGGAGGAACACCATGCTGAAAGCAATCATCGGGAAAAAGGTCGGCATGACGCAGATCTTTGACGAGACTGGCAAGGTCATCCCTGTCACCGTCATCGAGGCCGGCCCCTGCACTGTCGTGCAGAAGAAGACAGCGGAAAAGGACGGCTACAGCGCCGTGCAGCTCGGCTTTGAGGACATTGCCGAGAAAAAGCTGACCAAGCCTGAAAACGGCCACTTCAAAAAGGCCGGCGTTTCGGCCAAGAAGTACCTGAAGGAGTTCCAGCTCGACGGCAGCGAGAGCATGAACGTCGGCGACACCGTTCTGGCTGATACCTTTGCCGCGGGCGACCACATCGACGTGGTCGGCATCAGTAAGGGCAAGGGCTACGCCGGCGTCGTAAAGCGCTGGAACGCCCACTCGCAGCAGCACACCCACGGCGTCGGCCCTGTTCACCGCAGCGTCGGTTCGATGGGCGCCAACACCGACCCGTCCCGCGTTCTGCCCGGCAAGAAGATGGCCGGTCACCTGGGCGCTGAGCAGGTCACTGTCCAGAACCTCATCGTTGTCAAGGTCGATCCCGAGGTCAACCTCATCGCCGTTCGCGGCGCGATTCCCGGCCCCAAAGGCGGCGTCGTTTATCTGAAGAGCACCACCAAGACCATCCGCGAAAAGAACACCGAGGTCCGCAAGAGCAGCAACCCGCAGAAGGCCTCGGCCAGACGCTAAGAGGGAGGAGGAACGAAAGTGGCTAACACCAAAGTTTATGACATGACCGGCAAGGCCGTCGGCGAGATGGAGCTGAGCGACGCCGTTTTCGGCATCGAGCCCAACACCGCTGTCGTGCACGAGGTCGTTAAGAATTATCTGGCCAACCAGCGCCAGGGCACCCAGAGCACCCTGACCCGCGCTGAGGTCAGCGGCGGCGGCCGCAAGCCGTGGCGCCAGAAGGGCACCGGCCGCGCCCGCCAGGGCTCGATTCGCGCCCCGCAGTGGACGCACGGCGGCATCGCCCTGGGCCCCAAGCCCCGCACCTATCGCTACAGTGTCAACAAAAAGGTCCGCGCCCTGGCCATGCGCAGCGTGTTGAGCGCCAAGCTGCAGGAGGGCAACCTGATTGTTGTCGACAACCTCGACATGAACGAGATTAAGACCAAGAGCTTTGTGGGCTTTTTGAAGGGCTTTGAGGCCGGCAAGGCGCTGGTCGTCACCCCCGAGGTCCGCAAAAACGTCGTTTTGTCGGCCCGCAACATCCCCGGCGTCAAGACGACCATTGCCGGCGTTCTGTCGGTCTATGACATTCTCAACGCCGACAAGTTCATCGTTGACAAGGTGGCCGTTGCCGCCATCGAGGAGGTGTACAGCAAATGAAATCTCCGTATGACGTCATTCTGCGCCCCATCATCACTGAGCAGTCGATGGAGGCCATCGCTGATAAAAAGTACGTTTTCGAAGTCGCCCGTGATTCCAACAAGGTCGAAATCCGCAAGGCCATTGAGAACATCTTCAAGGTCAAGGTCCTGAGCGTTAACACCCTGAACGTCAAGGGCAAGGAAAAGCGCATGGGCGTTCACAAAGGCTATACCGCGGCCCGCAAAAAGGCCGTCGTCCGCCTGACCGAGGATTCCAAGCCCATCGAGATTTTCGAGGGCATGGTGTAAAAGGCAGAGGCCTTTCATGCGGCCGCCGGAAAATGCCGGCCATGCCGCACAGGGGATGCGAAAAGCGCGTCCCGCGCAGCCAAGTGCTGCCGCATGTATGCCGCGGCCCTGCCCCGCGGCGCAAAACGACTAACAGTAATGGAGTGAAACGAACATGGCGATTAAAGATTATCGGCCGACAACGCCCTCGCGCCGTCATATGACGGTGACCGATTTCCGGGGCCTGAGCCGTGTCAAGCCCGAGAAAAGCCTTCTCGAGCCGCTGAAGAAAACCGCCGGCCGCAACAGCTACGGCCGCATCACCGTCCGCCATCACGGCGGCGGCAACAAGCAGAAATACCGCATCATCGATTTCAAGCGCGACAAGGTCGATATGCCGGCCACTGTCATGACGCTGGAGTACGACCCCAACCGCAGCGCCCACATCGCCCTTTTGAAGTATGAAGACGGCGAAAAGCGCTACATCCTGGCGCCCAACGATCTGCGCGTCGGCGACGTCGTGCTGTCGGGCGAGACCGCAGACATCAAGCCGGGCAACTGCCTGCCCATCAAGAACATTCCCCTGGGTACCATGATCCACAACATCGAGCTGTACCCCGGCCGCGGCGGCCAGCTGGTGCGTTCGGCGGGCGTCGCCGCGCAGCTGATGGCCAAGGAAGGCGAGGCCGCGCAGGTCCGTCTGCCTTCGGGCGAGGTCCGTTATATCAAGATGAACTGCCGCGCCACCATCGGCCAGGTCGGCAACATTGACCACGAGAACGTGCAGATTGGCAAGGCCGGCCGCAAGCGCCACATGGGCGTGCGTCCGACGGTCCGCGGTAGCGTCATGAACCCGGTTGACCACCCGCACGGCGGCGGCGAGGGCAAGAGCCCGATCGGCCGTCCCGGCCCGGTCACCCCGTGGGGCAAGCCCACCCTGGGTTACAAGACCCGCAAGCAGAACCACCGCACTGACAAGCAGATTGTCCGCCGCCGCAACGGCAAATAAGGAAAGGAGCGACAAGTAAATGGGCAGAAGCGTAAAGAAGGGCCCCTTTGTGGCTCCCGAGCTGCTGAAGAGGGTCAACCAGATGAACGAGACCGGCGAGAAAAAGGTGCTGAAGACCTGGTCGAGAGCTTCGACCATCTTCCCCGAGTTCGTCGGCCACACCATTGCCGTGCATGACGGCAGAAAGCATGTCCCCGTCTATATCACCGAGGATATGGTAGGACACAAGCTCGGCGAGTTCGCCCCCACCCGCACCTATCGCGGCCATGCGGGCAACAAGTCGAAGTAAGCGAGGAGGAGAGAGAATGGAAGCCAAAGCGTATTTGAAGTATCTCCGCATCGCTCCCCGCAAGGTGCAGATTTCCTGCGACCTCATTCGCGGCAAGGACGTGTCTGCGGCCGCCGCGATTCTGATGAACAGCCCCAAGGCCGCCAGCGAGCCGCTTTTGAAGCTTTTGCGTTCGGCCATGGCCAATGCGGAGAATAACCACCAGATGAACCCTGAAAAGCTGTATGTGGCGCAGGTCTTTGCCTGCCCCGGCCCGATCCTCAAGCGGGTGATGCCCCGTGCGCAGGGCAGAGCCTTCCGCATCAACAAAAGGACCTCGCATGTCACCATGGTCCTTGGCGAGAGAGAATAAAGGAGGAGAGTTATGGGCCAGAAAGTCAATCCCCACGGGCTTCGCGTGGGCGTCATCAAGGGCTGGGATTCCCGCTGGTTCGCAAAAGACGAACAGGTCGGCGACCTGCTTGTTGAGGACCACAAGATCCGCACCTATCTGAAAAAGAACCTGTACGCCGCCGGCGTGCCGCGCATTGAGATTGAGCGCGACAGCGCCAAGATGCGTATCTTCATCCACTGTGCCCGTCCCGGCATCATTGTCGGCAAGGGCGGCAGCGAAATCGAAAAGCTGCAGAAAACACTGTCCGACATGGTCGGCAAGCCGGTCTCGGTCAGCATTGTCGAAGTCCGCTCGCCTGACCTCAATGCGCAGCTGGTCGCTGAGAACATCGCCAGCCAGCTCGAAAAGCGCATTTCCTTCCGCCGCGCCATGAAGCAGGCCATGGGCCGTGCCATGAAGCTGGGCGCCAAGGGCATCAAGACCTGTGTGTCCGGCCGTCTGGGCGGCGCTGAAATTGCCCGCACCGAGCACTATCATGAGGGCACTATTCCCCTGCAGACCCTGCGTGCTGACATTGATTACGGCTTTGCCGAGGCGCACACCACCTATGGCCGCATCGGCGTCAAGGTGTGGCTGTACAAGGGCGAAGTCCTGACAGGCGGCCCGCGTACCACTTCGGTCGAGGCTCCGCGCCGTGACCGCCGCGAGCGCCGCGGCCCGCGCCGTGAAGGCAATGACCGTCCCCGCCGTGAAGGACAGGGCGGCCGTTATGGCGAGCGCAAGCAGTTTTCGGCCGGCCCGCGCGGCCCGCAGGGCGGCCGTCCCTACTCTCCGCGGCCCCAGGGTGACCGTCCGCAGCGCACCCCCGCCGCTCCCAAGACGGAAGGAGGAGCACAGTAATGTTAATGCCCAAACGTGTCAAATACCGCAGAGTGCAGCGCGGCCGCATGAAAGGCAAGGCGACCCGCGGCAACTTTGTTTCAAACGGTGAGTACGGCATCATGGCGACCGAGCCGGCGTGGATCACCAGCAACCAGATCGAGGCCGCCCGTATCGCGATGACCCGTTACACCAAGCGTGGCGGCCAGGTGTGGATCAAGATCTTCCCTGACAAGCCGGTCACGCAGAAGCCGGCCGAGACCCGCATGGGTTCCGGTAAAGGCTCGCCCGAGTACTGGGTCGCCGTCGTCAAGCCGGGCCGCGTTCTGTTCGAAATCGCCGGCGTGTCTGAAGAAACCGCGCGTGAGGCCATGCGTCTGGCTGGCCACAAGCTGCCGCTCAAGACCAAGTTTGTCAAGCGCGAGGACACCGTGAAAGAAACAGGTGGTGAAGTATGATGAAGGTAAAAGAGGTGCGCGAGCTGAGCGCGCAGGAGCTGAGCGCCAAGCTGGGCGACCTGAAAAAGGATCTCTTTAATCTGAGACTTCAGCACGCGATCAACCAGCTCGACAATCCCCAGAAGATCGTCGAGGTTAAGCGCGACATTGCCAGAGTCAAGACCGTGCTCCGCGAGAAAGAGCTCGCGGCCAAGTCGTAAGCCGTAAGGAGGATTTTGAAACATGAGTGACAGAGCTTTCCGCAAGGCGAGAGTTGGCATGGTCGTTTCGGACAAAATGGATAAGACCATCGTGGTCGCGATCGAAGACCGTGTGCAGCATCCGCTTTATAAAAAGATCATGAAGACCACCTATAAGCTCAAAGCGCACGATGAAAACAATGAAGCCGGCGTGGGTGACCGCGTCCGCGTCATGGAGACCCGCCCGCTGTCCAAGGACAAACGCTGGCGTCTGGTCGAAATCATCGAAAAAGCCAAATAAGGAGGGTTTGCCGTGGTACAGCAGGAAACACATCTCCGCGTCGCCGATAATACTGGCGCCAAGGAACTGAAATGCATCCGTGTTCTCGGCGGCTCGACCCGCAGATACGGAAACATCGGCGACGTCATCGTCGCCAGCGTGCGCAAGGCCGCTCCCGGCGGTCAGGTCAAAAAAGGCGACGTCGTCCGCGCCGTCATTGTCCGCACCCGCAAGGGCCTGCGCCGCGCCGACGGCTCGTACGTCCGCTTTGACGAAAACGCCGCCGTCATCATCAGAGAAGACAAGAACCCCAGGGGCACCCGCATCTTTGGGCCTGTGGCCCGCGAGCTGCGCGAAAAGGATTACATGAAGATCCTGTCGCTGGCACCCGAAGTTCTGTAAGGAGGACGCTATGAACACGTTGAATGTCAAAAAAGGCGATACCGTCATAGTGCTTTCCGGCAAGGACAAGGGCAAGCAGGGCAAGGTCCTGTCGGCCGCGCCCAAGGACGGCACCGTTGTTGTCGAGGGCGTCAACTTTGCCACCAAGCACAAAAAGCCCCGCCGCCAGGGCGAAGCCGGCGGCATCATCAAGCAGGAGACCCCCATCCGCGCCTGCAAGGTCATGCGCGTTTGCCCCAAGTGCCAGAAGCCGACCCGCGTTAAGCACAGCGTTTCGCCTAGCGGCGAAAAGGTGCAGGTCTGCAAGCACTGCGGCGAGACCATTTGATTGAGGAGGACAGACGAAAATGGCTGAAATGAATGAAAAGTACACTCCTCGGCTCAAGGTCCGCTATAAGGAAGAGATTGCTCCCGCGCTGATGAAGAAGTTCACCTATAAAAGCGTCATGCAGATTCCCAAGCTCGACAAAATCACCCTGAACGTCGGCTGCGGCGAAGCCCGTGACAACGCCAAGGTGCTTGATTCTGTCGTCGCCGACCTGCGCGCCATCACTGGCCAGCAGCCGGTCATCACCAAGGCCCGCAAGAGCGTCGCCAACTTCAAGGTCCGTGAGGGCATGAACATCGGCGCCAAGGTCACCCTGCGCGGCGACCGTATGTGGGAGTTCCTTGACCGCTTTTTCAACATCGCGCTGCCCCGTGTCCGCGACTTCCGCGGCATCAACCCCAACGGCTTTGACGGCCGCGGCAACTATGCCCTGGGCGTGCGCGAGCAGCTGATCTTCCCCGAGATTCAGTACGACAAAATTGACAAGATCCGCGGCATGGACATCGTGTTCACCACGACGGCCCAGACCGATGAAGAGGCCAAGGAGCTGCTCACGCTTCTCGGCGCTCCGTTTGCAAAATAAGGAGGAAACAAAATGGCAAAGAAAGCAATGATCCTCAAGCAGCAGCGGGGCAGCAAATATTCCACGCGCAATTACAACCGCTGCAAAATCTGCGGCCGTCCCCACGCCTATCTGCGCGATTTCGGCATCTGCCGCATCTGCTTCCGCGAGCTGGCCTACAAGGGTCAGATTCCCGGCGTGAAGAAAGCTTCGTGGTAAAAAACGCTTTGGGGGAAGGCCCCCGGCGTCATTAGAATAGTGGAGAGAAGTTCCGCTCAATCACCCCCGGGCATGAGGCCAATCGCCCGGACCGGCGCTTATCCCCGGGGGGAAACGCGGCGTAAAAGGCTGCTCTCTAACTTCTGAAAGGAGAAAACACCCATGCAAATCACCGATCCTATCGCTGATATGCTGACGCGTATCAGAAACGCAGGAGCCGCCCGCCACCAGACGGTCGACGTGCCGGCCTCGGGCGTCAAAAAGGCCATTGCCCAGATTTTGCTGGACGAGGGCTATATCCGCGCGTTTGAGGTTCTGGACGAAGGCGTCCAGGGCGTTATCCGCATCACGCTCAAGTACACCGCCGGCAAGGAAAAGGCCATTTCCGGCCTGCGCCGTGTCAGCAAGCCCGGTCTGCGCGTTTACGCCGGCGCTGACGAGCTGCCGCGCGTTTTGAAGGGCCTTGGCATCGCTATTATTTCGACGTCCAAGGGCATCATGACCGACAAAAAGGCTCGCGAGCTGCACGTTGGCGGCGAGGTCCTTGCATTTGTCTGGTAAGGGGGAGGAGTAGGAAATGTCCAGAATCGGAAGAATGCCTGTTGCCATCCCCGCCGGCGTCACCGTCGCCGTAGACGGCAGCAAGGTCACCGCAAAAGGTCCCAAGGGCGAGCTGACCCAGGTCATGCACCCGGACATGATCGTGTCTGTTGAAGACAACATGGTTCATGTCGTCCGTCCGTCGGACGACAAGCTGCACCGCTCGCTGCACGGCCTGACCCGTTCGCTCATTCACAACATGGTCATCGGCGTCAGCGAGGGCTATAAAAAGGAGCTCGAAATCAACGGCGTCGGTTACCGTGCCGCCAAGGCCGGCAACCAGCTGCAGATGAACCTGGGCTACAGCCACCAGGTCAATGTCGACGAGATTCCCGGCATCACCATCGAGGTGCCGGCTCCCAACAAAATTATCATTCACGGCATCGACAAGCAGAAGGTCGGCCAGTTCGCCGCCGAAGTGCGCGAGAAGCGTCCCCCCGAGCCGTACAAGGGTAAGGGCATCAAGTATGTCGATGAAGTTATTCGCCGCAAGGAAGGCAAAGCCGGCGGCAAGAAAAAGTAAAGGGAGGTGCGCTTAAATGGTTAAAAAGTATGATTCCAACGCCCAGCGTTTGAAAAGACACAAAAGAGTGCGCGCCAAACTGAGCGGCACCGCCGCGAGGCCCCGCCTCGACGTCTTCCGCAGCAACACCCACATCTATGCACAGGTCATCGACGACGTCAGCGGCCGCACCCTTGTTGCCGCAGGCTCGAACGAAAAAGACTTTGGCATGTACGGCGGCAACTGCGAGGCTGCCAAGAAGGTCGGCCAGATGATCGCTGAAAGAGCGCTCAAGGCCGGCATCGAAAACGTCGTGTTTGACCGCGGCGGGTATCTGTTCCACGGCCGCGTCAAGGCTCTGGCCGACGCCGCCCGTGAGAGCGGACTCAAGTTTTAAGGGAGGATAAAGTTATGGCTAAGCTTATTGACGCCACGCAGCTGGAGCTGAAGGAGAAGCTCGTTTCCCTTAACCGTGTTTCCAAGACGGTCAAGGGCGGCCGTATCTTCAAGTTTTCGGCTTTGGTCGTGGTCGGCGACGGAAACGGCATTGTCGGTTTCGGCCTTGGCAAGTCCTCCGAAGTTCCCGACGCGATCCGCAAGGGCATCGAGGATGCCAAGAAAAACCTGGTGAAAATTTCAATCAGCGGCACCAGCATTCCGCATGAGGTGCTGGGCAAGTTCGGCGCTGCGCGCGTGCTGCTCAAGCCCGCCGCCCCCGGTACCGGCGTCATCGCCGGCGGCCCGGTCCGCGCCGTGGTCGAGATGGCAGGCATTAAGGACATCCGCACCAAGTGCCTGCGCTCGAACAACCCGCAGAACGTCGTCACCGCCACGATGGAAGGGCTCAAGTCGCTGCGCGACGCCCAGCAGGTCGCGGCTGTGCGCGGCATTCCGGCTGAAGAGCTTGTAAAGTGAGGAGGATGTCGCTATGAACAGCTTGAAAATCACTCTGGTGAAGAGCCTGAATGGCCGGCTGGATAAGCACATCGCCACCGCCCAGTCGCTGGGACTTCACAAGATCGGCAATGTTACCGTGCAGCCCAACAACCCCCAGACCCAGGGGAAGATTGCTTTGATCGGCTATCTTCTGAAGGTCGAAGAATGCAACTAAGGAGGGATGCTGCGATGAAACTGAATGAACTTTCCCCGGCCGCCGGCAGTGTCAAGGCCGGCAAGCGCAAGGGCCGCGGCATCGGCACCGGCAACGGCAAGACCGCCGGCCGTGGCCATAAGGGCCAGTGGGCCCGCAGCGGCGGCGGCGTACGCCCCGGTTTTGAGGGCGGCCAGATGCCCCTGACCCGCCGTCTTCCCAAGCGCGGCTTTAACAACGTGTTTGCCAAAAAATACGCCGAAATCAACCTGAACGTCCTGAACAGCTTTGATAACGGCACCGAGGTCACTTTTGAGCTTCTGGCTGAAAAGGGACTGGTCAAAAAAACGCTGGACGGCTTCCGTGTGCTGGGCACCGGTGAGCTGAGCAAAAAGCTGACTGTCAAGGCTGCCGGCATCACTGCCTCGGCAAAGGAGAAAATTGAAGCCGCGGGAGGAAAGGCGGAGGTGATCTGATCCATGCTTGAGACCATCAGAAACGCGTGGAAGATCCCCGAGCTGCGCAAGAAGCTGCTCTTTGTCATCGGCTGTATCGTTGTGTACCGTTTTGGTTATACCATCTTTGTACCCTATGTTGACACAGCCATGCTGACTGAGGTCTTCCGCGCGCAGGCCGACACCTTGATCGGCTACTTCAACGTGCTGTCAGGCGGCGGCTTTTCTGAAGCATCTATCTTTGCACTGTCCGTTTACCCGTATATCAATGCGTCGATTATCATGCAGCTTCTGCAAATCGCCATTCCCGCCCTTGAGCGCATGGTCAAGGACGGCGGCGAAGAGGGCCGCAAGAAAATCGCGTCCATCACACGTTATGTCACCGTTCTTTTGGGCATCATCACCGGCTTCAGCTACTATATGCTGCTCAGAGCCAACCAGGTGCTGACCCGTACCGACGCGTGGAGCGCCATTGTCATCGTCCTGACCTTTACTGCCGGCTCGGCTTTCATCATGTGGCTGGGCGAGCAGATCAACCAGAAGGGCATCGGCAACGGCATTTCCATCATTCTGTTCTGCGGCATCGTCAGCCGCGGTCCGTCGATGGTGCAGTCGCTTGTCACCGGCCTGCAGACCGGGACGCTCAACATCGTCAAGACCATTCTGATTCTGCTCATTGCCATTGCGATGATTACGTTCATCGTTTTCATCACCAATGCCGAGCGCCGCATTCCGGTGCAGTACGCCAAGCGCGTTGTCGGCCGCAAGATGTACGGCGGCCAGTCGACCAACCTGCCCATGAAGGTCAATATGGCGGGCGTCATGCCGGTCATCTTCGCCAGCACCATTATCACGGTGCCCGCGACGATCGCCGCTTTCATGACTCCGGCCGAGGGCGGATTCTGGGACAGATTCCTCGACTCCTTCCAGCAGGGTAGCCC
>DVMR01000066.1 GCA_018714845.1 Candidatus Ventrousia excrementavium
AAACAAAAAGCCTCCTTTTGAAATCACAAACCAGATGATTAACTATGTAGCGGAAATCGCTGAACTGCTCGGAAAGCTGAATGTGACAGACGCGCTTTCTTCAAACCCTACTCTGCGCCGCAGCAATCGAATCCGCACCATACATGGGTCGTTGGCAATTGAGCAAAACACCCTTTCCTTGGAGCAGGTAACGGCCGTACTCAATGGGAAGCATGTCTTGGCGCCCCCAAAGGATATCGCCGAAGTCAAAAACGCCTATGAAATTTATGAGCGGCTTGATGAACTTGATCCTTATTCGGTGGACGACCTGTTGACTGCCCATGGCATTATGACTCGGGGCTTAGTCGAGGAATCAGGCATGTTCCGAACACGACCTGTAGGTGTGGTAGACAGCGAAGGACGTGTCTTGCATTTCGGTACGCTTCCACAATATGTTCCTGATCTGGTCATGGAGTTACTGAACTGGGTAAAGACTAGTGAGGTTCACATGCTCATTCGCAGCTGTGTATTCCACTATGAGCTGGAGTTAATCCATCCCTTTGCCGATGGAAATGGGCGTGTGGGCCGCCTGTGGCATACGCTGCTGCTCTCTAAATGGAATTCAGCCTTTGCCTGGCTCCCGGTGGAATCCATCATCCATGACAGACAGCAGGAGTATTATGAGGCCATCAATGCCTCCAATGACGCAGGAGAGTCTACGGTATTTATTGAGTTCATGCTCTCAGCCATCAAAGCATCACTCATAGAAGTGATTAGTACAAGTGATGAAATGAGCGATGGAAAGATGAATAAGGCAACCCTCCGCTGGAACAAGATTCAGGAGTATCTTAAAACCCACGACTATATCATGAATGCCGATGTGCGGGAACTGTGTGGGGTTTCGGCAGCGACGGCGAATCGCATACTATCGAGTTTTGTTGAGGGAGGTAAATTAAGAAAATACCACAAAGGTGGACATTGGATATATAATTTTTCTGTATAATAAAGTTAATATATTATTCTATTGCATTGAAAATGGAGGTCATTATCATGAAAGTTATTTCTATTCAAATTGTTCTGTTTTTTAAGGATTTAGTAAGTAGACCAGACTATTTAGCAGAACAGATTAACCAAAAACTAGGAAATATATTCGATGCTATGCCGATTTGTATGGATCTTCCGCTTGAGGCTCCTGCTGAAATTCCTGTGGTACAGCGCAAATCTACTACGCTTCCTCATTTATTGAATATTTCCAGAAATAGAAGTGATCTGACTTTGTATCCCATGCAAGAAAATAATCAGCTTCAAATTATTGAAAGCCGCTATTCAGATGATATTTTGAATTATATAAAAACTACTATACAAGATCATGAGATAATACGAGTCGGTATTGTTTATACTGTATTTCAGCCCATAGACATGCCGTGCGATTATATTTCCGAACGCTACTTTGGCGGAAATATTAGGGGGGAAAATGAACTATCTTTTCGCATGAATAAAGTTATTAATGTAAGAGGAGTCAATACAAACAATGTGTTAAATGTTTCTAATGCTGTGGCTAATGCAAACGGAAAGAAAGAATCTGGAGTTATTTATATTCGGGATATTAACACCGTGACTGAAGGCGCTCCAAAAACTCTTAGCTTAAAGCAAATAACCAACATCTTAAAACATAGCTATACCATATTAAATAACGAATCTTTTGGGGAGGCGAAATAATGTCATCCCCGGAAGAAAGAGAAAATAGTAATACAGTTTCTATTCTAAGTGTAACGACACCTTTAACCGATGTGTCAACTCCCTCTACATCAAGCTATAGTCAGACACCAAATACACAATCGTCTACTCCTCTTTGTCCAAATCCATATCAATGCGGTCAGGACAATCATGAAATAAAATCCAGACTATCCGCATTGGAAAATCGTATATCTAAATTGGAGGAAACTGCATCTGAAAGACGTTCTTTTCTAAAAAAAGCCGAATCCCTTCTTATTGTTTTTAAAGTAGTACTTATTGCAATACCAATCATTTTATCTATCACAATTGCTATTACACTATATTTTGTATACAACGATAGCAGACTTCTTAACATTGTTACAGGGATCATTGGCATTGCAACAATCGCTGAGTGTGTTTTACTACCCATACTTTGGAAAAGTGTCGAGTCACGCTTAGATAAGGTCGAGGAATACATAAAAAAAGAGTAGCCCGCTTTTGATGAATATCCGCTTATCTTCCTAAAATTTTCACCACTTACAATAAGCGCGAAGCTACCCCAGTTACATACGAAGCCCGGAAAGCCTGTCTACATCAGGCCTTCCGGGCTTCGTTTACATTAGCGGCGTCGCGATACATAAGAACGCGAAATACCGCATTTTTCCGCCACCTCGCGCTGGGTCAGGGCCTTTTTGCCCAGCAGGCCGTAGCGCATGAACAAAATATCGCGTTCACGCTCGTCAAGCGCTTCGGCCATATACCGGTACAGCTTGACCTGGCGGTCGCTCAGGTCGATCTCGTCAAGCATGTTGTCATCGCTGCTGATGACGTCGATGAGCGACAGCGCGTTGCCATCCTTGTCGCTGTCGATGGGGTCGGAAAGCGAGACCTCGCAGCCCTGTCTTTTGGTCGAGCGGAAGTGCATCAGAATTTCGTTTTCCACGCAGCGGGCGGCGTAGGTGGCAAGCTTGGCGCCTTTGGAGACGTCAAAGGATGAGATGGCCTTGATAAGTCCGATTGTCCCAATCGAAATCAGGTCGTCCTGGTCCTCTTTGGCTGCGTAATATTTTTTGACAACATGGGCAACCAGGCGCAGATTGTGTTCAATGAGCAGGCTGCGTGCCTGGGCGTCGCCCTGCGCCATGCGTTCGAGCGCGTCGCGCTCTTCCTGCGCGCTGAGCGGTTTGGGAAAAGACCCGGTGCCCGGGGCGATGCGTAAAATAAAGAAAAGCGAATTGGCGAAAAGCAGCAGTGACGAAAACACGGTCCCAAAGCCCCCTTGTTCAGTCTGCGGCAGAAAATGCCGTTAAACCACCATATGCCAAAGGATCGTTGTCCGTTGCACGTCCGATGCGGATAATTTCATCTGATTTTAATTTTAAATCCCTTGAAACACGGGCGTAAATGGGATATGATAAGAAAAAACAACATCAACAACAGGAGGAATAATATGGCATTGATTGACAAGCTGGGCGAGCTGGCCAAAAACGTCGGCGACAAAACCAGCGGACTGATTGAGTCCAGCCGTCTTCTGGGCAGAGCACGGAGCCAGGAAAGCACCGTAGCCGAGCTGAAGAAAGAGCTGGGACAGTATTTTTATGAGCAGTATCTGAACGGCGAGACCTTTGACGAAGAGGCGATGGGGCGCTGCGCTGATATCAAGGCCGGCGAAGACGCTGTGGCTGAGATTTATGCCGAGCTGCAGCGCCGCAAGGCGGAAAGTGCCCGCCCGGCGGCTGCGGAGCCGTCCGCCTGCCAGAGCTGCGGCGGTTCGCTTCCTGAGGGCGCCTGTTACTGCCCTCACTGCGGTGTACAGGTAGAAGTACCGGCTAAGGTATTCTGCCCACAGTGCGGACACGAGGCGGATGCCGACGACTGCTATTGCAGCCAGTGCGGAGCCAGAATTCAGGAGGATGATGAACATGAGCAAGACGATTGACGCCAAGGGCCAGAACTGCCCGATCCCCGTCATCATGGCGAAAAAAGAGATTGAGGCGGGTGGCCAGAGCTTTATCGTTGAGGTCGACAACACAACGGCTGTCCGCAATCTTGAAAAGCTGGCGTCCACACGCGGCTTTGCTTCTTCTGTCGAGGAAGGGGAAGGCGTCTACCGCGTCGCTTTTTCCAAAGACGGCGAAGCCGTCTGCCCGGCCGTGCAGGATGAGAAAGGTGCGAACTGGGTGGTCTTTGTCGGGCGTGAAACCATCGGCAGCGGCAGCGACGAACTGGGCGCCAACCTGATGAAAATGTACTTTTACACCATTGTGCAGGAAAGCGAGCTGCCCTCGGCCATTCTGTTCATGAACGGCGGCGTCAAACTGCCCGTACTCAACGACCAGATTGTCGAGCACCTGCGCGATATGCAGAGCCGCGGTACCGAAATTCTGGTGTGCGGCACCTGCCTCAACTTCTTCGAGATCGCCGACAAGCTGCAGGTGGGCACAGTCAGCAACATGTTCGATATCACCCAGCGCATGCTGTACGCAGACAAGGTGATTTCGCTGTAATGGTGAAAAGTGGTTACCTGGTTTTGACTTTCGAGTCAACACATGCGGCAATGGCGGCGCAGAAATACCTGAAAGACCGGATTCCCCATATTGTCATGCCGGTGCCTCGCTGTATTTCGGCCTCGTGCGGCATTGCCATCCGCGTCGAGAGCGGAGAGCTTGACCGCCTGCAGGCGCAGCTCGGCGATGGATTCCCGGTTGAGAAGGACAGCTTTAAGCTGTACCGGGTCGACGAACAGGACCGGGCGGAAATGCTGACCGCCGGTCAGACAGAACAATAAAATCAGACAGCCGCAGGCGCATGGGCGCTCTGCGGCTGTTTTGCAGACGGAAAAAGCTCAGTCCGTGTAATCCCGGATGACGCGATAGGCCGCGATGAGCTTGGGCAGGTCATAGTAGCGGCAGTTGGCCGGGCTGGTCGACGGCAGTGGAATGGCGCTGCGGCCGGTCACGGGCAGGCAGTGCCTGTTGTACAGGGAAAAGGCCTTGCTGCCGCAGGTGAAAATGGCGGCAATGTCAGCATGGTCCAAAACAATGTGCAGCGGGTTGGGCCGGACCTGGCGGATGCTGCCGTCGTCGGCGCCCTCAATCACACACTCGGCGATAACGTCCCACAAGGCGACGCGGTGCCGCAGGGCAAAATCGCGGCGTTCGCCGACGCCGGACGGAACCGGTTCGTTCCACAAAGCGGACATGACCGACCAGAATCGGTTGTGCGGGTTGCCGTAATAAAATCCGGTCTGGCGCGACAACGGCGAAGGAAAGGAACCCAAGACAAGCACGCGCGACTGTGCGTCAAAGACCGGCTCAAGCGTATGCGTCTGATGCTGCGGCATAAAAATCGCCTCCTGCACTGATTGTAACGGCTGCCGCCGCCGCTGTCAACGGGGCAGGAAAAAAGCCCGGCGCGGGGCCGGGCGCGGGCGGGTCACAGGTGCTTTTTCAGGCGTTCGATGTTGCCCTGTTCCTGCTTGAGCAGGGCCTTGCCAAGGGCGACGACGCCGGCATCAGCGTCTTTGTACTCGCTGAGCTTTTTGGTGATGTCGATAATGCCCATGGTGCTGCCTTCAATGAGCATTTCAGAAATGTGCGAGGGCGATTTGTCGGCCATGGTGCTGGCATTCATCTTCAGATACGCAGACGCTTTGGCCATGGGATTGACCCCCTTGACGTCGGCTTTCTGTGCCGACAGCAGCGCCTCGGACGCGATGCACATGCGCCGGTATTCTTCAAGCTGCGGTGCCAGCGTGTCCTTGAGCGACTGGTCAGAGGTCATTTTGCAGATGCGTTCAATGGTGCCCTGTCCCATTTCGGCGTTTTGATGGATATAATTGAGCAGATCGGTTGTTTGTGACATTTTGTTTCGCCTCCCGGTTTTAGCTTTCCCGCCGGGCCGGCGGTCATGTATGACCAATATTTTTCAAAATAAGAAGGAGAAATGATATGGCGGAAAAGCAGTATATCGTCAGCGAGTCGGCGCTGCCGGCGGGACTGCGCGGCGTTTGCGAGGCCAAATCGCTTTTGCGGCAGGGAAAGGCCAAAACCGTGGCCGAGGCCGCGCAAATGGCCGGTATCAGCCGCAGTGTCTATTATCGCTACCGCGACAGCATCCGCCCGTTCCTTGAGACCTATCAGGACAAAATCCTGACCGTGCAGGCCGTTTTGCAGGACCGTTCGGGCGTTTTGTCGACCTTTCTCAATGTGCTGGCCAAAGCGGGCATCAATGTGCTGACAGTCAACCAGAACATTCCTGTCGGCGGCGAGGCCAGCGTCAGCCTTTCAGTGCACACCGGCCAGATGAAGCATCCGGTCGAATCGGTCGCGCGGCGGCTGCTGGCGATTGACGGCGTCGTCCGCGTACAGTTTCTCGGATAAGAGGTTGACATTTGTTGCCCAATGGGATATACTATGGACAACAAATGTTGACTAATGAGGTGAGCAGGATGCGGAGCAAGCTGAAGCTGTCAGACGGCGAATGGCGGCTGATGAATCTTTTGTGGCAGAGTGCGCCGCGCACCATCGCACAGATGGTGCGGGAGCTGGAAAGCGAGACCGGGTGGAAGAAAAACACCATTTTTGTCATGCTGACCCGGCTTGAGGAAAAGGGGGCGGTCCGTTTTGAAGACGGCGGACGCTCGCGACAGTATTATCCGTGCATTCGGCGCGAGGATGCGGCGGCCGAAGAGACCGAGAGCTTTCTGGCCCGCGTTTACGGCGGGAGTCTGCAGATGATGGTCTCATCCATGGCCGGGCAGCGGGCGCTGAGCAGGCAGGACATCGACGAGCTGTATGAGATTCTGCGTCAGGCCGAAAAGGAGGTGCAGGAATGATTGAGGCTGCATTGTCCGGTTCGGTGCTCATTCTCATTATTCTGGCGCTGCGGGCAGCCTTTCGCAAGCGGATTCCGCAGCGTGTGCAGTATGCACTGTGGGGACTGGTTTTGCTGCGGCTCTGTCTGCCGTTTCCTTTGTTTGAGAGCAGGCTGAGCGTACTGGAAGCGGTGCCTGACGTCGGCGTGATGCAGCGCGAAATTTATGTGCTGCCCATTGACCGCTACCAGATTGCGATAGACGAAACCCCGGACGGCACTGCACAAGCGGATGACCGGTTGGTCGACGCCAACAGCTTCGGGTATTCTGTGCTTTCAGAGGACAACCGAACGCTGACCCGGTATGCTGACAAAATGAGTCTTGGCGAGCTGCTGACCGTCGTGTGGCGTACTGGCGCCGTGCTCATGGGCGTGTGGTTTTTACTCGTCAATGTGCGCTTTGCCGTGCGGCTCCGGCGCACGCGCCAGCCTTTTCAGGCATCCGGCTGCCCGCTGCGGGTTTACGTCAGCGGCGAGCTGCGCTCTCCCTGTCTGTTCGGACTGCTGCGCCCTGCGGTTTACCTGACGCCGCAGGCAGCAGCGTCACCCGAGGCGCTGCGCTGCGTTTTGGCGCATGAGCTGGCCCACTACCGTCACGGCGACCACATCTGGGCCATGGCGCGGGTCTTTTGTACGGCGCTTTACTGGTGGAACCCGCTGGTGTGGGCAGCTGCCTTTGCGTCGCGCCGCGACAGTGAGCTGGCCTGTGACGAAGCGGTCATCCGGTCCATGGATGCTGAGCAGCGCCTGGCCTACGGCCGCGTGCTGGTTGACTTGATTCCGGTGCAGTCGCGGCCGGGCGGCATCGCGCGCGGTGCGACCTGCATGACGTCGAGCCGGCGCAGCATGAAAGAGCGGGTTTTGATGATTGCGCGGGGCTCAAAAACCGTCCTGCCTGCGCTGGCCGTCGTGGTAATTGCAGCCATCATTGCCATCGGCTGCACCTTCAGCGGTGCGGCAGCGGCGCAAGGGGATGAATGGGTTTACACGCTGACGCATCTGCAAAACGGCAAGCCGCAAAGCGCCATCACAGCGCTGACGGGCGAGGACGCGGCTTTGGCCGCGCGCATCGTTGAAAACGCCCGATCGGTCTCTGCCGCGTGGGAAGGCCCGGAGCCCGAAACGCTCAGCGACTGCTGGCGCATCACCGTCACGCAGCCTGACGGGACGGTAGAATCACACTACGCCTATCAGGTCTCCGGAAACAGCGCTCTGGCGGACGGAAGCGCTGTACTGCAAAGCGATGGATGGTATTCCCGCATCAGCGATGAGCTGTATGCGCAGCTGACAGCGCTGACGGAAAGCGACCCGGAGCACGAAAACCTGGACCTGGCTGTGCGTGACGCCATCCTGTCGAATCATATGAGCGCCTATGCGCCCGGGACGGAGATGGTCAATGCCGAATCGCATGTCATTCTGAGGCAGCACATCGAGGGAGGTTTTGTTACCGTTTATGCCGTAGTGCGGACGATGTGGGCGGGCTATGATCAGGGCGTGATCGCTGAGCTTACGGGCAGCCACATGCCGGTCGTCATCACACTGGAAAAAGGAAGCCTGGAGCACGCACTGGCCGGCGGCTATTCGCTGGTTGAGTACTGGGTGCCCGAGGACGGCAGCCGGTATGAATCGTCGATTCATGAGAAATTTCCCGAAGACCTCGCCGGGCTGGCTCTGGACCTGCAGGCGTTTGCGGAAATCCAGAGCCAGGAATGTTGGCGGCAGGTCGCGGAGGAAGGCGGCCTTAATGCGCTGAACGCCCATTTTAACGGCCTGCTTGACAGTATCATGTCCGGCCCGGCCGAGGCGTCGAGCACTGCCGCGTATATCGAAGCGCACCGCGACGAGTATGATGAATTTTTAAGCTATGGCGACGAGGCGCTCCGATTCATCTGCCGCGAGTTTGGCAACCGGATCAACGCGCGCGGGCTGCGGGGCGCTGTCATGCAGTGCGCCATGACCGACCTGCTGGGCAGCGAGGCCATTCCGTTTGACGCATCCGATGGGCTGGATTATTATGAAAAATTCCGGGATCACGCTCATGATTTGCTGGACAGCACGTCAGAAGCGTATGTCGCCGAGCATTACCCCAGGACCTATCTGTTTTTGCAGATGACGACTGTGCTTAACACCGCTGAAAATTAAAGCAGAGATGCCGCTGCATTGCGCATGCAGCATCTTTATTTTTGCAGGAAATGGCCGATAAAATAAGCAGACACCATTTTTGCATCGCAGGGAAGCGATGTCGGCAGAGTAAAAAGGAGGAAACAAAATGGTCAATCTGATCGATCGCGTCAACCCCGGCTATCAAAAAACGGTAGACGCTGCTTATTCGACCGAGAAAGCAGAGACCGGCAAAACGACAGAGAGCGCGGCACAGACGCCCGCCAACCAGGACACCTATGTGCCAGGCAACAAGCAGTCTGAGGCAGCGAGCGTTGACTACAAACCCAACAAAGCGTTGGTTGAGCAGCTCAAGGCTGAGCAGGAGGCCAATCAGCTGCGCTTTATCAACATGGTGCGCGACGCCTTTTTGCGGCAGGGTATTCAGCCGGCCGGCGGCGATGGCATCTGGGCGCAGATTGCGCAGGGCAATTTTACCGTCGATTCCGAGACAAAGGCACAGGCGCAGAGCGCCATTGCCGAAGACGGCTACTGGGGTGTCACGCAGACGTCCGAGCGTCTTTTGAACTTTGCCAAAGCGCTGGTCGGCGGCGACCCTTCACGGGCGGAAGAAATGCGCGACGCTGTCATCAAGGGATTTGAGGAAGCGCAGAAGGCGTGGGGTGGTGAGCTGCCGGACATCAGTCAGCAGACCTATGACGCCACGATGAAGCTATTTGACGACTGGGCTGCAGAAGCGTCTGCAGAGTAAAAGAGCATGAAAAAAGCCGACATCTAACCGATGTCGGCTTTTTCCTACTCCTGTGCCTGCGGCAGGGCAGAAACCGTATTGATGACCTTTTTGCGGTAAAAAATCAGCATGCTGAGCACCAGGCGGGTGATTTGATCCAGTGCAATCGCAATCCAGATAAAAGCGATATCCAGGTGCAGAATCCATCCGAATAGAAATGCCAGAGGCACGCGCACGACCCAGATGCCGACAAAGGACACAGCCATTGGTGTTCGCCGGTAGCCGGCCGAGCGCATGAAACCGTTGTAAACCTTATTGAGGTCCTGCGGAACCGGGGTTAGGCCCATGATGAAAACATAAACCGTGCCGAGCTGCTGGATGTCAGGCTTATCGGTCAAAAGCTGCATGAACAGGCTGGGGAACAAAAAGAGCATGAGCGACGTAAAGACGCCGGTATAGATGGAAAAACGGTGCATCTGCGAATAATAGGCGCGGAACAGCTTGTCGTCGCGCTGGCCGATGGCACGGGCCGACAGCGTCGTCGCTGCCGTCGTAAAGCCGATGCCCGGCATTTCGCAGATTTGTTCGGCCTGCAGACCCAGCTGGTAGGCGGCAAAGTGCGTGCTGCCGTACAGCAGGATGATTTTGCTCAGCAGCATGGCGGCCAGCTGCCAGAACACGTTCTCGCAGGCTGCGGGAATGCCGGTGCGGTAGATCTCGCGGATACAGTCCAGATCAAGGCTGAAAAAGGGTTTGTCATGTATTTCGTCGGCAAAGTAGCCGCCCCGGCGGTAGAGCAGCAGCAGACCAGTGATGGCGCCCGTTGCCTGAGACACAACGGTTGCAATGGCGGCGCCCATCAGTCCCATGCCCTGATAAGAGCCGATGCCGAAAATCAGGACAAAGCCGACCACGATGTTGACGGCGTTGAGCAGCAGGGCAATGTACATGGGGGTTTTGGTGTTGCCGTGGCCGTTAAAAGCAGCGGTGTTGCAGACTGTAATGGCGGCAAAGGGGAGCGCCCAGACGGCGATGCGCAGATATGAAATGGCGGAACCGTAAAGTGCCGGTTCATCGGACAAAAAGCCGACAATGGGGCCTGGAGCAGCAAAAATAATGGCCATGAACAGCAGTGCAAACGGGACCAGCGTCAGATAGGTCTGTTCAATGGTGCGTCGGCAGTCGCCGAAACGCCGCTGCCCATAGCGCAGCGCGGCGACAACCGTGGCGCCGATGCCGATGCCCTTGAACAGCGACCAGAAAGTGTTGTAAACACGCAGGCTGATGCCCTGGGCTGAAATGTCGTCTGCCATCAGCCGGCCAATCATGGCCGAAGTGATGAGCCCTGCGGACATCTGCAGGATGTTTTCAGTGATAACGGGCAGGACCATCCGAAAAATGTCGCTGTTGACCTTCTTGCGCAGGCCGGGGTCCGGCAGGGCTTGCGAGCGAGCCAAAGCCATCACTCCTTGTAAAATATTCTTTACGGTGTTTTTAACTTATCTTAACATAATTATACGGCGTCCGCAAGAGGGGATAAAGCAACGTGCCCGGCAGGCACCAGGCCGCCGGGCACGAATAGTGATGATAAAATTACAGGGCGCGTTCAACTTTGCCGGAACGCAGGCAGCGGGTACAGACATTCATGTGAGTCGGCTTGCCGTTCAAAACCACCTTGACGCGCTTGACGTTGGGCTTCCAGGTTCTGTTGCTCCTTCTGTGTGAGTGGGATACCCGGATACCAAAGGTAACACCCTTGCCGCAAACTTCACACTTGGCCATTTTCTGCACCTCCTTCTGAACACAAGCTATAAAGCGACAACAGTTATAATAGCACATTCTGTAAAAGATTGCAAGAGAAAAGACAAAAAAACCTTGGACTTTTTGCGTCCGGTAAAAAACATTGTTCAGGGTGTGTATCCTGTGCTATAATTGTGAATAGAAGAATCAGCAAAATACCAGCGCAAAAGCGCAGGGGAGGACGAATATGGAAAAATATTCGGTAAAAGCACATCAAATTATTTCCGAGTTCGGTCTCGAGGTGCTGTACGGAGCGGAAGGCTATCTGGAAAAAGATATTTCCAGCACCGAGGTCAACCGCCCCGCACTGCCGCTGGCCGGTTTTTATGAGTGCTTTGACAATGATGTCATTCAGGTGCTGGGCAATGTCGAGTATACTTATCTGGGCGGTCTTTCGACTGAGCAGAGAACGCAGAGCTTTGAGCGGCTGTTGAGCGAGCCCATTCCCATCCTTGTATACGCCCGGGGGCTGGAGCCGTACCCCGAGTGCATGGAGGCAGCGCGCAAGTACGGCGTCACAGTCTGCCGTACACAGGAGGCAACGCCTGCCTTTGTTGCCGCGCTCGCGGCCTCGCTCAACGTCCATCTTGGTCCGCGCATCACCATTCACGGTGTGCTCGTCGAAGTTTATGGCGAGGGCATTCTGCTTTTGGGCGACAGCGGCGTGGGCAAAAGCGAGACCGCCATCGAGCTGGTCAAGCGCGGCCACCGTCTGATTGCTGACGACGCTGTCGACATCAAGAGGGTGTCTGCCAAAACGCTGGTCGGCTCGGCGCCTGAAATGATTCGCTATTTCGTTGAGTTGCGCGGCATCGGTATCATTGACGTGCGCCGCATCTTCGGCATGGGCTCGGTCAAGCCGACGGAGAAAGTCGACCTCATCATCCACCTTGAGCAGTGGCAGGAGGGCAAGCCGTATGACCGCATGGGCCTTGATGAAAAAATGACTGATATCCTGGGCATCCGGGTGCCGTCGCTCGTCGTTCCCGTGCGTCCGGGGCGCAACCTGGCCGTTATCATCGAAGTCGCGGCCATGAATCACCGCAATAAAAAAATGGGTCACAACGCCGCGCGTGAGCTGGCGGATAAGCAGTACGCCAGCCTGCTGGCACAGCAGAACAACACAAACAAGACCTGACAGCCCCGGCCGTGAGGTCAGATGTTGAGAATCCCGATGGCGTCGCGGATGGTTTTTTCCGCCGCCTGGTGGCCGTACCGGTCGACGTCCGCCTTGCTTTTGGGACCGTGGGTGATGCAGCCGGCGCCGCCGATGCAGCCGTTTTCACAGGCCATGCCCTCGATAAAGTTGTTGGGCAGCACGTTTTTGCCGGCCCGCAGCAGGGCAGCCTTGCACTCGCTGATGCCGTTGCATGAAATGGCGCTCAGCTGGAACTGCTCTTCTGTGACGCCCTGCTCTTTGAGCGCTTCCTCGACGGCGACAGCCAGGCCGCCGCTGCGGGCGAATACTCGGCCGAAGTATGAGGCGTTGTTCAAAGGCTCGCCCTCGAGCGAGGAAAGGTCGATTTCGCGGCTGTCAAACAGGGCCTGCAGCTCTTCAAAAGTGATGACGCAGTCGACCAGCTCGCGCACATGCTCAAGCTGCCGTTCCGCCTTTTTGGCTGTGCAGGGGCCGATGAACACCACTTTGCCTGTGGGGTGGCTGTGTTTGATGTGCCGGGCAATCTCGGCCATGGGCGACAGGTTGTGTGAGATATGCTGCACCATGCCGGGAAAGTTTTTGTGGATATACTGAACAAAGGCGGGGCAGCACGAGCTGGTAAGGAACTTTTTTTCAGCCAGCTCTGCGGCTTCTTTCCAGGCGACCATGTCGGCGCCCAGCGCCACCTCGACCACACTGAAAAAACCGAGCTCTTTGAGTCCGGCGGCCACCTGTTCGACCGTGACGCCCTGGAACTGGCTGGAGATGGAAGGCGCTACAATGGCAAACACCGGGTAACGGGTGTTGCTTTCTGACTCCCTGATCAGCCGGATGCAGTCCAGAATATAGGACTTGTCGGCAATGGCGCCGAACGGACACTGGTAAACGCAGGCACCGCAGGCGATGCACTTGTCATTGTCAATGGTGGCTTTTTTGTTTTCACCCATGTGAATGGCGCCGACCTTGCAGGCGTTTTCACAGGGGCGCGAGGATTTGACGATGGCGCTGTAGGGACAGACGCCGACGCAGCGGCCGCACTCAATGCACTTACTCTGGTCGATGTGGGCGCGGTGGTTGACAATGGTGATGGCGTTTTTGGGGCATGTGTTCATGCAGCGGTGTGCAATGCAGCCGCGGCAGGATTCAGTGACGCGGATGCCGGCGACCGGGCATTCGTCACAGGCAATGTTGATAACCTCGATGATATTTTCGTTTTCTTCGTCGCCGCCCATGGCCAGGCGCAGACGCTCGTCCATGATGGCCCGCTCTTTGTAGATGCAGCAGCGCATGGTCGGCTGGGGACCGGGGACGATGCGCGCAGATGCGCCGAGCAGACCCTTGCCCAGGTCGTCACGCCAGGCCAGACGGGCGACCTCTTTCAGCGCTTTATACTTCAGTTCCTGGACCTGTGTATCAAAAAACATAATCATGCAATCCTTTCTGTTCATGCCGGGTCTTGCGGACCCGGCAGCAATCAGCGGGGACAGATGAAGCTTAAAAGATATGCGGGGCAAATATCCCCATGATGGATTATAGCAGATATTGCGTCTGATGAACAGCCTTTTTTACCTGAAAAAAAGCGGCAAACAGACAAAAATCTTCACAGAACGGCTGACTGCTTGACAAAATGCCTGAAATGGGATATGATACATCCGAAAACTGAATGCAGGGGTGCTGGCGCAAGCCGGCTGAGATCGAGCGTATTGCCGCTCAATCCCTTACACCTGATCCGGATAATGCCGGCGTAGGAAGTCACCGAAAACGCGTCTTTCGCCGTGCTGTTTTTTACAGCGCGGCGTTTTTTTCGGCGGCAGTAAGGCCCTGAAAACGGGAGGAATCAGAGATGACACAGAACAAATCAAGCACAAGCACACGGACCCGCGCCATTGTCGAGGGCGCTGTCATGGTCGCTCTGGCAGCGGCACTCAGCCTTGTCAAGGCCGAGTTCGCGTGGCTGCAGGGCGGCTCGGTCGAGTTGTCCATGGTCCCCATCGTATTGTACGCCGTTCGCTGGGGCTGCGGCTGGGGGCTGGGCGCCGGCCTGGTCCTGGGTGTTTTGCAGTGGATGTTCGGCGGCTTTGCCGCAAACTGGCAGTCCATTATTCTGGATTATGTCGGCGCCTTTATGATGCTCGGTCTGGCCGGCGTTTTCAAGGGAAAAAAGATGGGCGTCGTCTGGGGCAGCCTGCTGGGCGGCTTTGGGCGCTTTGTTGTCCACTACATCAGCGGCGTCACGATTTACGCCATGTACATGCCCGAGACCTTCTTTGGGCTGACCATGACCACGCCGGCATTTTACTCACTGCTGTACAATGGCTCGTATATGGCCATCAACATCGTGCTGTCGGTCGTCGTGTGCCTTGCTCTGACGCGAGCCAAGCCCATTGCCGATTATGTGACCGGCTCCAATAAATAGTTCGGCATAGCAAGCGCCCTCTCTGCCATACAATGATGGCAGGAGGGCGTTTTTTATGCTGGAAAAGAGCTGCCGTGTATTCGACATGGGGTATAAGGAAGTCATCAACCTGCACGACGGGGCGCGGCTGGGATATGTGGGCGATGTTGACATTGATTTGGAAAGCGGCCGGGTGACAGCGCTGATTATTCCCGGGCGCCTGCGCTTTTTCGGGCTTTTTGGCCGCGAGGACGATTATGTCATCCCGTGGGAGAGCATTGAAAAAATTGGAGAGGATATCATTCTGGTCCGGCACAGTACGGGGTACAGCCGCCAGAGCCGGCCCAAGCGCAGCGGCATTTTATAGCCGAACTCTGTTTGCGAACCGGGTAAAAATGTGGTATGATATATGAAAGAAATGCCAAAATAAAGGAGGATGCCCAATGGAACGGATAGGACGGATACCGGCAGTCGTACTTGCGCTCCTTATGACGCTGGGCCTGGCCGGCTGCAGCACCGATGCAGCTGAATATCTGGCAGAGGTACAGGCGGTCAGCGAGTGGACGTGTTGGGAGACAGAAACCACGGTTGAGGCATCATTCACGTCAGACAATGCCTCTGAATTGCGCGAAGTCGTCGAAGCGGCACAGGCTGAGTTGAGCTTCACTGTGCAGACTGACAGGCAGCAGGGCGAGGGGAACATTTTTGGTGCGCTGTCGGTCGACGTCAGCGACCTGGATGTGTACGGCGCCCAGACCGACCTGCAGGCCCGGTATGAGATGCAGCCTGTTTACCTGCAGGACAGCATTGTGTATGCCCCGGTCAAACTGGTGCACGACCTTGCGGAGTTCGAGGGCATTTACGTCGACGGGCTGCAGACGCTGGATGCTATTGAACAGGAATATATTGCCATTGATTCCGGGCTGGCTGAACAGAATCTGGCGGCGCTGGACGTGCTGGGCACTGCCGCGCTGACGCCGGAGCAGGCGCGCGAGCTGGGCGGACTTTTGCAGGATTATACCACTGACCTGCGCGCGCGGAAAAACGGCCGCAGCTACACACTGTCAGGCGAAATTGAGCAGCTGCCGGCTGAGCTTTTGCAGCTGTACAGCTTTATTTTCAACAATGTGCAGCAGATTGACGACATTTTAGGGCTGGGCATGGACGGAGAAACGCTGGCCTCGCTGCTTGAGCTGGCACAGGAGCTGGACAACGCCCAGGCTGAGATTGAAGCAATGACTGACATGATGAACGAGGCGGGGATTGAAGGCAGTTTTTCCATTAAAACGACTTTTGCGGACCGGACGGCCACAGAACGGTTGGGTGTCACGCTGACAATCCGTGACTGGGGCACGCTGGAGCTTGCGGTCGACAGTACCACTACGCATCTGAACGCCATTGAGCAGGAAATACCGGATGCCACAGAGCCAATGAGCGCGATTGAGCTCGAGAATCTGATCAACGGCTGGACAGAAGAAAACACCCCCGCATCGGCTTATATCGACCTTGAGACGGGGTGGATGTCGACAAGCTACTGGGATGAAACACCGGTCTATGGCTATACGGAATGCCCCCTGTACATGCAGAACGGCGAGTATCTGTTCGGCTTCCGCGCGCTGATGGAAGGCATGGGCTTTGGGGTCGATTACGACCCGGATGGGGACGTGATTTATTTTGTCGACCAAACGGGGGGCCGGACGGCGATGGATCTGTACGAGCTCAACGGCCAGTCGTTTATCACGATTGATCAGCTGCTTGAGCTGGGGTTTGTAACAGAGATCGACACCGAATGGCTGACAGTATCGATTGAATACCAGCCCGGCGCGGAACAAAGTCCGCTTTTACAGTAAAAATCTCTTGCAAAACCTGTAATTTTGTGGTATCCTATACAAGATAATGCCGGCGGTGGAGCAGACGCGCTTCATGTGCCGGAAAAATTACACACATCGTTGATCGCTGCAGCCGGTGCCTTCAGGGCCTCTGCACGGATGAAACGATGGAGGGTAAAACCGAAGGAGGAAATCAAATGGCAGTCATTTCAATGAAGCAGCTTTTGGAGGCCGGTGTGCATTTCGGCCACCAGACGAGAAGATGGAACCCCAAGATGGCGCAGTACATCTTCATGGAGAGAAACGGTATCTATATCATCGACCTCCAGAAGACCGTCAAGAAGCTGGAAGAGGCCTATTTCTTTGCCCGCGACATCGCGGCTGAGGGCGGCTCGATTCTGTTTGTCGGCACCAAAAAGCAGGCACAGGACGCCGTGAAGGAAGAGGCCGAGCGCGCCGGCATGTTCTATGTCAACGCCCGTTGGCTGGGCGGCATGCTGACCAACTTCAAGACCATGCGCAAGCGTGTCGAGCGTCTGGCCCAGCTCAACAAGATGAGCGAGGACGGCACCTTTGACCTGCTGCCCAAGAAAGAGGTCATCAAGCTCAAGCTCGAGATTGAAAAGCTGGAAAAATACCTGGGCGGCGTCAAGGAAATGCGCAAGCTTCCGTCTGCGCTGTTCGTCGTCGATCTGCGCAAGGAAAAGAATGCGCTGGCTGAGGCCCGCAAGCTGGGCATTCCCGTCATCGCCATTGTCGATACCAACTGCGACCCTGACGAGGTCGACTACGTCATCCCCGGCAACGATGACGCCATCCGCGCCATCAAGCTGATTGCGTCGGCTATGGCCAACGCTGTCATCGAGGGCCGTCAGGGCGAGCAGCTCGACGTCACCGACGCCGCTGTCGCGGAGGAAAAGCCCGCTGAGGCTCCTGTCGATACGACGCCGCGCGCTCCCGCAAAGCGCTCGTCCAAGGTCGCTGAAGAAATCACGGCAGAATAAGTCGATTTGAATGGACGGGGTCGGGCACTGGCCCGACCCCTTTTTCAGGAAACACATGAAATACTGGAGGAAATAACAATGGCATTCACGGCAAAAGATGTGCAAAAGCTCCGCGAGATGACCGGCGTCGGCATGATGGACTGCAAAAAGGCGCTGACCGAAGCTGACGGCGATTTCGACCGCGCAATCGAGTGGCTGCGTGAAAAGGGTCTTGCCGCCCAGACCAAAAAGGCTGGCAAGGTCGCGGCCGAGGGCGTGTCCTATGCCATCACGGCTGACAACGGCGTCGGCGTCGTCATCGAGGTCAACTCTCAGACTGACTTTGTCGCCAAGAATGAAGTGTTCCAGGACTTTGTCAAGCAGCTTGCCGCCGTCGTGGCCAGCGAGAATCCCGCTGATGTCGAGGCGCTCAAAGCCTGCAAATATCCCGGCACCGACCGCACTGTCGCCGAGGTTACGGCGGACAAGGTGCTGTCTATTGGTGAGAACATTCAGATTCGCCGTTTTGTGCGCTATGCAGACGGCGTCAACATTCCCTATATCCACATGGGCGGCAAGGTCGGCGTGCTGGTCAACCTGTCTGTCGAGGGCATTGCGCCTGAAAAGGTCGTCGAGCTGGGCAAGGACATTGCCATGCAGATTTGCGCGATGAATCCGACCTATCTGGACAAGTCTGATGTCGACCAGTCCACGCTGGACAAGGAAAAGGAAATCCTGATGATTCAGGCCAAGGAAGACCCGAAGAACGCCGGCAAGCCGGAGAATATCATCGAAAAGATGGTCATGGGCCGCATTGGCAAGTACTATGAAGAAAACTGCCTGCTGCAGCAGGCCTTTGTCAAAGAGAACAAGACTTCGGTTGAAAAGCACATCGCCGAGGTCGCTTCCCAGCTGGGCGGCAAGGTCGTTGTCAAGGCCTTTACCCGCTTTGCCACCGGCGAGGGCATTGAAAAGGCTGAGGACGACTTTGCAAGCGAAGTCGCCAAGATGTCCGGCAATCAGTAAAATATCATTCAAAAGCCCGGGGTTTTCCGGGCTTTTCCAATTTACAGGAGGTGCCGCAATGAGCAAGAAGCAACAGATTGAAAGTCTGGCTGCCCGGCATGAAAAAACCATTCTGGATGTCAGCGCCCGCATCTGGGAGTTCGCCGAGCCCGGTATGAAAGAGTACAAATCGGCCGATTGTTATGCCCAGGTGCTGCGGGACAACGGCTTTGCCGTTGAAACAGGGGTTTCGGGTATTCCGACCGCGGTAATCGGCACATGGGGCAGCGGCAGGCCGGTCATTGGTTTTCTGGGGGAGTTTGATGCGCTGCCCGGCCTTTCGCAAAAAGCTGCCTGCCCCGAACACTGCGAGCTAGTTCCCGGTGCTTATGGCCAGGGCTGCGGACACAATAACCTCGGCGCCGGCGCACTGGGCGCGGCGTTTATTCTGCGCGACTACCTGAAAGAGACTGGCAAGAGCGGAACTGTGCGGTTTTATGGTTGTCCGGGTGAAGAGTATGGCAGCGGCAAGGTATTTATGGCGCGCGATGGACTGTTCAGCGATTTGGACGCCTGCCTGACCTGGCATCCAGGCGACAACAACCATGTTGTCGGCACGGGCAGCCTGGCCAATATCAGTGCCTTTTTCATTTTCCACGGGCGCACAGCCCATGCAGCGGCAACGCCGCACCTGGGCCGTAGTGCGCTGGACGCATGCGAGCTGATGAGCGTTGGCGTCAATTATATGCGCGAGCACATGCCCAGCGAGGCGCGGATTCACTACGCCTATAAAAATGCCGGCGGCATTGCGCCCAATGTTGTACAGGACTACGCCTGCGTGCACTATTTTGTGCGCGCACCTAAAATCAAAGATGCGCAGGCGCTGTATGAGCGGGTCAAAAAGGTGGCACAGGGGGCAGCACTGATGACCGAGACTGAGCTCGAGGTGCAGTTCCATGAGGCGCTGTGCGACTTTCTGCCCAACCGCACGCTGGATGCGGTGTGTCAGAAAGCGTTTGAGGAGATTGGTGCGCCGCCGTTTGACGACCAGGACGAAAAACTGGCCGCGCGCTTCCGTTCCACTTTCTCGCAGGAGGACATCGAAAGCGTCGGCAAGGACATCGTTGCGTTGGGCGGCGACCCGGCGCTCATTCCGGAGAGCGAAATCCTGCACCGCAGTGTGCTGCCGTACTTTCCACTCGACAAATGTATGGGCGGTTCGACCGATGTAGGGGACGCCAGCTACTGTGCGCCCACCTCACAGATGAACGTCGCCACCTGCGCGCTGGGCACGCCGGGACATTCGTGGCAGCTGACGGCACAGTCCAACTCGCCGCTGGCCGAAAAAGGGACGATGACGGCGGCGAAAGTCCTGGCGCTGGCTGCGGCTGAGCTGCTCGACCAGCCCGAAACACTGGCCGCGGCGCGGCAGGAGCTGAATGCTAAAACAGGCGGTGCATATCGCTGTCCCATTCCGCCAGAGGTCGGGCCCACTTTATAAAGAATACTTGCCTAAAGTCTCCGTTTTTGTGAAAAACGGAGACTTTTTTGCTGCTTATACGGGTTTTTCGGCGGAGTCTCTTGTATATGGTGTGTTGATTTGTTATAATGTTTTCAATAAAAATAAAACTGGAGACTCTCATGAAAAAGAAAAAATGGATGATCGCAGCCGATGCGCCTCATGACGCAGAGGTTCTTCAGCGTGAGCTTGCGCTGCCTCATCTGGCGGCACGGGTACTCGCGGCGCGTGGTCTGGGCAGCCCTGAACAGGCGAAGGCCTTTCTCGACAGCTCAAACCGCTGTATTCATGACCCGTTTCTGCTCAGCGATATGGAAACAGCGGTCATAGAAATCGAGCGCGCCATTGCTGCGGAAGAAAAAATCGCCGTTTACGGCGACTACGATGTCGACGGCGTAACGGCGACCTGTATTTTGATTCGTTACCTGCGTTCACGCGGAGTGGACTGTGTCTACTACATCCCCGACCGTCTGGGCGAGGGCTATGGCCTCAATACGGCGGCCATCGGCCAGCTGTATGAAGAGGGCTGCCGCCTGCTGATTACAGTGGACTCGGGCATTACCGCCATCGAAGAGGCCGAGTTTGCCGCAGACCTCGGGCTGCGGCTCATCATCACGGACCACCACGAGTGCAAGGAAGTGCTGCCGCGGGCCTATGCAATCGTCAATCCGCGGCGTCTGGACAGCGCCTACCCGTTCCGCGAGCTGGCCGGCGTCGGCGTGGCCTTTAAGCTGATCTGTGCTCTTGAGGCGCAGCGGCCGGTCGAGGAACTGCTGGAAGAATACGGCGATATTGTGGCTGTGGGCACGATTGCCGACGTCATGCCGCTTGTGGGCGAAAACCGCAGCATTGTCACGCAGGGCTTGCAGCTTTTGGCACATACCAAAAATCCCGGCCTGCGGGCGCTGGTTACAACACTGGGGCTGGACGGCAAGCCGGTGACATCCAACACCGTCAGCTTCGTCATGGCACCGCGCATCAACGCCGCAGGCAGAATGGGCGGCGCTGCATTGGCGGCGCGCATGTTCCTGACCGACTCGCTTGAAGAGGCCACAGAGCTGGCGCAGAAGCTGTGTGACCTGAACCGCACCCGCCAGGAAGAGGAAAACCGCATCTATCAGCAGATTGTCGCCTGGCTTGAGCAGGAGCCGCGTCGGCACCAGAAAAAGGCGCTGGTGCTGTGGGGGGATGATTGGCACAACGGCGTGATTGGTATTGTGGCGTCCCGCCTGACCGACCGTTATGGCGTGCCCTGTATTTTGATTTCCATGTCGGGAGACTGTGGAAAAGGTTCGGGAAGAAGCATTAAAGGCTTTAACCTTTACAGCGCGCTGGAGCAGTGTGCTGATGTGCTGGACAAATACGGCGGGCATGAGCTGGCAGTCGGGTTGTCAATCCACCGCGACAAGCTGGAGCAGCTGCGGAATAGAATGGAAGAGCTGGCCGAGCAAATGGGGGCTGGCCGCGAGGTTGTCCCCTGTATTGCCGTCGACTGCCGTGTGCGGCCATGCGAGCTGACGCGCGGCGAGGTGGCCGGACTTTCGATGCTTGAGCCCTTCGGCATGGGCAATGCGCAGCCCTGTTTTGTCATGCAGGGGGTAGCGCTTGAAGAGCTGACGCCCATCAGCCGTGACCGGCATGTCAAAATGCTGCTCTCCAAAGAGGGGTACAGCTTTTATGCCTTTGCTTTTGGTATGGGGGCGCGGACTTGTGCCTTTGTGCAGGGGGATTTGCTGGACATCGTTTTTTCTGCCGAGATCAACCGCTATAAAAACCGTGAAAATGTGCAGCTGGTCATCAAGGATGTGCGCTGGGCAGAACAGGAAGAAGCACGCGATGACGAGTTTGCCGGCTGTTACCGCACATTTTGCGGCGGCGGAACACTCTCGAGAGAGCAGGCTGAATGGCTGAGTCCCACGCGTGACGACCTGGTCGCCGTTTTCCGCCATGTGCGTGCCAACGCCGAGGGCGGGATGCTGTGTGCGTCGGCCCAGACGCTGTACCGCAAGGTGCGGTATGAGGCGCGGTCAGGTATGAATCTGGGGCGCTTTCTCATTTGCCTTGATGTGTTTACTGAGTTTTCTATTGTGGAATATGAGACTGCGGGCGACGAACTGGCCGTGCGTGTTCTGCCGCGGCAGGGTAAGGCCGACATCAACGGCTCGCGCATTTTGCGTCGGCTGAGCGAGCTGCGGCAGGGGTAATGCCGCGGCCCGGCGGCTGAACGCCGGCGCAATACAGACACTGATGATTTTGTCTGGTGGAGGACGGGATATATGGATATTAACGAGATCGATCAATCGATTTTTGATAAAGTAGAGAAAATCAAGTCGCATCACTCGCCTGAAGATGCGCAAAAAATCGAAAAAGCATTTCGCTACGCGCTGCAGTCGCACGGAGATCAGCGCCGGCGCAGCGGTGAACCGTATATTGTTCATCCGGTCGAGACGGCCGTTATTCTGGATGATTTGGGCCTGGATGTTGAATCAATCGTCGCCGGCCTGCTGCACGACTGCATTGAGGATACTCCGGCGACCTCGCAGGTCATAGAAAAGGAATTCGGCGCGTCAGTGGCTGCGCTGGTCGAGGGTGTCACCAAGCTGGGCAAGATTGTCTACAGCTCCAAGGAAGAGGAGCAGATGGAAGATTTGCGCAAGATGTTCATTGCTATGGCAAAGGACATCCGCGTCATCATCATCAAGCTGGCAGACCGCCTGCACAACGCGCGGACCTTTCAGTATCTGCCCCCGCAGAAGCAGCGCGAAAAGGCGCTCGAGACCATGGAAATTTATGCGCCGCTGGCTCACCGCCTGGGCATGCAGAGCGTCAAGTGGGAGCTTGAGGACCTGTCGCTCAAGTATCTTGACCCGGTCGGGTATGCCGAAATCACCAACTACCTGGACGAGCGCCATGTGGCCTACAGCAAGTTTTTGGACAATGTGCAGACCACAATCGTGCAGCGCATGGAGCAGGCGGGCATCAAGTGCCGCATCAAAGGCCGGCTCAAGCATGTATACAGCCTGTACCGCAAGATGTATGGCCAAAACCTGACCTTTTCAGAGATTTATGATATCTGTGCGGTGCGCGTCATCGTTCAGGAGCTGGCCGACTGCTACAATGTCCTGGGCATTATTCACGATATTTACCGCCCGGTCCCGGGCCGTTTTAAAGACTATATCAGCACGCCCAAGCCCAACGGCTATCAGTCGCTGCACACCGTTGTCATCGGGCACGAGGGCATTCCCTTCGAGGTGCAGATTCGCACAGAAGACATGGACCAGAGTGCGGAATACGGCATTGCCGCGCACTGGAAGTACAAGGACGGCCTGAGCGGCAAGCAAAAGGAAGAGGCCTTTGCCTGGGTGCGGCAGCTTTTGGAGTCGCAGCAGGATTCTGATGCCGAGGATTTCATCAAAAACATCAAGGTCGACCTGTTTGCCGACGAGGTCTTTGTCTTTACGCCCAAAGGAAACGTCATCAACCTGCCGCAGGGCGCCAACCCCATTGACTTTGCCTATGCCATTCACTCGGCTGTCGGCAACCGTATGGTGGGAGCCAAGGTCAACGGACGGATTGTGCCCATTGATTACGTGCTCAAAAGCGGCGAGATTGTCGATATCATCACATCTAAAACCACCAATGGCCCCAAGCGCGACTGGCTGAAAATGGTCAAGACGTCTGAAGCGCGCACCAAGATCAAGCAGTGGTTCAAAAAAGAGTGCCGCGAAGAAAATATTGAGCAGGGCAAAGCCGACCTTGAGCGAGAGCTGCGCACAGCGCTGTTATATGATGATTTTCAACAGGAAGAGGTCAGCTCCGCTGTGCTCAAGCGCCTCAATTTCCCAACGCTGGATGACCTGTACGCTGCCATTGGCTACGGCGGTGTAACGGTTTCGCGTGTCGTCATCAAGGTCAAGGAAGAGGTCGCGCGGCTCCATCGCGAGCGTCAGGGGAGCACCAGGCCGCCTGTTCAAAAGCCCAAAGCCATTGGCGACACCGGCGTTATTGTCGAGGGGCTGGACAACTGTCTTGTCAAGTTTGCCAAGTGCTGTACCCCCATTCCGGGCGATAGCATTGTCGGATTTATCACGCGCGGTTACGGCATATCGGTGCATCGCCGTGACTGCCCCAACGTCATCAGCGGCATGAAAAAAGAGGGCGAGTCCGGCCGCTGGATCAACACGGAGTGGGATTACAGCGAGAAGCACCACTATCAGACCGGTCTGCGCATTTATACGCAGACGCGCGTCGGTATTTTGGCCGACGTCATTACGGTGTTCAGCAATGCCAAAATCAATGTCAATGAAATGAATGCCCGGGACGACACGTCGACAGGGCAAACCATTTTGTACCTGACGGTCACAGTGACTGGCCGTGACCAGCTGGAGTTTCTGATGGGCCGCATTCGGCGCTGCGCCGGTGTCGTGGACGTCAGACGGAATATCAATGAAACGGAGGAAACGCGATGAGAGCAGTGGTCGTTCGTGTTTCGCGCGCGTCGCTGACTGCTGATGGCGAAAGCCGCGGAGAAATGGGAAAAGGACTTCTGGTCTTGCTGGGGGTCGGGGGAGAGGACACCCGGCGCGAGGCAACCTATCTGGCTGAAAAATGCGCGGCTTTGCGCATTTTTGAGGATGAAAACGGAAAAATGAACAAAAGCCTGGCCGATATCGGCGGCAGTATGATGGTGGTTTCCAACTTTACGCTGTATGCCGACTGTTCGCGCGGCCGGCGACCCGATTTTTTCCATGCCGCCAAGCCCGATGTGGCCATTCCGCTATATGAGTTTTTTATCAGCGAAATCGAGCGCCTGCAGGTTCCCTGCATTACCGGTGTGTTCGGGGCGGATATGAAGATTGATCATGTCAATGATGGACCGGTCACTCTGATTATGGATACTGACCAGATGCTGAACAGGCAGGGAGGGGCAAAGCAATGATCGAGCATTTGACCGTTGGCATGCTGCATACCAACTGCTATATTATCAAAGACGAGGCAACGGGCGCGCTGGCCATTGTCGACCCGGGTGCGCAGACGGAAAAAATCATGGGCAAGCTGGAAGAAATCGGCGGAAAGCTCGAACTGATTTTGCTGACTCACGGCCATTTTGACCATGTGCTTGCTGCGCCCTCTTTGCAAAAACAGACCGGCGCACGGCTGTGGATTCACAAAAGCGACGAATTCTTTTTAGAGCCGGATGTGGCGCGCAAGCCCGGGTATATCCGTGAAGAATATGTGCGCCCGCATGTGGACGGGTATCTCGAGGACGGGCAGCGCATCACCCTGGGACAGACCGAGCTGACCGTTTACAACACGCCGGGACATTCGCTGGGGTCATGCGTTTTTGTCATGGGCGACGTCATGTTCAGCGGAGATACGCTGTTCCACGAGTGCTGCGGCCGCTGTGACCTGGAAGGCGGAAGCTATGATGACATGCTGCGTTCGCTGCGCCGCATTGCGGAGATGCCGGGCAATTACCGGGTGCTGCCCGGACATGACATTGCCACGACGCTTGACTACGAGCGCCGCGTCAATCCGTATATGCGGGAAGCCATGAGCAAATGAATTACTGCCTGAAAAACCACGACCGCGTCACCGCTGTACAGGAAATTCTCATCAGCCTGCTGTCTGACGAAGAGCATGGCGCCGGAGAAGACGGCGAAGAGCTGCTGGTGTCAGAGGCATCGTTTGAAGAGGACAGGGTCCGGTGCCACACGAGTGTGGTCCGCGGCGGCGTCCGGCAGGATGCAGAGTGCATTGAGCCGTATGCAGGGGGCGCAGTTGAGCGGCGGCGTGCGCTGACCCATGTGGTCAAGCAGTCGGCCTATGAGGCACTGCTGTCTTTTTTGCCGCAAAAGCCGGCGTGGGGCGCCATGACGGGCGTCAAACCGGCAAAGCCGGTCCGGCTGGCGCTGCAGGAGGGACTGCCGCCAGAGCAGGCCGACAGTTTTTTACACGGGCGGTATGATGTCGAGCCGCGGCGCAGCGTTATGGCAGCGCAGTGCGCAAAAGAATCACTTAAATGCCTGGAAATGCTTCAATGTAAAGAGGTACAGCTTTACGTTGGAATTCCCTTTTGCCCCGCAAAGTGCCGCTACTGTTCATTTGTCAGCAATGATGTGACGCGCTTCGGCCATTTGGTCGAGCCCTATCTTGCGGTGCTGCACGAAGAAATCACCGCTGCGGGGCGGTCGCTCAGACAGGCTGGCGGAGTCGTCGGCAGCCTGTACATCGGCGGCGGAACGCCGACGACGCTGTCGGCTGTACAGCTGAATGACCTGCTGTCAGCGCTTCACGGCGCATTTGATTTGTCCGGTTGCCGCGAAATCACCGTTGAAGCCGGCCGTCCGGAGACTATTTCCAGGGAAAAGTTGTCTGTTTGTGCCCAGTGGGGCGTGGGTAGAGTCAGTGTCAATCCGCAGACTATGCACAACGACGTTTTGCGCGGCGTCGGACGCTTTCACACGGCGGAAGATATCCGTGCTGCGTACCAGATGGTGCGCCAATCAGGAGATTTCTGCGTCAATATGGATTTGATTGCCGGTCTGCCGGGGGATGATGCCGCCGGCCTGACAGACAGCGTGCGCCAGGTGGCTGAACTGCAGCCTGAAAATATCACGCTGCACTGTCTGGCCTTGAAAAAGGGAGCGCCGTTGCGCTTTGGGCCGCGCGGTGTGCTGGAGCGCGGAGCGGTCGACCAGTGTCATGAGCTGCTGGACAAGCAGGGCTACCGGCCTTATTATCTGTATCGTCAGAAATACATCGCGGGCGGGCTGGAAAATGTCGGCTTCTGCCGCGGCGAAACGGAATCTTTTTACAATGTCTGCATGATGGAAGAGCTGGGGGCGGTCATCGCGCTTGGGGCCGGCGGTGTGACCAAATTGTGCGACCGCACCGGACGCAATGTCAAACGATTCTCTAATCCCAAATATCCGACAGAGTATATCAGCAGCCGCGAGCGCATTGCGGCGCGCGCCGTATCTCTGCTTGAGGAAGCAGCGGTCTGGTAGGCCTTAGCGGTTCCCCCCAAAGGCCAATTTGGCACGGCTGCATAATATTTCATTGCTATTTGGTGTCAACGGTGATATAATGGCATATCATATTCTTGCAATCCATTTCGTCCGAAGGGAGTTTTGTTTATGGATCAAAAGATAAAAGATCTGCTGGAAAAGGTCAAGGTCACGGCAACAACTGCAGCTGAGGCTGCGGGCAAGGCCGCTGATGCAGCGTCCAAAAAGGCGGGTGAGCTGGCCAATGTGACCAAGCTCAATTTGCAGATTTTCGACCTGAACACCGATATCGAGCTGCTGTTTAAGGAAATCGGCAAATCGGTCTACCTGACGCATACCGGCGCCGAGATTGAGGCTGAAGAGATTGACAGCAAAATCGTGCAGATTGATGAGAAATATGCAAAAATTGCTGAGCTGAAGGAATGTATCGCCAGCCGCAAAACGACCTGCCGCTGCCCGAACTGCGGGTGTGAATGCGATAAGGCGGATTCCTTTTGCAGCGCCTGTGGAACAAAGCTGTAAAGCAGAATAACTTTTCATGACACGGGAGGGTGGAAGCGTTCCGCCCTCCCATTTTCCGGACCATCGGACAGGCCGCTTTGTTTGGAAAAGGAGTGAATCTATGCCATTTGTTTATGAAAACTATGTTGAAAGCGCGGCGTATATCCGCCGCCTGATGGGTGAGCGCCGGCCCGAGGTGCTGCTGATTCTCGGTTCCGGCTTGGGATATCTGGCTGAGCAGGTCCAAGACCCGGTGGTCATTCCGTATGGTGAGATTCCGCATTTCGCCGTCTCTACCGTGTCTGATCATGCAGGCCGCTTCGTCATCGGCACTCTGGGCGGCCGCTGCGTCATGGTCATGCAGGGACGCGTGCATGTTTACGAGGGCTACAGCGCTGAGCAGACAGCCTACCCGGTCCGTGTTGCGCGCCTTCTGGGCGTGCACAGCCTGCTCGTTACCAATGCCTGCGGCGCTATCAACACAAGCTATGCGGTGGGCGATATCGTGCTTATCACCGACCACATCCGCCTGTTTGACCCCGACCCGCTCATTGGCCCTAATCTCTCTGAGTTTGGCCCGCGCTGCTGCGATATGACCTATGCCTATACGCCGTCTTACCGCGAGGCGGCGCGCCGCGTTGCGGCACAGGCGGGGATCACACTGCGCGAAGGGGTGTACTTTTACTTCACCGGCCCTCAGTTTGAAACACCGGCCGAAATTCGGGCTGCGCGCCTTTTGGGCGGCGACGTCGCAGGCATGTCGACGGTGCCCGAGGTCATCGTGGCTTCGCATTGCGGTATGAAGGTGCTTGGATTTTCACTGGTCACCAATATGGGAGCCGGCGTACTGGAACAAAAGTTGGACGGAGCCGAGGTCGTGGCTACGGCAGAGGCGGCAGGAGACCGCTTTTCAGCGCTTGTGCTGGGGTGCCTGCCCCTGTTGGATGGGGAGGACAAGTGATATGGACAGGATGGACACGCTTTTTTCCAACATTCTGGTCGTCACCATGGATGACAGCCAGCCTGTGCTGAAAAATGCCTATGTGGGCGTAAAAGCGGGTAAAATATGCTATGTCAGCACGCAAAAGCCATCCGAGCCGGCGGATACCGTGATTGACGGGCAAAACCGGCTGCTCATGCCCGGGTTGACCAATGCGCACACCCATCTAGCCATGACTATTCTGCGCGGTTATGCCGATGATTACACCCTGCAGGACTGGCTTTTTAAAAAGGTTTTTCCGGTCGAGGCCAACTTCACACCGCGCACGGCGAAAGCGGGAGCGCTGCTCGCCTGCTCTGAGATGCTGCGCATGGGGGTCACCTCGCTGACGTGCATGGACCCCTTTGTGCCTGCCATTGCCGAGGCCTGCTTCGAGGCGGGTATCAACGCCAACATCGGCAACGGCTACCTGTGCATGGACCGCGACCAGTATTGCTACGAAACCGACGGCGTCACTGCGCAGAACGCTGAAATGCTCGAGCGCTGGCACATGGCTGATAACGGCCGCATCCGGCTGGACGCTTCCATCCATGCCGAGTATACCAGCTTTGACCGTGTGTGGCGGGACGCTGCCCGCTTTGCACAGGAGCATGGCCTGAACATGCATGTTCATCTTTCTGAGACAGAAAAAGAGCACCGAGAATGCCTTGAGCGCTATGGAAAGACACCGGCAGCCGCTTTGGACGAGCAGGGGGTTTTTGGCACGCGTGCCACAGTGGCCCACGCGGTGTGGGTGAGTGACGATGATATCGAGCTGCTGGCTGCTCGCGGCGCGGTTGTGGCCCATAATCCGGCCAGCAACCTCAAGCTGGGCAGCGGCGTGGCGCCGGTCGCCAAAATGCGCGGCAACGGACTGCGCGTGGCTTTGGGAACCGACAGCGTCTGCTCGAATAACAATCTGGACATTTTTGGCGAAATGCGTCTGAGCCTGCTTTTGCAGAAGGGGCTGACCCGCAACCCTGCCTGTGCGCCTGCCATTGAGGCGGTGCGTTCGGCCACGCTGGACGGCGCTTTTGCGCAGGGCCGCGAAAGCGAATGCGGCATGGTGCGTGAGGGAATGTGGGCTGACCTGATCATGCTGCAGCTCAATCAGCCGCACCTGTACCCCGTACATGACCCCTATTCGCTTTTGTGCTATTCTGCTGACGGGCGCGACGTTTGTCTGACCATGGTTCGCGGCAAAGTGCTGTACCGCGACGGCGTCTGTACCACGATCGACTGGGAGCGTCTGCGGGCAGAACTCGACGAATTTGTCATGCCGCACGTATTTGGCGCATATTTTGGCGCATAGGACCCTTTTGCGTACCCCAAGAAAAGGTTGTGTTGTGATTGAAAGAAAAACGCGGCAGCAGTTTTATTGAAAGCACGTTTGTGCTGATGGTTGCCAGTATCGTCGTTAAGCTGATCGGCGCATTTTATTCCATTCCGCTCACCAATCTGTACGGCGCGGCGGGCACCGGCATTTTTAACGTCGCGTACTATGTGTACACTACCATGTTCATTATCTCAACAGCGGGACTGCCCGTCGCTGTTTCGCGCATGGTAGCGGCGTCCAATACGCTGGGGCGGGGCAGGGAAGTCCGCCGGATTGGCAGAATTGCCTTTATTTCATTTACCGTTATCGGACTGTTCTTCAGCGCCGTCATTTTCTTTGGAGCAGATCTGTTTGTCACCCTGGCCGGCCTGCCGTCAGCACGCTTTGCCGTTTTGGCCATTTCGCCCTGTATTTTCTTCGTGGCGCTGGTTTCGGCCATCCGCGGCTATTATCAGGGCCTGGCCAACATGGTGCCCACAGCGTGGTCCCAGGTCATTGAGGCTTTGGGCAAACTGATTTTCGGCCTGGGGCTGGCCTATTACCTGATGGACCGCGGATACAGCCTGGACATTGTCGTGGCAGGCGCCATCGGCGGCGTCACCATTGGTACGGTTCTGGGCGCGATTTACATCATCATTGTGCGTATACGCGATATCCGGCGCGGTGATGTTGCCGTCAACTGTCTGACCAATGAAAGCCGCAGCAGCAAAGAGCTGACCCGCGCGCTGTTTGCCATCGCCGTTCCCATTACGCTCAGCGCCGGCGTTTTGAGCCTGACCAATCTGATTGACACCTTTCTTGTTGTGCGCCGGCTGCAGGAAGCCGGCATGACCTCGCCCGAGGCGGGAACGCTGTACGGAGCCTACGGCATGGCGGTCAAGTTTTTCAACCTTCCGCAGACCATCATTGTCGGTATCGGTACGAGCGTCCTGCCCGCCATCAGCGCGGCGCTGGCCCGGCGCAACCGCGAGCAGGCTTCGCGCCTGACCGAAAGCTCCTTCCGCCTGACGGCCCTGCTCGCCCTGCCGTGTGCGGTGGGGCTGGCTGTTCTGCCGCAGCCCATTATGGACCTTTTGTACTATCAGCAGCCCGAGGATGTGCTGGTCGCAGCGCCGACACTGACACTGCTCGGACCGGCAGTTGTCTTCGTCGCCATGCAGAGCGTTTCCAACGCGATTTTGCAGGCGCAGGGAAAGGAAAAGCTTCCGGTCGTCTCGATGGCCATCGGCGGTGCGGTCAAGCTGATTACAAACTATACCCTGATTGCTATTCCGGCCATCAATATCCGCGGCGCACCCATCGGCACCAGCCTGTGTTACGGTACCATCACGGTGCTCAATCTCATCTTTATCCGTCATTACGGCATACCGTTTTCGTTTACCAAGACATTCCTGAAGCCGCTGATATCAGCCGGCGTCATGGGGGTCTTTGCCTATCTGATGTACCCGCCGGTCTCTGGAGTGATTGGCAGTAAGCTGGGGGTGCTGGCCGTTATTGCGTTGTCGGCAGTGCTGTACCTGCTCATGCTCATCGCAACCCGCGCTCTGCCCAAAGAAGACATCCTGATGCTTCCAAAAGGGGAAAAAATTGCCAAGATTTTGCGGGTCAAATAGATTTTTTGAAATATGACCGCTGAAATTGCACGGTTTTACTTGAAAAAGAGGTAAAGATATGGTAGATTTTAAAGAAAAAGAGCGTTACGGGTTCCAGGACCTGCTCGAAATCATGGAAATTCTGCGCGGCGAGGACGGCTGTCCGTGGGACCGTGAGCAGACGCACAAGAGTATTCGCCGCAATTTCATCGAAGAGGTGTACGAGGCCTGCGAGGCCATTGATAACGATGACCCGGTCCTGCTCTGCGAGGAACTGGGCGACGTGCTGCAGCAGGTTGTGTTCCACGCCCATTTATCCAAGTGCGAGGGCGCCTTCGACATCAACGACGTCTGCGACGGCGTCTGTAAAAAGCTGATTTTGCGGCACCCGCATGTGTTCGGCAGCATCAGCGTGAAGGACTCGGCGCAGGTCATGGAAAACTGGGAAGAAATCAAAAAGGTCGAAAAGAACCAGAGGAGCACAGCGCAGGCCATGGACCAGGTTGCAAAGTCGCTGCCCGCTTTGATGTACGCTGAAAAGATTCAGAAAAAGGCGCGCAAGGTCGGGTTTGACTGGCCGGACTCTGCCGGAGCGCTCAGTAAGGTGCGGGAAGAGACGGCTGAGCTCGAGCAGGCCATGGCCTGCGGCGGAAACGTCGAAGAAGAGCTGGGCGATTTGCTTTTTGCTGTCGTCAATGTGTCCCGGTTTGCCGGCGTCGACGCCGAAGAGGCGCTGGCAGGCGCGGCGCGCAAGTTTGCCGGCCGCTTTGCCAGGCTTGAGCAGCTGGCAGGGGACAAGCTGTCTGATATGTCGCTTGAGCAGATGGACGAGCTGTGGGACCGCGTCAAGAGGGAAGAAAACAGATAGTTTTAGCACCCGGATTGGGTCTGACTTCATAGAAAATTCTTAGGAGGATCTGTAAACATGAACAAAACCGAACTGATTGCGGCCATTGCCGAGAAAGCTGAACTGTCGAAAAAGGACTCTGAGAAGGCCCTGAACGCCGCGCTGAGCGCCATTACAGAAGAGCTGGCCCAGGGCGGCAAGGTGCAGCTGATTGGCTTTGGGTCTTTTGAGACCAAAAACCGCGCAGCCCGCACAGGCCGCAATCCCCGCACCAAAGAAGCCATTTCCATTCCCGCCAGCGCTTATCCCGTATTCAAGGCCGGCAAGGCTTTGAAGGACGAAGTTTCAAAATAAAAACATTGGCGGAAGGGAGGGCCCGGGGCCCTTCCTTTTTGCTGATACGCTCAGACAGGAGGACTTATGCGGCTTGACAAATACTTGAAGGTGTCGCGGCTCATCAAGCGCCGGACTGTGGCCAATGACGCGTGCGACACGCAGCGCGTAATGGTCAATGGCCGCGAGGCAAAGGCGTCCTATCAGGTCAAGGTGGGCGATGTTATCGAGGTCGCCTTTGGAAACCGCCAGCTTCGCGTGCGCGTGCTCGCGGTTCCTGAGCATGCAGCCAAGCAGGACGCACAGCTGATGTATGAAGAAATTGAATAGACAGCCCAGAACCATCCGGCCCGTGCCGGATGGTTTTTTGCATAGATTGCCAGTGGCGGGCATATGTATCAGTGAAATAAAAACGCAGGGGGGCTGTCTATGGCAGAGGATTTTCGCCGCGGAGAAATCAGTCATAATGTCATTTTGGAAGGCCGCGAACGCCTGAGCATTTCAGGCGTCACTGAAGTGGTCAGCTTTGACGAGGAAGAAGTCGTGATGGAGACGGCGCGGGGGCTGCTGACGGTGACGGGCAGTGACCTGCACGTCGACAAGCTCAGTCTGGATATTGGCGAGCTGTCGCTGCAGGGCGTCATCGACGGCATCGTCTATGCAGACGAGCAGCACCGCCGCGGCGGGTTCTGGTCGCGCTTTTTCTAATCATGGAAGTGCAGCTGGCCGAGCAGACCAGAAGCTTCATTTACGCCGCCGTTTTGGGTTTGTGCCTCGGCGGCGTTTATGATTTTTTACGGTGTCTGCGCGTTCTGACGGGCGCAAAGCGGTGGGTAACGGCGTTGTGTGATCTGCTGTTTTCTTTTCTTTGCATGATTTCCTATTTCCTGTTTTCGCTGGCCTTTTCAGGCGGGGTTCTGCGAATGTACACGGCTCTGGGGACTGGCCTTGCCCTGCTTTTGTATTTTCTGGGTGTATCGCCGCTGGTGATGACGCTGCTCATGCCGCCTGTCCGTTTGGCACGGCGAGGCATGGCCTGGACAGGACGGCATACAAGGCAGTTCAACCAGCGCGTGTCAAGGCATCTGAAAATCTGGTTCGCATACCGTCCGGACCGCGGTAGAGAGGAGCGGCAGGAAGAAGAATAACCCTTGTTGACTTGCCTTGCGGTACCATGTATAATCTTTCTCAGGTCCAAATGACTGGCAGGCATTTTTTGCCGTCTGATATGGGGAGAAGAAAGATGATCAGAATAATCACGGACAGTACATGTGATCTGTCAGCGGAAACATTGGCGCGTCTTGATGTCGAACGGCTTCCTCTCATTGTCAATTTTGGCAGTCAGAGCTTTCGCGACGGCGTCGATATGAGCCACGAGGAGTTTTACCGCCGCCTGGCCGAAGCGGACGAGCTGCCCACCACGTCGGGGCTGAATCCCATGGACCTGGCAAGGGTGTTTGCCGATCACCGCGCCAATGGCGATGAGGTTGTCGGTATTTTCCTGTCCAGTGAGCTGAGCAGTACAGTGCAGTCGGCCAATCTTGCGCGTGAAGCTGTCGGGCCGGACGGCATTTACATCGTCGATTCGCACCAGGTGACGCTGGGACTGGGGCTGCTCATTGAGCGCGCTGCGGCGCTGCGCGACAGTGGGCTGAGCGCTGCCGAGCTCGCTGCCGCGGTTGAGGAGCTGACGGAAAGGCAGCGGCTGATCGCCGTCGTCGATACCCTGAAATATCTCAAAATGGGGGGACGCATCTCAGCCGCTGCTGCCGTGGTCGGCGGTATGCTGGGCATTTCACCCATTGTAGCCGTACAGAACGGGCGCGTCGAGCTGATCGGTAAATCGCGCGGGCGAAAGGCGGCGCTGCGCTGGATGAGCGAGCATACGCAGAAGGAAGAAATCGACTTGTCGCAGACCATCGCCTTTGGTCACAGCGACTGCCCTGAGGCCATGCAGGAATGTATGGAGCATTTTTCAGACCTGTGTGAGCATGCGTCAAGTATTCTGACTGGCAGCATCGGCTGTGTGGTCGGCACTCACGCGGGGCCCGGGGCGACCGGCCTGACCTATTTTGTGAAAAAGTAGTAGATTTGTGTGCTAAAGTGCATTGACTTTTTGCCGGATTGCGGTATAATAAGAAACAAGTAACCTGTGTATGAATGCCTTTATCATCTCAGCTGAGATGTTTTTTGCGGGCCTGTCCCTGCCGTTGATTTGATGAAATCGAGGAGCCGATGAGAAGAAAAAAGCGTGTGGGTCTTGCCACAAAGATTTTTGTTGCAATATTTGCAGTGTACGCAGCTTTTACGCTGGTGTCACTGCAAATCCAAATCAGCGCCAAGAGGGAAGAGCAGGCGGCGCTGCAGGCGCAGATTGAAGAGCAGAGCCTGCGCAACGCCGAGATCGAGGCCCTTTTAAACAGCGAGGATAACGACGAATACATTGCGCGCATCGCGCGTGACAAGTTGGGTTATGTGTCACCGGGCGAGCGTGTGTTTGTCGATATTTCCAGCAAATAAAGGTTTCAGGAGGACAGCACAGGTACATATGGATTTACAGGTGGGTTCTATTTACGAGGGAAAAGTCACCGGTATCACCAAGTTTGGCGCTTTTGTGTCATTGCCCGGGGGGAAATCGGGCATGGTGCATATCTCAGAGGTCGCTAATGCGTATGTCGATGATATCCACAATTACCTGACCGAAGGGCAGACCGTCACCGTCAAGCTCATTGGCATTGATCAGCTCAACCGCATCAATCTGTCGGTCAAAAAAGCTGTGCCCGAGCAGCCGGCCGGTGTTGCGCCTCCGCCTCCGGTGCGCAGCACGATCCCCAAATCAGACGACAGCTCGTTTGAGGATAAGCTGCGCCAGTTTATGCAGACAAGTGAAAGCAAAATGTCCGATTTGCGGGCCGGGGCCGATAAACGCGGCCGCCGCCGAGGACGATAAACAGCAGGGCGCGGCCGTTTGGCTGCGCCTTTTGTCTTTGGCAGGGCAAAAAAAGAGCGCCTGCTTTACGCAGGCGCCAAGCTGGGGTTGTGGGGATAAAGATATGAACGGTGCTTTGAAGGAGATGACCGCAGCCACTGGCCAGGGGCTGTCCTTCGTACATAGGATACCACGGACAAGCTGAAAAATGTGTCAAAATATGGCTGTGAAAAAAGATAAACGGAGGGAAATGATCATGCGCATCACAAACGGAAAGCTGCTGACCATGGAAGGCCAGTGCTTTGAAAAAGGCTATGTCGATTTTGAAAACGGCGTCATCACCTCATTCGGGGATATGCAGAGCGCGCCCGCGGCGTCAGGAGAGGTCCTGAACGCCGAAGGCGGCTATATCATGCCGGGCATGATTGACGCGCATACGCATATCGGCATCAGCGAAGAATCGGTGCGCTCTGAGGGTGAGGACTGCAATGAGATTACCGACCCGGTTACGCCGCAGATGCGCGCCATAGACGGTATTTATCCCAGCGAGAACGCTTTTGTTCGCGCGGTCGAAGCCGGTGTCACCTCGGCCGTTATCGGGCCGGGCAGCGCCAACGTCATCGGCGGGCAGATGTGCTTTGCCAAGCTGTGGGGCGACCGGATTGACGATATGATTGTCAAAGCCCCCTGTGCCATGAAAATGGCGCTCGGTGAAAACCCCAAGCGCTGCTACGGCTCGCAGCATAAAACGCCGCAGACCCGCATGGCCAGCGCGTTTCTCATGCGCGAGGCCTTTATCAAGACCCAGAGATACATGCAGAAGCTGGAAAAGGACCCTGACGGCACGGCGTATGACGCCAAGTGCGAGGCGCTCATTCCGGTGCTTAGGCGCGAGCTTGTGGCGCATATTCACTGCCACCGCGCTGACGATATTCTGACAGCTATCCGCATTGCATCCGAGTTCAACATCCGCTATAACATCATCCACACAACGGACGGCGCTGCCTGCGCCGAATACATCCGCCAGACCGGCGTGATTCCCGTGGTCGGCCCTGTTTTGATGACGAGCGGAAAGCCCGAGACGGCCCATCATGCCTACGGCACGGCCGGCGCATTGGAAAAGGCGGGAATCGAAGTGGCTCTGACGACCGACCATCCGGTCGCGCCGCTGGATTTGCTGCCGGTCAGCGCGGCCCTGTGCGTGCGTGACGGCCTGAGCATGGAGGGCGCTCTGCGCGGCGTCACCATCAACGCGGCCAAGGTCGGCGGTGTTGACGACCGCGTCGGCTCGATCAAGGTGGGCAAAGACGCGGACATCGTTGTGTTTACCGGTCATCCGTTTGAATTCCTCAGCAAGACACGCGCTGTTTTTGTCAGCGGAAAGCGTGTCAAATAGGGGAGGCAGGCTGTAAAGCAGGTGTGATTTCTGTCAGGCTTTTGGGTTTGTTTACAAAATATGCTGGTTTTTATGGCGCCGTTGTGGTATGATAGTAAAAAGCGGGAGATGATTTGCCGCTTTTGCAAACATAGGAAAGGAGAGTCGTTTTTATGACCATTCGCTTCACTGAAAGAAAGGTTACTGTTTCCGACGACCTCAAGGCATATGCCACTAAAAAATGCGAAAAGCTGGACCGCTATTTTGACCGCGATTCTTCGGCGTTTGTCACCTTCAGCATTGAGCGCGGCCGCCACACCGCTGAAATCACCGTGCAGCACGCGGGCATGTATTTCCGCGCCCAGGAGCAGACGGGCGATATGTATGCATCTATTGACGGCGCGGTTTCAAGCATTGAGCGCCAGATCCTGAAAAATAAGACCCGCCTTGAAAAGCGGCTGCGCAAGGGCGCCTTTGACAGAAGCATCCCTGCTCCTGAGCCCGTTGAAGAAGAAAGTGAGTTTGATTTGGTCCGCGTCAAGCCGGTCGATGTCAAACCCATGACGGTTGACGATGCCATTTTGCAGATGAACCTGCTGGGGCATGAGTTCTTCTTTTTCAGCAATATTGATGAAAAGGAAAAGCCCTGTGTGGTGTACAAGCGCAAAAACGGCGGCTACGGCATGTTGGTGGCCGGCGAATAAACAGGCCTGGCACGGCGCACTGCGCCGGTATGGGTTGCTGAAAGATAACAGCGGGCGGCGGTCCTGTGACCGCCGCCCTTTTGCGCGCCGGGAGCAGACGTCTGCGTCTGCTTTGCACGATGGTTTGCTTTTTGTGAGCTCTGTGGCCTGTGCAGCGGGCAGCCATTTTACAAAAACCTTGCATTGTATGTAAAAATAAGGCATAATAAAAGTTACCGCACGCGTGCAGAATGGATGCGGTAAAATGGAAAAAGGATGTTGATCCATGTCATTTCAGTTCAGCGTTCCCTGCCTGATGGGGGTCGAGGCCCTGGTGGCGGACGAGCTGCGCTTTAACCACTTTGAAAACGTGCAGGCGGAAAATGGACGTGTGCTGTTCACCGGCGAGTGGAAGGACTGCGCGCGGGCCAATGTCATTGTCCGGTGCGGCGAGCGTGTTCTGCTGCGGCTGGGGGCCTTTAGGGCCGAAACCTTTGACCAGCTGTTCGAGGGAGTGCGCGCGCTGCCGTGGGAGGACTTTATCGGCCGCAGCGACGCCTTTCCGGTCAAAGGACACAGCCTGCATTCCAAGCTGTTCAGCGTGCCGGACTGCCAGAAAATCATTAAAAAAGCGGTCGTTCGGCGGCTTGAAAGCGTGTACGGCCAATCGTGGTTTGAAGAGAGCGGCGCCAAATGCCAAATCCAGTTTTCGATTATCCGGGACGTGTGCGAGGTCTCTCTTGACACCACGGGTCCGGCGCTGTACAAGCGCGGCTATAAGCTGAACGCCCCCGAAGCCACCCTGCGCGAGACGCTGGCTGCATCGATGGTCAAGCTGGCCCGCTACCGCGGGCGTGAGGATTTTCTCGACCCCTTCTGCGGCGCGGGAACCATTGCCATTGAGGCGGCGATGGCGGCAAACCGCATCGCGCCGGGCGCACGCCGGGATTTTGATGCTGAGGACTGGGGATGTGTACCGGTTGATGTGTTTGACGAGGTCCGCCAGGCGGCCATTGCTGAGGAAAAGCACGAGGCACTTTCACTGACAGCCTCGGACATTTCAGCAGAGGCTGTCGAGCTGACGCGTGAGAACGCGCGCCGCGCCGGTGTGGCTGACTGCATCCGCATTGAGCGGGCGGACGCGCTTTCACTTTCGTACCGGGACCGCAGTGGAATTCTGATGACTAACCCGCCTTATGGCGTTCGTCTGCTCGATGTTGAGCAGGCGCGCGAAATTTACAGTGAGCTGGGCAGGCTGACGCGCGGTGCGCCGGCGCTCAAGCAGTATATCCTGACATCGGATGAAAGCTTTGAGCAAATGTACGGCCGCCCCTGCGACAAAAAGCGCAAGCTGTACAACGGTATGCTCAAGTGCGGACTGTATATGTATTTCAAATGAGCAGAGGGGACGACATGGAAATGGATGACAGCAAACACATATTTATTGTCAATCCTGCCGCCGGGCCGCGTGACAGGACGACCGAAATCGCCGGCGCCATCCGGGCCGCGACGGTGCGCAGGCCCATTGACTATGAAATACAGATTACCGATGCGCCGCGTCATGCGATTTCGCTGGTCCAGCGGGCTGCGGATATGTACCCCGGCCGCCCCCTGCGCTTTTATGCCTGCGGCGGCGATGGGACGCTGAAGGAGGTTGCCGAGGGCTGCCTGCATGTGCCGAATGCTGCATTTACGCATTATCCGGCCGGCACGGGCAACGACTTTATCAAGGTCTTCGGCAAAGGCGCAGACCGCTTTCACGACCTGGGGCAGCTGATTGGCGGCGAAATTATTCAGGTCGACGGCATCGAGTCTGACTGCGGGCTGGCCCTGAATGTCCTGAGCGTCGGCGTGGACGCCCGTGTGGCTCACAGTATGCAGAAGTACAAGCGCTTTCCTCTTTTGGGAAGCCAGGGACCCTACCTGGTCGCGGCAGTGGAAGAAGTTGTCAAGGGCCTGGTCCAGTCATACGGCGTGACAGTGGACGGGCAGAGCTATGACGGCCGCTATACGCTGATTATCGCCGTGAACGGCTATTGTTATGGCGGCGGCTTTATGCCGGTACCGGAATCCAGCGTGGATGACGGTATTTTGGACGTGCTGCTCGTCCATGCGGTCAGCCGGGCCACAGCCGCAAAAGTCATCGGGGCTTATAAAAACGGATATTACCGCGATTATCCGCAGTACATCACCCATCTGCGGGCACGGGAGCTGACCATCTACTCTCTGGGCGGAAAGCAGATGGATGTCAATATGGACGGCGAAATCGTTCGCACCGGCCATGTGGGCATGCGCATTGCTGAAAAGCAGATGCGTGTCATCGTGCCGGTTGGTGTACGTCCTGAGGTGCGTACACCGCGTTCCCGCCGGCAATAAAGAAGCAAAGAGCTGCCAGAAAAGGGATTTCGGGCGGCTCTTTTCCATTTGTTACAATTATTTAAAAAATTTTTTTGCTTAAGGGCTTGCAAAATCCGCAGACTGTGTTATGATTATAACTGTTGTTAGCACTCGATGTTTGTGAGTGCTAAATACTACAGAGATGAGAGGTTTTGATTATGAAACTTGTACCGTTACAGGACAGAGTGGTCGTCAAGATGATTGAGATGGAGGAGACCACCAAGAGCGGCATCATCCTGACCGGCTCGGCCAAGGAAAAGCCGCAGGTTGCCGAGGTCCTGGCAGTCGGCCCGGGCGGACTGGTCGACGGCAAAGAGGTCAAGATGACTGTCAAGGTCGGCGATAAAGTCATCACCAGCAAATATTCAGGCACCGAAGTCAAGCTGGATAACGAAGAGCTCATCATTGTCCGCCAGGGCGATATTCTGGCTATTGTCGAGTAACATACGATTTATTTAGGAGGAAGCGATTATTATGGCAAAGGAAATCCTGTTCGGCCAAGAGGCGCGCAAAGCACTGGAGAGCGGCGTCAACAAGCTGGCCGATACCGTTAAAGTCACTCTGGGCCCCAAGGGCCGCAATGTCGTTCTGGACAAGAAGTACGGCGCTCCGCTCATCACCAACGACGGTGTGACCATTGCCCGCGACGTCGAGCTTGACGATATTTTCGAGAACATGGGCGCTCAGCTCGTCAAGGAAGTCGCCACCAAGACCAACGACGTCGCCGGCGACGGCACCACCACAGCCACCCTGTTGGCTCAGGCTTTTGTCCGCGAGGGACTCAAGAATGTCACTGCCGGCGCCAACCCCATGGTTCTGCGCCGCGGCATCGCCAAGGCTGTTGACGCTGCCGTTGAGGGCATTCAGGCCAACTCGGAAAAAGTCAAGAATATGGATGATATCGCCCGCGTTGCCTCGGTTTCGTCGGGTGACGAGTTTATCGGCAAGCTGATTGCTGAAGCCATGGAAAAAGTGACGGCCGACGGCGTTATCACGGTCGAGGAGTCCAAGACGGCCGAGACCTACAGCGAAGTCGTCGAGGGCATGCAGTTTGACCGCGGCTATATCACTCCGTATATGATTACGGATACTGAGAAGATGGAAGCCGTCATCGAAGATGCGTATCTGCTCATTACCGACAAGAAGATTTCGAATATTCAGGAGATTCTGCCCCTGCTCGAGCAGATTGTCCAGAGCGGCAAGAAGCTGGTCATCATTGCTGAAGACGTCGAGGGTGAGGCTCTGTCCACCCTGATTGTCAACAAGCTGCGCGGCACTTTCACCTGCGTCGCTGTCAAGGCTCCCGGCTTTGGCGACCGCCGCAAGGAAATGCTCAAGGATATCGCTGTTCTGACCGGCGGCACCGTGATTTCGGAAGAGCTGGGCTATGAGCTCAAGGACGCCAATATGTCTATGCTGGGCCGTGCCGGCCAGGTCAAGGTGCAGAAAGAGAACACCATCATCGTCAACGGCGCCGGCAACAGCGAAGATATCAAGGCCCGCATCGGCGTCATTCGCGCCGAGATTGAAAACACCACCTCGGACTTTGACCGTGAAAAGCTGCAGGAGCGCCTCGCCAAGCTGTCGGGTGGCGTAGCCGTCATCAAGGTCGGCGCTGCCACCGAGGTCGAAATGAAAGAGAAGAAGCTGCGCATCGAGGACGCGCTCAACGCGACCCGCGCTGCTGTGGAAGAGGGCATCGTGGCCGGTGGCGGTGTCGCATTCGTCAATGCCATCCCCGCTGTTTCCAAGGTTGTCTCCAAGGTCGAGGGCGATGAAAAGACCGGTGTCAAGATTGTCATGCGCGCTCTTGAGGAGCCCGTTCGCCAGATCGCCTTCAACGCAGGTGTCGACGGCTCTGTCGTTCTTGAGAAAATCAAGAACTCCAAGAAGGTCGGCTATGGATTTGACGCCTATAACGAGACCTACTGCGACATGATGCAGGCTGGCATTGTCGACCCGACCAAGGTCACCCGCACTGCGCTGCAGAATGCCGCGTCCATCGCCAGCATGGTTCTGACCACCGAATCGCTGGTCGCTGAAAAGAAAGAGCCTCAGCCCGCTGCGCCTGCTGCCGGCGGTATGGGCGATATGTACTAAAATCCAGCCAGTACAAGTTGAATCCATTTTCCTGCGGCACTGCTTTGTCAGTGCCGCAGTTTTTTTATACATGCAAAACTGCGAA
>DVMR01000067.1 GCA_018714845.1 Candidatus Ventrousia excrementavium
GCGGCATCATCGAGCGGTTTGACGGCTCGGGCATGATTGCCCTGTTCCCGTGGCAGGTCAGAGATGCGCTTAACACGGCCATTGCGCTGAAAGAGCTGATGGAAAAAGACAAAGGTGCTGTCAGTATCAAAATGCTCATTTCAGCGGACGAAACGCTGGTCGGCGTGGCGGGAAATCAGAAGCGCCAGACCATCACGGCCATTTCGGACACGCTGATGGATGTCTATACCTTAAGCAGCCTGATGGATGAGCTGGGCACCCGCTGCATTATCACGAAAAATGCTGTCGACCGGATTGGCGACGATTATTACTTTAACCGCCGCGAGATTGGCAGCGGGACCTCAGGCCGCGAGACGCTGTTTGAGTTTCTGGACGGCATGGATACATATGAGAAAAAGCTGCACCTGGTGACGAGAGACGAGTTTGAGTCAGGAGTGCACGCATTCCAAAACGGTCAGTATCAGCAGGCGCGCCGGCATTTTGTCAATGTGCTGCAGACCAATGAAAAAGACAAAGTGGCGATGTATTATCTGCTGCTTTGCGACCAGAAGTGTCACAGCGAGGACTAACGGCACCGTACGCCGGAGAGGAGGCAGCGGATAATGATTGACATATTCGGCCAGATATCCAAAATAGTGGGCCGGCAGATAAACAACATAACAAAAAAAATTACGCGGGTTTTAAAGCTGGCGGCCAAGCCGATGGTTTACCTCAACCAGTACGTCCGCGAGCAGGTCAAGTCCATGACCCGCCGTCCGACCAGCCTGAAAGATTATGTTCATGTATTTGGCGTTTATATTTCCAAGCGCTTTCTGGGCTTCAGCGTCATCGGTGTTGTGCTGGGAGTTCTTCTGATTTCCAACTTTGTATACCCGTGGATGGAAGGGCGGCTGTGGACACCGACCATTCTGCTCAACAGCGCGAAAATGGCGTCCTATACCGGCCCTGCACGTATTACAAACGACATGGGAACGGTCATTTATTACGGCGATGTTGCCAACGGGCAGCTGACCGGAACGGCATCGCAGTATGACACTGAGGGCAATCTGGTCTATACCGGTGAGTTCTTAAACGCCCGGTACAACGGATACGGCTCACAGTATCAGAACGGTGTTTTGATTTATGAAGGCGAGTTTGCAGACAACCTTTACAGCGGCGAGGGTACGCAGTACGACGAGACAGGCGCCATGATTTACCAGGGCGGCTTTTTGCAGGGCGAACGCAGCGGCACCGGAATGGAATACCGTGCGGACACCCATACCCTGAGCTATTACGGCAGCTTTGTCAACGGTGTTCGCGAAGGGAGCGGCGTCGCCTATGAAGAAGATGGCGTCACTGTCATGTACCGCGGGGACTTTTCGGCCGGTCTGTATGAGGGCAGCGGAAGCTATTATCAAAACGGAGCTTTAATCTATCAGGGGCAGTTTTCACAGGGATTGTTCGAGGGCAGCGGCACCCTGTACGATGCGCAGGGCAACATGATTTATCAGGGTGATTTTTCCAAGGGGAACCGCCAGGGGGCGGGCACCCAATATGACGGCATTGGCTCAGCGCTGTATACCGGCACCTTTTTGGATGGGAATGTCAATTATATCGGCTATCTTGGCGCGACTCCGGAAGACGTTGCTGCGGCATTCGGCAGTCCCGGCTATACCGCAACGGTGGGTGGCCACCGCGTGCTGACATATCTCAATCTGGGCACAGCCTTTATCTTTGCGGATAACGGAGAAGGCCTGTACACCTGTGACCGTGTTCTGGTCGATATTGATGAAAATTTCCTGCAGATTGACCGCGACAGTACGACAGATGAGCTGGAAGCTTTGCTTGGCGCGCGGTTTACCTCACTGGAGCTTGATTTGACGGCAGAGCGTTCAGCGGCCTTTGACCAGCTTTCGATTGACGTGCCGGCGAGCGGCCGGGTTGATAAATATCTGATGAGCACATATTACATCAAAATCTACTACGATACAGCGGGCGAACGCCTGGCGGCCGTCGAATGCGGCAGCTATTGAGCGGAGGTGCGGCATGAACGGAAAATTAAGGCAATACCTGACCTTGCTGTTGCTGTCCGTTTTTATCATGGGGGTTTTTTGTCCGTCAGTGATGCTGGCCAGCGAAAACCTCGACCAGAATAGTCCGGCTGGAAACGCGGAAGATACAGATACGCAAATAGACGAAAACGGCCAGAACGAGCAGACAGCTGAACCGGCAACAGACGATCCGACAGCGCCGGCGGACAATTCAGCGGAAGAACCGGCAGAACCGGCAGAACCGGCAGGACCGACAGAACCGACAGAACCGACAGAACCGGCGGAGCCGGAAAAAACGCTGGAGCAGCTGCGCGACGAGCTGATGGCCATTCTGGGCGAGAGCGAAGAGACGCAGACCATTCTGGCGGAAATCAATCGGCTGATTGCCCTGGGGGATCCCAACGGAACGCTGCGCACTTATCTTGAGGGATCAATCCGTCTGCATCAGATGCAGTATGAAATGGAACAGCTGCAATCTCAGCTCGGCCAGCTGGCAGCGTCGGATGCCGGCCTTGCAGCCATTGATGATGCTGCCGCGGCCATAGGCGTTGTTGACGACCTGCTGCTCCGGGTTGAGACCGATATCAGTGAGGCGGCCGCCCGGCTGATGGAAAATGCCGGCTACGATGGGACCGGAGAGCTGGCCGAAATGGCATCTGCAGCTCTGGCCTATGTCGACGGCACCGAAACCGGGCGCAACCTGGCGGTCATTCTGCTGATGACTGATTTGCAAAACAGCGGTCTTTTGACTGACACTGGCCTGGTCACAGCGTCTGATGAAATCCGCGCCAGCCTGAGCCAGCTGGCAGCTGCCGGAGCGACGCTGTCGTCTGCGCAGCGCGCAAGGCTTGAAAGCGAGTCTCAGGCGATAGCCGGCCGGGCCAACAACGCCGAGGCGCTGTCGCCAGACTGGCTGGTCACAGCGGGGAACAGCCTGCAGCTGACCGCACCGGTCTTTACCTATAACGGCAGCATTATGCTGTCGCTTGCAGATGCAGCTGCCTTTGCTGGCGGACAGGTGATTGAAATGACGGATAACGACGCAGTCGTCATTCAGGCGCCCGGAATGGTGCTTGAAATGGTCAAAGGGTCGAGCGATGCTTATTTGAATGATAAGCTGCTAAAAATGCCGGCAGCGCTCCTCAGCTTTGACGGGGTGTGTTATGTGCCGCTGGATACGGTTCTGAGCGGCTGCGGCATGACGCGTATGACGATTGACAACTATCACCTGATTTATGAGGTCAGACAGGGGTGAATGTATGGCACAGTATTCTGTGATTTCTGATGTAAGCCGAACGATTGTCGATTTGCTTCAGGCTGAGCTTGTTCCCGAGCCGGTGGCTCAGGCTGAGCAGATTGGAGCCTGTGACCCGCATGAGCGGGGCAGCTGTGTGGTCGGCGTGCATATTTATGATATTTCAGAGGCAGGGGAGACACGGCAGACATCGCCTGTTGTTCAGCCCGACGGCTCGGTGCGCAATCCGCCAACGGCGCTGTACCTGTCCATGATGATTTCGGTGGCCAGCAAGGCGGAAAAAGAGACACGCACGCTGGATGAGCAGATGATCATGGGGCGGATTGTGCAGGTGCTCAGCGATAACAAGCGCCTGCCGGAAAAATATATGCCGCCTGCCCTGCGTACGGCCGGCGAGTCCATCATGGTCAGCAATGTGCCTATGGAGCTTGAGGAAAAAACCAAGATATGGACCATGTTTTCCGAATCATATAAGCTGAGCATGTTTTACAAAGTCGGGCCGGTACTGCTCGAGTCGGCGACGGTTACCATGCCCGCAGCGCGGGTCAGAGAGGTCCGCCTGGGTACTGAACAGAAGGAGCGTTCATCATGAGGACGCTAAGCCGTGTTTCGGCGGCCTTTTTGCTGCTCGATGGGCGGGATAAAACCCCGGTGCTGGGCGCGACCATTCTGGTGGATGGTGTCCGGCAGAAAACTGTTTCAAAAGGAGACGGACACTATGTTTTTATCAATCTTCCGCTGACCGAACATGAGTATGAGATTTCTGCGCTTAACTATCATCCGGTTCGGCGGGTCCTGGACGCGTCGCCTGAGCTGCTTCCGGAAATCGTTCCCATGCAGTATGCGCCCGACAGTCCGCGTCTGCGCAGTATTCCGCATTATCGGGTGCGTTTTTGCAGGGGCGGACGGCCGCTTGACGGCGAGACGGTCACGGTCACGCTGCAAACGCCGGTCGGCTCGCTGCGCGTGATTGAGAAGGCGGAAAAGGGGGCGTGGCATCTGACGCTCGGCGGTGGATATGCGCCGGCTGTGCTGTACCAGACCTTTGAAGCCGGGCCGGCAGGAGAGCTAATGACGACGGTTTTTGACCGCGCTGCGGGAACCTATGAGCTGCGCCGGCCGCTGGGCTGCGCACTGCGAGAAGGGACTCTGCTGCATCCGAAGTGGCAGCTGGAAACCGACCGGAACGGTGTCGCCGTCTTGCCGTTTATCGGCTTTTTCATGCAGCGTGACGAGTTGGAGCTTTTGTTTGCATGGCAGGATAAAAAAGTCTCTGTGACGGCTGCGCCGCCGGGCGGCACGTGCCTGATGAATATTGATTTTCAGGAGGAATAAAATGGCCAATCAGGTCTGTATGGGCGCCATGTGCCAGTGCTCGTTCGGTGCCGCGCCCTCGACGCTTGTCGTGACGCCGGAGAACAAAACCCTGACGTCCAGTATGCCGGCCGCTACCATTATGGATAATGTGCCTATGAAAAACATCATGCCCTTTGGTATGTGTTCATCGCTGGCCAACCCGACCGTGGCCGCGGCCACAAGCGCGGCGCTTGGCGTGCTGACCCCCATGCCGTGCGTGCCGGTCATTGCAGCACCCTGGGCGCCCGGCTGTCCGACAGTGCTGATTGCAAACAAGCCGGCGCTCAACGACTCATCAAAGCTGATGTGCAACTGGGGCGGAGTCATCAGTATCAACAACGCGGGACAGATGAAGCATCAGATTCCCTGAGCAGGAAAAAAGGAGGCGGGACCATGACATCTTTATATGGGCATTACTTTGATGCGTCCCGCTTCGGAGCGCCTTATGATACACCGGATGAGCATGTGCTGGACATGGTTTGCCGGTGTCAAATGGTTTTGTACGCCTATCTGTCTTGTCTGGATGACGGTCGGACAGAAGTGCTGGAGCAGCTGCGGCGGCTTACCGCGCCGCCCAGCGGTGTGCAGGCGCTTTTTGACAAGCCGCCGGCGCTGGCCGAAGTGCGCGGCGACGTGCTGCGAGATTTGGATAAGGCCCAGTTTCACATTGACGCGCGGACCGAAGCCAGTGTCAGGCGGGGAGATTTTCTGGCTGTGCAGTATGTGCGTGAGGTATTCAGGCTGACCGACCTGGAGCTTTTCTGTCTGACGCTGGAGTTATTGCCGGCCTATGATGCACGGTTGGAAAGACCGCTGGCCTTTTTGCGCCGTGGGTCGGAGCGGGGGGCAGGGGCTGATTTGGCTGTCCGGCTGTATCATTTCGCAGAAGGGGCCGCCGGCCTGCCCGGTTATCATCGAATTTGCAGTGAACTCAGCGAAAAAGCCGCGCTTGCCTTTCTGCGCGCCGGCGGTGGGATTGACCCGCGCATTGCCGACTTTATCCTGCAAAACGGAGAGGCCAGACTGGACAAAAACATCGCCGAGGTCTTTATCCCCGGTGAACTGGGCGAGCTTCCGCTTCGGGAACACAGAGCGCGGGAGCTGGCCGACGCCATTGGGGCGGACAGCGCGGAAAATGAAACGCTGTACCTGTGCCTGAAAGGGCCGCAGGGCGTTGGGCGCACGACCTGTGCCTGCCGCACGGCCGAGCTTTTGAATGTGCCGGCGGTACTGTTTGACTGCCGGACTGCAGCGGGTGCGCGGCGCGAGGATTTTTTCGAGTCTCTCCGAACGGCAGGGCGAGAGACCCTGCTTGTGCAGGGGATGCTGGTTCTTCGGCATCTGGACGTGCTGTTTGACGAGCCGGAAACAGTCAGGGGCGTACTCGACCTGGCGGGGCGGTATTCGGGCGTGGTCTTTGTGCTGACAGCCGAGGATACGGTCACTGTCGAGCCGGCGCAGGGGCGGCGCTGGGTTGAAATGACGTTTGCCGTGCCGCAGCGCGGAGAAAGCATTGCATTGTGGGAGCGCGAGCTGAAACGCCTGCCGCTTGCAGAACCGGTGAACGCTGCCGAGCTGGCCAATAAGTTTACTTTTACGCCGGCGCAGATTGCAGGAACGGCCCGTACAGCTGCCGGTATGGCGCTTTTGGCCGGGCCTCTTGACCGGCGTCGTCTGACTGATGCCGCTTACAGCCAGGTCTCGCACAGGCTGGGCGAGCACGCGACGCTGATTTATGCGCGGCATACCTGGGACCAGCTGGTGTTGGGCGAAGCGGAAAAAGAGATGCTGCGCAACGCCTGTGATCAGGTGCGCTATAAGCATGTTGTTTATGACCAGTGGGGGTTTGAGAGCCGCCTCGCATACGGCAAGGGTGTCAGTATGCTGTTTGCCGGGCCGCCGGGCACCGGTAAGACCATGGCTGCGCAGGTTGTGGCCAATGACCTGGGTATTGAAATGTATAAGGTTGACCTGTCGCAGGTCGTATCCAAATACATTGGCGAAACAGAAAAAAACTTAAACCAGGTTTTTAACGAAGCAAAAAAATCCAATGTCATCCTCTTTTTCGACGAGACTGACGCCATTTTGGGCAAGCGTACTGAAGTCAAAGATGCCCATGACAAAAATGCCAACCTTGAAACAGCGTATCTGCTGCAGAAAATGGAAGAATATGACGGTATCACCGTTATGACGACCAACTATAAGGAAAACATTGACAGCGCCTTTTTCCGCCGCATCAGTTATGTGATTCATTTTGCATTCCCCGACGCGACGGCGCGCAAAAGCATCTGGCAGGGAATCTTCCCCCACGAGACGCCGCTGGACGATGATCTGGATTTTGACTACCTGGCCAGACAGTTTGAAATTGCCGGCGGCAGCATCAAAAATATCGCGGTGGCGGCCGCCTTTATGGCTGCGCGGGACGGACAGGCGGTGTCCATGCGGCATATCATCCGTGCGGTCAGGTACGAGATGGCCAAGCAGGGGAAGGTCATGCGCAGAGAAGATTATGGAGAATACAGTTATCTGTTGAAATAAAGCTGCATACGAAAGGAGCGCAACAGGATGGACAGAGAATCTTTGGAATACAGCAGCGGCGTTTTGGACGAAATCGAGGCCGCAGTAACACAGCTGGGTGGACAGATGGTCCGACTCGAACCCGAGCAGAGCGGCGGCATTCCCACAGGGGTCATCGGCACATTTCACAGCCCGGACGGGCAGCCGTGGAATGTTGTATGCAGTGTTCTGCCCACACATTACGGCGAGCTTTCAACCACCTTTATCCAGATTCATGTGCAGCTGGGCGATCCTGTGGGTGAGAAAGCGGCTGCGCTTTCCGAGCTGGCCGCACTGTGCAATGCCGGCTTTCTGCTGGGCAGCCTGATTATTCTGGAAGGATATCTTTGCATGAAGTATGTGATGGCGCTCGACCCGAATGAGCCGCTTCCGACTGAGCATTTCCAGTCGGTGCTGGCTGTCTTTGTCAGACAGGCCGGCGCGTTTGCACAAATTGCGGATCGTGTCCGCGGCGGCATGGACCCCCATCGGGCGATGGCCGAGCCGCTCAAGAGCTGAAGAAAGAGAGGGACATGTCATGTTTGATCGCGAGCAGGTCTTTAAAAGCCCGGAAGGCAGAAATATTTTTCGCTCGCCTGAGGCTGCGCCCGCTTCAGTAAAAATGTCCGGCAGCATGACGCGCTACCGTGTTTCAGGGGCCAATGACCCCTCGGAGGTCAGCGCCGAGCAAAAGGCCGACGAGGTCATGGGCGGCAGCGTTTTCCGAGCGCCCGAAGGCGTGGGTGATGCCGGCGGAGAAGTCAGCATCCCGTCGGCTGACCTTGCCGGTATGGGCAGTGCACTGCCCGAAAGTCTTCAGCGGTCGATGGAAGACTCTTTCGGGTCCAGCTTTGCGGGTGTGCGCGTACATACAGATGCAGGCGCTGACCGCGCCAGCCGCGGTCTTTCAGCCCGCGCCTTTACACGCGGCCAGGATATGTATTTCCGCAGCGGCGCCTACGACCCTGACTCCTTCGAAGGACAACACCTGATTGCGCACGAGCTCGCACATGTCGCTGCGGGCGAAGAAGGGCTGCACCGCGTATTCGAAAAGCCGCCCATGGACTCCGCCGCACCTGGATCTTCGTTGAGTGAGGAAGAACGTAAAAAATATTATGAAAGCCGCCAGGAGCAGATTGTCGCTGGGGTTGAGAAAATCAAAGGTGCAGCAAGCACGCTTATTGCAGACAGTGCAAAGCTGAGTATGCGTTACGGGCCCGGGGCGCAGAGCGAGGATTTTTCCAAAGAAGAACTGGAAGCGAGCAAGGAAAAGTTGAAAGATCGCGACTCAATCGCCAGTGCGGCCGCAGAATATGCAGCCTATTTAGATGAATATGCCCAGAATTATGCTGGTTATCAGTTCGAGCCGGAGTCACTGCAGGATAACGCATCTGCAAAAAAGCAAGAAGACCTTATGACACGCTTGAATAACGACAGTTTTTACACGATGCTCAAGCAGAAAAAAGCAGAGGTAGAGGCTGTGCGGAAGCAGTGTGACGATAACAAAAGCGGCATTGACGCAACTCTTGCCTCAGTGAATGCTTTACTGACAGAGCAGGCATCACAGTCTGGGGGCGGAAACACGCAGGAGCCAGTTTCTGGGGATGTCAAAAAAATGGTTCAAAGCCCCTGGTTTGACAAGTTTGTCGAATGCATCAATGAGCTGCGCGGCACACGACTGGCTCTGGGAGCGGGAAATGTCGCGGCGATGGAGGACGCGCTGAAAAGCGCGGCAAACAGAAGCGCCATGCAGCCGGTACAGGGCGAGGGCCTGCGGACGGCGCAGCGGGTCACTGGTGCAGCCGGGGCGCTGGTTGATACCGTGTCTATCGGCACCGACCTTTTGGGTAATTCTTCCGACCTGATGGTAGCCAGAGATGGAGAGGACAGTCACCAAGGCCTGCAGAATGATGCTGATATTGCAGACAAAACAATGAGTATTGCCAGTACGGTGACCACAGCGGCAGACTTTAGTTTGAGCGCTGCGCAGCTGCACAACAAAGAAGCGGCGCGGGCGGAGAAGACAAAAGCTTTGGGAGTTAATGTCTCTTCGGCAGATACCCTGAGCCGGCTGGATGTTGCGGGTAAAGGGTTGAGCACAGCGAGCGGCGCTTTCGGCATTACATCATCTTTTTTGGGGAGCGAAAGCGGAACGGTTAAAGAGTCGAGTACCGATATTACAGGCAATATCCTTGGGATGACCGGTGATATACTGGGCCTGGCCAGTACTGATCAGAAACGGCGCCAGCAGATTCGGCAGGCGGAAGCAGCCCGCCGGGGAATGCTGCCTCTGGCAAAGCAGCTGCGGGGCAGTATCAGTGATAATAACGCCAACGCATCACATTCGCAGGGCGGTACCAGTAATAGCGCCAACGCATCACATTCGCAGGGCGGTACCAGTAATAACGCCAACGCATCACATTCGCAGGGCGGTACCAATAATAACCGTTCACAGAAAATTCATGAGGTTGCGAACAAGGCAGAAAACATGGCATCCAAAAAAGACAAGAACCGGTCACAGGCCGGCGGGGCCAATAATGAAAGTCTGTTGACTGCAGCGAATATTGCTATAGACAACAACAACTCTTTAGAGCCAAAGGCCACGACAAAACAGAAGGCCCTGCTGGGGTCAGTCATAGCGCTGGCCACGAGCATCAAAAACAGCGAGGGAAACGCTAAAGACCTGAAAGCCGACACAGCTCTGGCTTCTATCGGCATGATAGGTGATATAGCCGGATTGGTTGCGTCTTCGATCAATGCGGCCGGTCTTGGAAAGGCAGGAGGCATGGCCGGTGCGATTTTGGGAATGATCGGCACAGTGCTGGGAGCTGTTGCCGGTTCCAAGGGGATAGTAGAAGGCGTGAAAGGGGTGGTAGACCGGTCAGCCGGGAAAGACGCGGCCAATGAAAAGGCCAATATCGCGCAGTCGGCCATTCAGCAAATGGCCATGCTGCCCTATTTGAACACAGCTGCGCTCAAGGCATCTGTTGAAGCAAATGCTGACGGCAAGGTCGCCAAATCAGTCAATGACGCGGCAGAGCGTTATGCAGCGGTTTTTTCCATCATCGAAGCGGGGAATGTAGAGTTCGCTGATATTCTTTTCGCTATTAAACAGGGTGAATTTGGCGGCGAAGGGAGCCTCGATGAGAAAATGAAAAAAATGTACGGCAATCTTGCTTTTTCCAATCTGGACATGTAAAAACGGCGTCGCAGCAAGCGGCGCCGGACAGAACGGAAAATCATATGCAAAAGACCTGTGTAAGCTCGTCGTGCGTCAGTTTACGGCCTGGGACGGGAAGAGGAAAGCCCGTTCCTTCCTGGGCGGCGGCAAGAGACGCTTCGTGCGCGCGGGCAACGGTGTCGAACGCGGCAATGGGGTTTTCTTCGGCAAGCCTGGCAAACTCGGGGTCTTCCAGACACTTTTGGTTGAACAAATCCAGCACTGTGTTGATTTCGCTGTCAGGCAGCGCCATTTGCATCACTCCTTTGATTCAATTATATCGGCCATCCGCTGAAATTTCAATGTGCGAGGAGAAAAAAGTTGAAACGAACTATTTTAGGCTTACTGGTAGCGGTTTTGTTGATTACATCGGGGTGCGACCTTTCACAGGCAGCAGCGGGTGAAAATGACCGTACCATTAAAATCGCGGTGATGGACAGCAGCGTGGTTTTCAGCTCGGACGACAGCTACCTGAACGGAATCGCTATGGCCATTGAGGACCTCAACACCCTATATGGTGATATGGGGTATGAGATCAGCTATGAATTTTATGATGATGGCGCTTTTTTTCAGCAGGGGATTGGCGTCCTCAACGATATAGTTTCTGACCCTGAGATCACAGCTGTTGTCGGTACTTCGTCACTGAATATTCTTGATGTGACGGCTGATGTGCTCGACTCGGCGGAAAAGCTGCTTATCACCTATTACAGCTCATCGGACAGCCTGTTTGAAAATGGTTATACGCATGTTTTCCGCAACTGTTTTGGCGAAAACGACTTGGGCGCAGCCATTGCGGCCTATGCGTCAGAAAATCCTGACATGAAGCGGATTGCTATATACCACAGCGATACCAGCTATGAACGCGGAATGGTCCGGGCCTTTTTACGCGGCACGCAGGAAACAGATTTGCAGGTGGTTGACGTTATGGTCTCAACCAGTCTGGAGTCTGAACTGAATGAGACGCTCGAGCGCTGGAGACAGCTTGATGTGGACACGGTTTTTGTCAGCCAGTATGATGCATATTACGCATTTGACATTCTTCAGCGGGTCCGCGGCATGGATCCTGATATGAACATACTGGGGGATTTCTCGTTTGACTATACAGATGATCTAGTTGCCAACGCCGGCATCAGCGACAACATTTATATTGCCGGCCCGGTGCCCATTGAGCCAAGTGCAGAGCTGGACGATTTTTACCAGCGCTATGAGGAAAAGTTTAGCTCTGAGCCTACGCAGTGGGCTGTGCAGCTTTATGATTCGGTACGCATGGTGGTGGATACTGCGGTGCGCATCGGCAGCACGGACCCTACCGATATCGCCGAGGCGCTGCGGAATGATGGCGGTTACAATGGCGTCAGCGGGACCATTACCTTTGATGAAAAAGGAAAGCTGACAGGGCGTGCGCCCCGCATTATGGTGTCGCAGAACGGCGCTTTCACCTTTATGGAGGAGTGAGCGGCATGAATTTGGACGAGCTTTTCAGCAGGCGGCCTACAGAGGCCGATGAACCGACCTCGCTGTCGGGGCGCAGTGTAGTACCGCCGATGGCTTGGTTGGCCGGGGCAATTTTGCTCATTGCGGTGCTTGGTGTGCTGATATGGTGCTTTACCGGCACACTGACAACGTCAGTCAGCATTTCGGGCATTGTTTTTCCCCAGTACGGCATCGAGCAAATCAGAAGTCAGCAGGACGGACTGGTGCTGTACCTGCAGGTTGAAGTAGGAGATATGGTGGAAGCCGGCGACCTGATTGCCATTGTGCCGCAGACAGATGTTTACACTGAGATCCTGGCAGCCAATGAGGCTGGCGCGTCAGAAGAGGTTCTCGCTGCGCTTTATGAGCAATACCAGGCAGAGTCGATGATCTATACACCTGTAGGCGGTCGTGTTGTCGACCTGGTACAGGTGGGCGAACGCATTACAGCCGGTGATCTGATTGCAGGCGTGACCAGCTCGGATGTCTATACCAACGAGGCTGAGATACGGGCGTATGTTCCTGTCAGCGTGGCACAGTCCATCAGTAAGGGCATGGATGTACGGGTTTATCCACAGTTTACATCGGGAGAGCAGTATGACTATATTCACGGATTGGTCAGCTCAATCTCGACTTATCCCATCACGCAGACAGACGTCAGTGACGACCTGGGACGATTTTACTCCAGCGCCATCGTGCCGCAAGACGGCAATTTTGTCGAGATCCGCATAACACTGCTGGCGGGTGAGAATGACACAGAGCTGCACTGGAACCGCGCTGATGGCGGCAGCCTGGCTGTTGATGTCAGCACCCTGTGCGCCATGGATGTTATTGTTGACGAGGCGACGCCGTGGGAGCGACTGACGTCATGGATGTGGGGGGACCGCTCGTGAAGGGAAAGCACATCAAGGAAGTTGAGCTGATGCTGCAGTCGGGTCCCGAAGAAAATGCGGCAGCGGCGCTGGCCATGGTGCTGACTTTTCATGGAAAAGAGGTCAGCCCCTGGGATCTTTCTGATGAGCCTCTGGATACCGCGGCGGACCTGCTTGCAGCGGCACGGGCCCGCGGGTTGTACGCGGAAGGCTATCAGATGACAATGCAGGAGTTGTGCAAAGCTCCGTTTCCTCTGATTGCTCATTGGCGTTTCTATTCCTTTGTTGTAGTGACAGGCGTGTACAGGGGAAAGGTCTATGTCAATTCTCCAGATAAGGGCCGCCAGGTTTTCAGTCTTGCTGATTTCGAAGCCGGATTTACCGGAGTGTGTCTGTGCTTTGCCGGCAGTACAGAGCCGGGAAAAGAGAAAAAAGCACGCAGTGCACGGGGAGTTGCAGCTTATTTTCCTTCTGCTGGTGTGCTGTTGGTGATTTGTCAGTTTTTTTTGAGCGCATGTTGCGTTACCATGGCCATGCTGCTGCGCAGTTTTGCCGGCGACCTGACTTCGTCAAATGACAGCGGCGGACATATGGCTTTGCTTTTCGGCATGACTGTTACAGTACAGACTGCCGTTGCATTGCTACAGCTTTGGGTGTTGCACCGCTGTGAAAAGAACCTGTGCGGCCGTGCAGAGCATTTTTGCTCAGAGGCACTGGCCGAAAAAAGCCCCCTGTTCCTGGAAAGGGTACAGAAAGCGCAGCTTTCAGCTGTTTGCGACGGCTGCAGCGAGGTTCCTGCCGCAATGGCCCGTTCGGCTTTTTGTGCGTTGCAGACATTGACCATAGCTGCCTGTCTGTTGTCCATTGCTGTGCAGGAGCCGGTTTCTGGGGCCATTGCTTTTGTCGTTGTCACCGCTTTTGCCGCTGTGCTGTGGGCGCAGCGCGGCGTGCTGTACAGCGATGCCAAGCTTACAACGCGCGATCGGTTTGATATGCAATTTGAAGCAGCTGAGGCGTTACAGAACAGCGAGCGCAGCTGTCTGATGGGTCAGGGACGGCGGCGGTTTGAAGAGTGGATGAGCAAAGCGGCTGGGCAGGCACGGAAGCAGGGCGCTGAGCGCCAGATTTTTTTGTGGTATGCTTTTGGAACGGCTGAGGTTTTTGCAGTTCTTTTTGTATGCCTGCTGCGCCTGCTGTCTGGCGCAGTCAGCATGGCCGGTGTGGCCGCCTGTCTGTGGCTGGCCGGTGTCATCGCCGTTTCAATGGGGGCACTGCCTGTACTGCTGGAACGGCAGATGACGCTTCGCGGTCTTTTGGATGGATATAGAGCTGTTTTCCGTACCAGTAGAACGGCAAAAGAGCCCTCTGGACCGTTGCCGCAAATCCGTTCACTTACACTGCAAAACGCCGCGCTGGCGTCAGAAGACCGGAAAAAGGCAGGGCTTAAGGGCATTACAATGGATGTGCACCGCGGTGAGATACTGGCTGTTTATATGGACCATTGCAGCGACAGCCGGGCACTGTCACAGGTCCTGGCCGGCATCAAAGCTCCCACACAGGGTGGATTATATCTGGGCAGTGTTGATGCAGCTGAGCTGGATGAAGAAACGGTTTACAGCAGCGTTACTTTGCTGGGGCAGGGGATTCCCCGCCCGTCGGGAACAGTGCGGGACAATATTGCAGCCGGGTGCGGGTCTATCACCGACTATGCCATCGTACAGGCAGCCTCTGATGCTTTGCTGCATGAAAGTATCCTGCTGCGGGAAAAGGGCTACGACACGCCGGCGTCAACTCTGTCAGACGGTGAAAAGGTCCTGCTGGAGTTCGCCTGTGCGTTTGCGCGCGGGACGCCGTTTCTGGTAGGCGACTGTATCACGCAGGCTTTTGACCCTGACACTGAGACGGGACTGCTTCAGGCAATACGCCGGCGAGACATCGGTGCGGTGCTGCTGACCAAAACGCCTGAATTGCTGCGGCAGGCAGATATGGTTTGCCGAATCGAAGCAGGCCGGCTTACGCTGCGTGAACGAGCAGAATTTCTGGATTGGGAAGGGGGAACCAGCCTTGCAAAGCAGGCGTAAAGGAGCGGCAGGGGCCGATGGCTTTGAGCGGCTGCTGCGGTATTTTCGTCTTCCGGCAGTTCGCTTCCCTTCACAGGTGCAAAGCACAGAGCAGAAGGTTGTCTATTTGAACGAGCGTACGACTCTGGTTTTTACTCCGATGGTGTTGGAAGGATCTTGGTACCGTACATCGGCAGGGGCCATATTGGCCAATAACCGGGACGGAAGTCCCTGTGCTGTTTTGCCCGACTGGCGGGGAAGATACTATCTGGCTGAGGGAGATGTACGCCGGCGCACTTATGTGAACGCCCGTAACAGCCAGTATTTTGAGCGAAAAGCGTATGTAGTGACCATGGGGATGCCCGAGACAGTAACGTCCCGCAGCTTGCTGCAGCGGCTGCTAAGCGGTATCGGTTCGTTCGAGGCGGGGCTGTTGTTGCTTTGGTGCCTTTTGGGCAGCGGACTTATCGTTTTGCTCAGCGCGCTTCTGTACCAAGTTGTGTCGGCGGCAGTGATGGCCGCAGATGTGGCGAACATCCTGCAGACACTGGGCATGATGGGGGCGGGCCTGCTGCTAGGTCTGCTGATACTATACAGCGGCCGACAGACTATTCGCCGTACAGCGCAGAAAGCGGCGCTGGAACTGATGCCGGCCATTGGCGAGCGGCTATATACTGTACAAAGGCCACCTTGCCCTGCTGCGACAGCACGTCGTCTGGCAGAACTGCGTGATAAAAGTGAGCAGCTTGTCAGCTGGGGGCTGCGCCTGTTGTGCGGCCTGCTGACGGGCTGGGCTTCGTCACTGTTCCTTGCTGATGTATCGACAGCGGCAGTGACATCTGTCTTACTGATATCATGTACGTTGACAGCGCTGGCTGTTTTGGTGTTTGCAGGCAATGCACGTCCGGTCAGCACAGACTCTGCAGACGGCGCACAGTACGAATGGATGGCCTGCCGCACCCGTGATAAGCGACTTGGCGTGCAAAGGCCCTTTCCCTTCGCAGCAGCAGACAGAGCGGGGGAATGGCAGCGTGTGGCCTGCTTTGCCGCGCCGCTGTGTATGGTGCCGCTGCTTTGGATTGCTGCGGTGCAGGAGCTGTCACTGCCCCGTTTTCTGCAGGGACTTGCTTTGAGCATTCCAGCTGTTGTGCTTTCGCTGCAATCGCTGATGAAGGCGCCCGGCGCCGGGCGTGCATGGGCCGATGTGCGCGCGCTGTTGCCGGATGCTCAGATAAAATCTCACGAAAATCTGGAATTGCCGCCTTTGGGTAGTGTGCTCGAGCTGAAAAATGTCACTTTCGCTTACCCCGGACGCCGTGAGCCTGTTCTGCGCGATGTAAGCCTGCGCCTGTACCCCGGCGAGACCGTGGGAATCTGCGGAAAAACAGGAGCAGGAAAGACAACGCTGGCTCGGTTGATGACTGGTCTGTTGGAACCTGACAGCGGCAATGTTTATTATGGCGGCATTGAGCTGTCAAGGTATAATCCTGAATCACTTTTGCGGCGCATTGCGCTTGAAAATGGAGAGGATATCCAGCTTTTGGAGAGGGCGCCCGAACAGACGGATACGCGGACTCGAGTGGTTTTTGCTTCGCGCAGAGCGGAGCTTTTGCAGTGCAGTCGGGTATTTGTACTGTCTGGCGGGATTTTGTCTGAATCGCCGCAGGGAGTTGAAAGGGCATGAGTGATTTTATCGGGCATCTGCTCAGCAGGTATGGATTTCAGGCTTTTGAAGCGTCAGACCGCACAAAGTTTTTGGGTTATGGTGCAGATACAGAAATATTTGATGTGTCATTTACCAACTTTTACAGCTGGAATGAGCAGTTTCGGTATGTATACAAAATGATGGACGGTGTAATCGCAGTTGCCTATACAGGCCTTGATGGCCAGGCTGCCTGTATTTTACTCCCGGACGGCTCCGCGGGGCTCAAGGATGCGGTCGGCGAAATGTATCACATTTTTTCGGTCGAAGGTCGCCCTTTGCGGTTTGAATATGTGCCGGAGGAATGGCTGCCACTTTATCATGCGTGTGGCTTTGAAGTCAGAGAGTCTTGGAGCCGCGACTGGAGCGATTACATATATGATGTAGCTGAGCTTATTGACTTGGCCGGCAATCACAATAAATTCAAACGCCGCGAGATAGCTGCTTTTCAGGGACAGGGGGAAACAGGCTTTACTCCCCTGACCAGGGAAACCATGGATGTTGCGTTGGATGTGTTTGACCGTTGGTGCAGCGGATATGACTGCAATCATTGTGTATTTGGCTGCGAACGCCGGGCATTTGCCCGGTTGGCCGATATATGGGAAGAGCAGTTTTACGGCGGGGTTGCATGGCTTGACGGACAGCCGGTCGCCTTTGCTGTCGCTGAGACGCTGAATGACTGCGCCTGTTATCTGTTCCAGAAAAATGCTGCGCGCACCAATGGGCTGACATGCTTTCTGCACTATAATTGCGCTATGCTGCCAGGTCATCCGGCACACATGAATTGGTGTGAAGACATGGGACTTGCTGGGCTGCGTGCCAACAAGCTTAAATATCGTCCCTGCACATTGTTGAAAAAGTACAGCCTTGAAATCACTGGGCCACTGGCTGATAAGAGGTGAAAAACAATGAAAAGTTTTTTGAAAAAGCATGGGTTGGCCGTTGGTGTGATCTTGGCCTTGCTCAGTGCGTTGGTACTGGGGACCAATGTTAATGCTTTGAAAAAAGGAATGTTGACGGACACCATTGTCATCAACGATCCGACCTACTGTATGTTTGCACAGGACGGGCGGCAGTATATTGTTGCGGAAGGTGCAACAGAGATTCTGGTGCTGAGCGATGAGGGGGAGTATCTGTTTT
>DVMR01000068.1 GCA_018714845.1 Candidatus Ventrousia excrementavium
CGCCGAGCCGGCCCCTGCAAAGGAACCGGCTCGGCGCATATTTTATTGTGTAAGCCTGGCAGCCGACTCGTCGAAGGAGGTCATCCTACGGCACAGAAGCGCTACGGCTCCAACCATGACAGCACAGGCCATGAGGATGATCGACGGATGGATGTGGTCGGCCAGCGTGCCGAAAAGCAGCATTCCCACGGGGGACATGACCATGTTGATGGTGCTGAGCAGCCCGCCGATGCGGCCGAGCAGCTCGCCGGGAACCAGGCGCTGGATAAACACACTGGATGGAACATTGATAAACGCACAGACCAGTCCGATGGCGGCACAGCCGGTAAAGAGCAGCACTGAAGCCAAAGGCGCAGGCATGGCTACCCCCATGGGAATGGCCAGCCAGACCATGAGCAGCGCGCACAGCGCCAGGCTGACAGAGACGAGCCGGCGGGAAAAGCGCAGGTCGCGCCGGCCGACATAGACTGACCCCAAAAGCGTTCCCACAGAAAAGGCCGCCATGATGACGCCGTAGGTGCTTTCGTTCAGCCCGATGATTTCAAGCATGGAGTAGGGAAGCACGGCGTCAAGAGCCGCGAACCACAGGTTGGCCAGCAGCATGAGGGTAACGATGGTGACCATCACACGCGAGGACAGCAGGTAAGAGGCCCCGCTGCGCAGCGACTGCATAAATGATTCACGGGTTTCGGACGCTTCTGCCAGCGGATTGAAATTGAAGTCAATAAACAGTTCAGACAGTGCCGACAGCCCATAGGCAATGGATGAGAATAAAATGAACAGGCGAATGTCAAGCACTACATAGACGGCGCCGCTCAAAACGGGTGTTGCCACCTGAATGACGCTGGAGACGGCCGTGCGATAGGAAGTCAGGCGCGAAAGCAGGCGGTCTGAGACCAGACGCGGAGCAGCGGCGGTAAAGGTCACGTTGACAAAGGGGCTGATAACGCTCATGAGGAAAGTGATCAGATAGACGTCGCCGACTGTCAGCTGCCGGGTCAGAGCGACCAGAAAGGCACACAGCAGCAAAACACAGTTGCATGTGTCGCTTAAAACGACAAGCAGCTTTTTGCTGACGCGGTCGGCAAGTGCACCGACAATGGGAGACAGTACAGCTGACGGCAGCAGCGAGACAGCAACCGTCACGGCGTAGCTCTGCGCCGAGCCGGTTAGCGACAGAACATAAAGCCCCATGGCGAAAGAAAACAGATAATGCCCCAGTCTGGAAACGCCCTGTCCTGCGACTGAAAGCCACAGGTTGACCGTTTCGTGCCGGCCGGCAGCCGGCTGTTTCATAACAACACCCCCTGATTGATGATGAATTACGAGCCGCGCAGGACTGAGATGTCGCCGCTGACCGTTGAAATGGTATATGACGGCTCAGATGCGTTTTTATACGAGGCGACACCCTTGCGGGAGTTGAGCGAGGTCATCAGGCCGAAATCACTTTTGAAATCCCCCGAAACCCGCTTGTACTGAATGGCAAAACCGTCATTTTCCGGCAGAATGACGCGCACATCACCAGAGATGGAATCAATGGTCAGGGCGCGGGGCGCCGAATGGGTGCGCAGGAATGTGTCGCCTGACTTGCTTTTAATCAGAGCCGACAAAACAGCGCCGGAAAAGTCCATGTCACCCGAAATCTGGTCGACCGACAGGTTAGAGACCACCATATCTTTCAGGTCGACGTCACCGCTTTTTGTGCGGATATCCACGTTGTCGATGTTGCCGCTGACCGTGATGTCGCCGCTGGTCGAGTCGATGGTCAGCGTTTCGGACTCAAGCCGCGTTATTTTGATGTCTCCCGAGGTGCTCTTGATGCCCAAAGTGCGGCACTTGAGTTCGGTTATGCTGACCTCGTTGACGCCGGTGGCCGTCACTGCACGCCACAGGCGTGCGGGCAGCTCGATTTCAAGATCAGAGCTGATGACGCCAAAGCCGAACCAGACAAAGCCGACATAGCTGCGGCCCTGCGCGATGCGCAGGCAGTCGCCATTGCGTTCGACGCTGATACGCTGCTCATCGCTCAAGGCGGCGCGCGAACGCTCGGTGATGCGAATATACTGGTCAGGGCCGGGGCGCAGGGTGAGATCGCCTGACTTCATTTCGATGAGAAGTTCTTCGACTCCGTCAGCTTCGTAGGTCGTGTCATAGCAATATGTGCGGCCGCTGCGGCGAATGTTCTGCTGCAGCTGCTTGGCGGCCGATTCAATGTCGTCGGCCATGCTGCGCATCGGTTCTTCAATGCTGCGGGCCAGCTGGCTGGAAAAATTGCGAACGCGCTCTTCAAAATCGGCAAAGGGGGCGTCGAAAGCATCAGTTTTGCTCTCAGTCTGCCGGCTTGCACCGACCTCGCGCAAAAAGCTGATCATCTCGCTGATATCGCCGATGCCGGCCAGGACCTCGCGGTAAGCATCATCCGGGTCGCGGCCCTGGGCGACAAGGTCTTCGTACTTGTCGGTCAGGTTTTGGGTCAGCTCGTCGGCAATTTCGGTTTTTTCCGGGCAGTCGGGTGCTTCGGCCAACAGGCTGAGCACCTGACGTCTGATTTTTTCATTCATGGTCTTACCCCCTTAAAGCATCCGTGAAGTTGCGATAAAGTATTCAATGGGAAAGTGCCGCTGGAGTTCTTCACGCGGGTCAACGCGGCGGATACGGGTATTATCTTTTTTAATAAAACGGATCATGACTTAGTCCTCCTTAATCAGTAAATCAATGATTTGCTTCGCGCTTTCCCAATCGGCGCGGTTTTGAGCGTAAACGGCACGGCCCTCGGGCGTGATGCGGTAATACCGCCGCCGGGCGCCGCTGCCCTCGTCGCCCCAGTACGAGCTGATGCAGCCGTTCTGCTCAAGCCGGCGAAAGGCGGTATACAGCGTGGCCTCTTTGAGCTCGTACCGGCCGCCAGTGGCCTGCTGGATGGATTTGTTGATTTCATAGCCGTAGCTGTCAGAGTGCAGCAGCCGGGCGAGGATAATGGTCTCGGTATGACCGCGGATGATGTCCGAAGTGATCGACAAGGACTTCACCTCCTTTGATGGTCCAAGTATAGCACGATATACTTCATCTGTCAAGGTATTTTTAAAAATAAAATATTTGATATTTTTAGATACATAAAAAGCCGCCGGATTATCCGGCGGCCAGCAGAAGGAGGAGCCATGTAGCAAATACCCGGTGAGGAATGTAGAAATGAAGCGGGCGGTGCCAGGGCCGGGACAGGTCCCCGGGACCCTGGTCCCGGGGACAGACCGGCACTCAGCGGCAGCAGCAACCGCTGCCGAAATTGTTCTGAGAGCTGCAGCAGGAACTGAGGGTGTCAGAGATATCCTGCAAAATCTCGTTCTGTGTCATACAGCAGTCGAGCTCTGTATAGCCCGGGCCGTAATAAATGCTCATGGGCACGTCGATAAAGCGCGAGCAATAGCAGATGGTCTGGATGTTATTCGAACTGTTCTGATGATTGGAACAGCAGCCGCAACCGCAGCTGCGGCAGCATTCACGCTGATACGTCGAGCGGACGCACTGGCCGTCACGGACACACTGACATGATTCCCGGCACGAACAGCTGCTGCAGCGCGAACAGCAGCCCCGTCTCCATCTTCTCATCATAGACTCACCATCATTTCTATATAGATGCGCCCGGTCAGGCGCTCAATACAGCGTATGCCCCGTGGGTCCGACATGTGCTCTGCTTTCTTGACAGAAAGTGCCGGACAGGGTATCATGAAAAAGGTAAGACTGCCGAGATTTTCGCGCAGATCTTTGTATTCAGGGAGGATTCAGCCATGACAGAGCAAATGAAAAAGCAGATCGATGAAATCTTTCACCTGTGGCAGAACGGCGTGTGCCCGGGCGGCCAGGTCCTGATTCGACAGGGCGGCCAGTTCGTGTACGACCGCTGCTTCGGCTATGCTGACATTGAAAACCGCCTGCCTGTCACCGATGACAGCGTTTTTCACGTCGCATCGGTATCCAAGCAGCTGACGGTGTTCGCTGTTCTGCTTTTGCAGGAGGACGGGCTTTTGGACATTGATAAGGATGTGCGTGAGTACATCCCCGAGCTTATCCGGTTTGACGAGCCGGTCACGGTCCGCAACCTCATCAACAATGACAGCGGCATCCGCGATATCTGGACGCTTGAGATGGCGCGCGGCGTGCGCATTGACGACACCATCACCCAAAAGGACGCTATCACCATCATTGCCAACCAGACCCAGCTTAACTTCCCGCCCGAGACCCAGTACATGTACAGCAACTCGAACTTTGTCCTGCTGGCCGAGATTGCCGAAAAGGTTTCAGGCAAAAGCCTTAACGATTTCCTGCGCGAACGCGTCTTTGGGCCGCTCGGCATGACGAGCACCGTCATTCGCGACCGCTATTGGCAGCGCATTGACAACCGCGCCCGCTCGTTCTGGGACAACGGAACGGAGTACTTCCACAGCGTACTCAACTATGGCAGCTATGGTTCGACATCTCTGCACACAACGGCTCATGACTTTATGAAGTGGATGGACAATTATAAGAACCCCAAAGTGTGCAAGAAAGAGACCATCGACATCATGATGACCGTGCCCAAGCTCAAGGGGGGGGCCGAGACCAGCTACGCCGGCGGACTGATGATTGGCGAGCTTGACGGCCACCGCTACTTCAAGCATGGCGGTGCTGACGCCGCGTTCCGCTCAATTATTGTCGGCCTGCCGGATGACGACATCGAGCTGGTCATTTTGAGCAATACGCAGAATACGCCGACCGACCCTGCAGCCATGGCTGTGTTGCGCATCCTGCTCGGACTCGAGGCTCCCAAGCGTGCCGAAATTGAGACCGTTGAAAACTTTGACCAGAGCGCAGCGGCCGGTGTTTATTACGCTGACCTGCCCGATGCCATCACGCTTGACGTCGTCGAAGAAGGCGGAAAGCTGTTTTTGGTCGAGACCTTTGACAAGGCGCCGCTGACCCATGTGCGCGGCAACCTTTATCAAGTCGGACATTTGGACGAATACCTGCTGCTCGGTCCGGATGCGCCGGCCATCATTATGGGCGAAAGCTCGATCAAGCTGCAAAAAGCTGACGCCTCTCCTGTGCCGAGCGAGCACTTGCTGCGCTATGAGGGCCGGTATGAGAGCAGCGAAATCGAGACCGCTTACGAAGTCACTGAGCGCGACGGCGGGCTGTACCTGTATCACTTCCGCAACGGCGAGTCGCGGCTGTATCCCATCGCGCACGACCGGTTTGTCACCGACGGACAGCGCAGCACCTTTGTGCAGTTCACCCGCGGTTCGGGCGGAGCCGTCATTGGCCTGACCTTCTCATACGGCCGTGTTCAGAATCTGCCCTTCAGCAAGGTCGACTAAGATGAGCGACCGTTCACTGGAGATTCTCGAGACGCTGCACACATGGGGCGTGCCCTATACCATGGTCGAGCACGAGCCGGCCCTGGGCATGGACGACCTGCCGCCCATCGTGCAGAAGCTGGGGCCGCCCTTTTTCCGCAATCTCTTTTTGTGCAACAGGCAGAAGACCGAGTTTTATCTGTTGCTCATTGTGGGTGATAAACCCTTCCGCACAGCTGAAGTGTCCAAAAAGCTGGGCGTGTCTCGTCTGAGCTTTGGCGATGCAGATACCCTGTATGACATGCTGGGCGTGACGCCCGGGGCCGTCAACCCTTTGAGCCTGCTCTTTGACCCGGACAAAAAAATTCACCTGGTCATTGACTCTGATATCCTCGGGTGGGAGCACGCCTGTATGCACCCTGGTGTCAACACCAAAAGCATCGCCGTTTCGATGGATGATTTTAAAAACGTGATACTGCCCCGTTTGGGACATGAACCGGTCGTTTTGACGCTGACTGGCACCAGTGAACCCCAGCAGTAAACAATAAAAAAGAGGGAGCAAAGCCAGGCTTTGCTCCCTCTTTTCTTCCGAATGGATACTGCCTGAGCAGGCGGGCAGCTATTGTAAACGAACAAAGGTCCGCGGTCAGGATGCGCAAACAACACAAGTTTGAGATAAAGCTCAATCTTTATACCCAAAGGCCACTGAGTATACGTCGGGCGTCAGCACGCCGAAGGTGTAGCCACGGGATTGGAAACCCTCGATAATTTGGGGAAGCCCTTCAGCTGTAGCCGTGGTGTAAGTGCCGTCATGCATCAGAACGATGGGCATTTTGGCGTTGGTGGACAGGGCATTTTGGACAACCGATTCAGCAGTCGGTTTGCCGACCGCGTCCTCGGCCGAGGCGTTCCAGTCGTAATAGGCAAAGCCGCGTCTCAGCATTTCGGCAATGAGCGGTTGGTAAATCCCCTTGTTATACTGGTTGATGCTGCCGCCGGGAAAGCGAAAAACAGCCGGCTTTTGCCCCGTCAGATCATAAACGCGCTGCCATGCAGAACTGAAGTCGTCAAGATAGCTGTCAACCGAGGCGTAGATCTCTTTATAGACATGAGAATCGGTGTGGATGCCAATGACATGCCCGCGTGCAACTGCATCCTTGACGATTTCCGGATGCTTTTGCACGCCGGAACCTACGACAAAAAAGGTGGCTTTGACGCCGTACTGGTCGAGAACGTCCAAAATAGCCGGAGTCTGTTCGCTGGGGCCATCATCAAAGGTCAGGTAACAGACCTTTTCGTATACTGTCTGTTCGCCGACCGGGGTGTCACTATAAACGTCTGGATGCAGTGACTGATAGGCTGGCGCAGCATCGCCAGAGGCCGAAGTCGGCGGCTGTGCCGGCGGCTCGTGTTCGGGCGTGGAACTTTCGGAAGAGCTGTTGGTCTGTTCGGTCTGGACATCCTGCAGAGCAAGGCTTAACCGTTCAACCTCGGCGCGTGCATCCAAAAGTTGACGCTGCAGCCGGTGCTGGCGCACAGCGAGCACGGCGCAGCTGACCGTGGGGAGAACAACAGCCAGCAGCAGTACGGCCAGAAAAGCCTGCCTGCGGCGGGCGACATTGCGATTCAAATGCTTCATAAAAAGCTCCTTCTGCAGTTTTATCGCAGGGGAATACCTGTCAGGGCAGCAATGATTTCAGACGCCATGATGAGCCCGGCAACCGAGGGAACGAAGGGCAGACTGCCCGGCGTCTGCCGACGCCCTGTGGGCAGAGGCTTATCATCGGGCAGGGGAGTCATGGCCGGCTCGTCGGAATAGACGACGCGCAGGGCGGAAATGCCGCGCTTGCGCAGCTCGCGCCGCATCACGCGGGCCAGCGGACAGCCCGAGGTCTCGTAAATATCTCCGACGCGCAGGCGCAGAGGGTCCTTTTTGTTGCCCGTGCCCATGGCCGCGATGACAGGTACACCGGCATCACGGGCCCGTTCGGCGATAATCAACTTGGACGAGACGGTGTCAATGGCGTCTGCAATGTAGTTGAGAGAAGAAAAATCGACCTGATCGGCGGTCTCGGCGGAGTAAAACAGCTGGTATGTTTCGACAGTCATACCGGGGTTGATGTCAAGCAGCCGTTGCTGCATAACGTCGGTTTTAGGCTGGCCGACTGTGCTATGCAGCGCGATGAGCTGGCGATTGATGTTGGTGGGGTCCACAGTGTCGCCGTCAACCAGGACCAGACGGCCCACGCCGCCGCGTGCCAGCGCTTCGCAGACATACGAGCCGACACCCCCCAGCCCAAACACCGCGACCGAGGTGTGTGATAGCTTGTCCAGGGCAGTTTGGCCCAAAAGCCGGGACGAACGTGCAAAAATATCGGTCATGACGGTTTTCTCCTTCGAGCGGCAGGGTCGGTCACCCCCTCGAGTGCGCCGCCGGCAATGGCCCACAGATACAGGCTGGCGACAGTACCATAGGGGGAATAGCGTTTGCGGTATTTTTCAAACAGCGGCCGCGTAATGGTGCGGTGCCGGTAAAGCATCCTCATGCCGCGCTGGATGGCAAGGTCGCTGAAACTGACGATATCAGGCCGCTGCATGGAAAAGGTCATGAGCATTTCAGCTGTCCACACACCGACGCCGTCCAGCGACGACAGCGCGCGGCAGACCTCGGCGTCGGACATGTTATGCAGTGCCGCAAGGTCGAGCTCACCGGCGCAGACGCGCCTTGCCGCGCTTTTGATGTACCCGGCCTTACGGTAACTGATGCCCAGGCTTTGCAGACGCTCAGCCGTGCAGGCGTCGATGACCTCGGGCGTCACGGTGCCCAGCTCGGTGAGAAAACGGCCCCAGATGGTAGCCTGCGCTTTGGTCGAGATCTGCTGACCCACGATGGCATTGACCAGAGCGGAAAATAAATCAGAGTCGACTGTGCGCTGTACCGGTCCGATGCGTGTGATGGCGTCGCCCAGACGCCGGTCGCGCGCACTGAGATATTCCGTTTCAATGCGGCTGTATTCAAAAAACGGCATAAAGTCCAATCCTTTTTGACGGTATGTTGGTGTTGACTCCAGTATAACACAGGCAATGTCTGTGCGCCAGTGTCAGCATGCAAAATGCGCGCCGGGGGGACAGGCTGTCCCCCCGGCTTTTTTCACATAATGTGCTCTTCGGCGCAGTTATCGAGTACGCGCATGCCCATCTCGCCCGGCTTGGCGACGGGAAATTTTGCGATGCTCAACTCATCAAACTTGGCGCACAGGCGCTTTTCA
>DVMR01000069.1 GCA_018714845.1 Candidatus Ventrousia excrementavium
GCGCTTCATCATAGCTGGTGCGGATGATGTGAATGACCTCGTCGATGTTATCGCAGGCAATGGCCAGACCCTCAAGGATGTGAGCACGCTCCTCAGCCTTGCGCAGGTCATAGCGGGTACGCCGCTCAACGACCTCGTACTGGAACTTAATGTAATAATCCAGCATGTCGCGCAGCGGCAGAACGCGCGGCTGGCCGTCAACCAGCGAAAGCATGTTGGCCGAAAAGGTCTCCTGCATCTGGGTGTACTGAAACAGACGGTTTAAAACGACCTGCGGATTGGCGTCGCGCCGCAACTCGACGACAATGCGCATGCCCTGGCGGTCTGACTCGTCGCGCAGGTCAGTGATGCCCTCGATGCGTTTTTCACGGTGCAGATCGGCAATACTCTCGACCAGACGCGCCTTGTTGACCATATAGGGAATCTCAGTGACAATAATGCGGTAGCGGCCCTCTTTCCACTCCTCAATCTCAGCGCGGGCGCGCACGATGATTTTACCCCGCCCCGTGGCATAGGCGGCGCGGATGCCCGAGCGGCCCATAATGACGCCGCCGGTAGGAAAGTCCGGACCCTTGATGCACTGGCACAGGTCTTCAAGCTGCGCCTCCGGGTTGTCAATGAGCATACAGGCGGCGTCAATGACTTCGCGCAGGTTGTGCGGCGGAATGTTGGTCGCCATACCGACAGCAATGCCCGACGAGCCGTTGACCAGCAGGCTGGGAAAGCGCGACGGCAGCACAGCCGGCTCTTTGCGCTTTTCATCAAAGTTGGGCTCCCAGTCAACGGTGTCCTTTTCAATGTCCGTCATCATCTCGGCCGCCAGCCGGGACATGCGGGCCTCGGTATAACGATAGGCGGCCGGGGGGTCTCCGTCGACAGAACCAAAGTTGCCGTGGCCGTCAATCATGGGATAGCGCAAAGAAAAGTCCTGCGCCATGCGCACCATGGCGTCGTAGACGCTGGCGTCGCCGTGCGGATGGTAGCGGCCGAGCACGTTGCCGACCGTTGTCGCCGACTTGCGGTAGGGCTTGTCGTGGGTCAGGTTGTCCTCGTACATGGCGTACAGAATACGCCTGTGCACCGGCTTGAGGCCGTCGCGGACATCGGGCAGCGCACGCGATACAATGACGCTCATCGCGTAGCTGATAAAGGATTTTTTCATCTCCTTGCCAATTTCGACAGGGATGATGGTTTGATTTTCAAAACGGAGATCGTCCATGGTGTTCCTTCCTTTTCAGTGGGATGTGGGGCGAATGGACGGGGCCGGTCCGATCAGACGTCCAGATACTGAACGCTCTTGGCGTTCTTTTCGATAAACTCCCGTCTGGGCTCGACCTTTTCACCCATCAGAATGGTGAAAATTTCGTCCGCTGCGACAGCGTCCTCGAGCTCGACGCGCAGAATTGTGCGGCGCTCGGGGTCCATTGTCGTCTCCCACAGCTGCTCGGGGTTCATTTCGCCCAGGCCCTTGTACCGCTGAACCTCGGCGCCCGGAAACTGCTGCAAAAGCATGGCCTGCTGCTCGTCAGAATAAGCGTAGCGCGGCTCTTTGTCCTTGCCCTTGGGCACCACCTTGAAAAGGGGCGGCTGGGCGATATAGACATGTCCCTGCTCGATGAGCGGGCGCATGAACCGGAAGAAAAAGGTCAGAAGCAGCGTGCGGATATGGCTGCCGTCGACGTCAGCATCGGCCATCAGAATGATTTTGCCATAGCGCAGCTTGGTTACGTCAAACTCGTCGCCAATGCCGGCGCCAAAGGCCGTGACCATGGGCATGAGCTTTTCATTGCTGAACACTTTGTCAAGCCGCGCTTTTTCGACGTTGAGCATTTTGCCCCACAGCGGCAGAATGGCCTGATAGCGGCGGTCACGGCCATTTTTGGCGCTGCCGCCGGCGCTGTCGCCCTCGACGATATAGATTTCGGTCAGCTCGGGGTCGCGCTCCTGACAGTCGGCCAGCTTGCCGGGCAGACTGGCGCTTTCGAGCGCGCTCTTGCGCCGCGTCGCCTCGCGGGCCTTTTTGGCGGCCTCTCTCGCGCGCGCCGCCGTCAAGGCTTTGTCCATGACCTGCTTTGCGACCGCCGGATTCTCTTCCAGAAAAGCCGACAAATTGTCATACACCATGTTGTCGACCAGCGTGCGCATAAAGGCATTGCCCAGCTTGGTCTTGGTCTGGCCCTCGAACTGCGGCTCTTCAAGTTTGACTGAAATGACAGCCGTGATGCCCTCGCGCACATCCTCGCCGGTCAGATTTTTATCGTCCTCTTTGATATATTTATATTTGCGGGCGTAGTCGTTGATTGCCCTGGTCAGGGCGGTCTTAAACCCGGTTTCGTGCATGCCGCCCTCAGTCGTATTGACGTTGTTGGCAAAGGACAAAATCAGCTCATTGTAGCTGTCGTTATACTGCATCGCCACTTCGGCGACGCCGTTTTCTTTTTTGCCCGAAAGATAAATGACATTTTCGTGCAGCGGAGTCTTGTTGCGATTGAGGTAAGAGACAAACTCGCGGATGCCGCCCTCATAGCACATGACGTCCTGCTGCGGCTCTTCGGGGTTGCGGTTGTCGGTCAGCGTAATCTTGAGCCCTGCATTCAAAAAGGCCTCTTCACGCAGGCGAGTGAGCAGGGTGTCATAATCAAAGACCAAATCGTCAAAGATTTCGCCGTCCGGCTTAAAGGCAATTTCAGTGCCCGTGCGGTCGGTTGTGCCGGTGATTTCCATGGGGCGCGTGACAGCGCCGCGGGCAAAGGCCATTTCATGCACCTTGCCCTCGTTGCAGACCTTGACGGTCAGCCACTCGCTCAGCGCGTTGACAACACTGGCGCCGACGCCGTGCAGACCGCCCGAGACCTTGTTGCCGCCGCCGCCGAACTTGCCGCCCGCGTGCAGAACGGTAAAAACGACCTCAAGGGTCGAAATGCCCATTTTGGGATGAATGCCGGTCGGAATACCGCGTCCGTTGTCAATGACGCGCACCACATCGCCCGGCTCGATAAAGACTTCGATATGTGTGCAGACGCCGGCCAGCGCTTCGTCGATCGAGTTGTCGACAATCTCGTAAACCAGATGATGCAGGCCGCGGGTGCTCGTCGTCGCAATATACATGCCCGGGCGCTTGCGCACGGCCTCGAGTCCCTCGAGCACCTGGATCTGGTTTTCGTCATAAGCCTGCGGCGTGCTGGCAGCCTGATTGTTCTGAATAGTGTTATCGGCCATTTTGGGACCTCCTGGATTGGTTTGCCCGGTCACAGGCTGCGCTTGTAAAGCGTCTGACTCGAGACCTGGGTGATGTAAACGACCTGTTCGCCGTTTTCTATGCAGACAACAGCCGATTTGGGCAGCTCGTCAGTTACGACGACGACCTGACCCTTTTCTTCGGCGCGGTCAAAAAACTGTCTGGAAAGGTGAGAATGCGTCGATGTGTCAAAATCAAAGATTCCGACAATGCTGCTGTATGAAACAGCGATATCCCGTCCAAGATGCAGATACACAGCTAAAAAATCCTCCCGTTTTCGACCCGCAGGCGGCGGCCGCTGGGGCTGAACCGCCCCGTGTCTTCGCAGCAGGTGATAATGGCCTGCCCGCCCGGCGTGTGTTCGACGACGTAGCTCTGCCGCGCGCTGTCCAGCTCGCTTAGAACATCGTCAAGCAGCAGCACGGGATATTCACCGCAGTCGCGGAAAAAAAGCTCGCGCTCAGCAAACTTCATGGCCAGTGCCGTCGACCGGGTCTGCCCCTGCGACGCAAAGGCCCGGCAGGGCCGTCCATCGATTTCCATGACAAGGTCGTCCTTATGCGGACCCGACAGACACTGTCCGAGCCGCAGCTCAGCCTCGCGATGACTTTCAAGATGCCGGAAAAAGGCGGCCTCCAGCTCGTTTTGCGGACCGGACGGGTCTTCAATGGTCGACACAGTGGCATAACGCATGGTCAGCTTTTCCCGGCCGCCCGAAATGTCATTGTAAATCTCCTGACAAATCGGCGCCAGCAGCGCTGTAAAGCGCGCTCTGTAACCAATCAGCGCTGTCCCGACGGTGACAATGCGGGCGTCAAAATCCGGCAACACAGCCATCATGGCGGCTCTCCGCTCCTCATCGCGCAGCAGGCGCGTCTTATGGTCAATCAGTTTCTGGTACTCCGTCAAAAGCTCGGCATACCGCGGGCGCAGCTGACATAGCGCCGTGTCCAGAAACCGCCGGCGGGCCGCCGCTCCGTCACGCAGCAGCGACAGGTCTTCGGGCGCGAACAAAACGCAGCGGAGCACGTCAGACAGCCTGCTCTGCCGGGTCGCTTTGACACCGTTGACCGTCGTTGTTCCCCGGCCGGAAAGGGGCAGCGTCATCCTGATTTCAAAATCCCGGTTTCGGACATGCAGCCCGGCCTCGATAAAAGCGCTCTGTGCACCGAAGCGAACCATCTCGCTTTTTCTGCCGGCGCGCCATGACCGGCTTCCCGTCAAAAGAAAGACAGCCTCCAGAACATTGGTTTTTCCCTGTGCGTTGGGCCCAATGAGCAGGTTAACGCCGTCCTGCAATGTCAGTTCCTGCTGTTCGTAGTTGCGAAAATCGCGCAGGCAGAGGCGGTCAAGGCGCATGACGCGTCACCGCCAGAAGCTGGCCTGAACATTCGACTTTGTCGCCCGGCACGATTTTGCGGCCGCGCTGCGTGCATACTGCGCCGTTTACAAGGACTTGTCCGTCGGCAATGCGTATTTTGGCTTCGCCGCCTGTCATACAGAGTCCGGACAGCTTTAAAAGACTGTCGAGCTTGATAAAAGGGGTGTCGATGGGCACCTGTTGTTCCCCGTGAAACATTTATTCACCCGCTTTAAGGCGAACGGGAAGAACCAGATAGGTAAATGCGTCGCCTTCAACGGGGCGCAGCACGCAGGGAGACAGTCCGCTTTTGAGCTCCAGCATACAGATATCGCTGTCCACGGCGCGCAGCGCGTCGAGCAGATAACGGTTGTTAAAGCCGATTTCAATCGGCTCAGGACAGGGGGCAAGCTCGAGTTCGTCGTAAGAGCGGCCCAGAGCTGTGATGCACGACAGTTTGAGACCGTGTTCGTCAAACAGGCAGCGGACCGGATTTTTCAGACGTTCGGAAATGATGAGGGAGACGCGCTCAACTGCGGTGATGACGGCTTTTACGTCAATTTCCAGCTTGATGGGCTGGTCTGCCGGCACGGCGCCGCGGTAGTTGAGAAATTCACCTTCGAGCAGGCGTGTTGTCACAACAGTGCCGCTGAACTGAAACAGGGCATGCTTTTGTTCTGGACAGATGGTGGTCGGTTCGTCGTCTTCGGGCAGAATGCGCGAAAGCTCGCGCAGCGTGTCACCAGGCACGACAAAATGGAAGCCGCTGTGGCGCAGATTTTGGCATTCTGCTTTGCGAATGGCCAGACGATAACCATCGACAGAAACAATGGTCAGTTGTTCGTCTTCAACTTCAAACAGTGACCCGGTGTGAATGGGCTTGTTTTCATTGTCGGAAATGGCAAAGCTGGTGCGTGAAATCATGTCGCGCAGCACGCTGTTGGAGATTCGGACGCCGGCGTCGCTGTCAACGCTGGGCAGGTCGGGGTATTCTTCAGCTGATGTAGACATGATATTGAACTCTGATACGCCGCACTTGATGGTCGCCATCAGGCGGTCGTCAACTGAGATTTCAATGATATCATCGGGCAGTTTGCGAATGATGTCAGAAAAGATGCGGGCATTGATGACAGCGGCTCCTGACTCGGTGACATCGGCGTCAAAGTTTTTCTGGATGGCAGTTTTGAAATTATAGCCGCACAGGCTGACATCTGTTCCTGCTGTGATGAGCAGTCCCTCAAGTGCGGGAATGGAGCTTTTGGGGGAGACAGCGTGGATGCAGACAGAGATGGCGTCGTTTAAAACGGCTTTTTCACAGGAAAAACGCATTGGGGTGCTCCTTTCGGTTTAAACTAAAGGTTTCTTTTAGCAGTAGTAATAGAGGGTGTGGGTTTTGGGGATAAACGCTGTGACATCCTGCAATATCATGGTTTGCGCGTTCACAGCAGGGTGTGTGTGAAGCTGGGGGTTATCCACGCGTTTCCACAGTATTGATTTTTCCACAAATGACTTATTTTTGTTCACAGGGCATTGGGGACAGAAAAAACCGTCGAATCAGCGGTTTTGAATGTTCTTTTTCATGTCAGCAATTTCATTTTGCAGTTCAGGCTCATTCTTCAGCCGTTCTTCGATTTTGTTGATGGCATATAGTGCCGTTGTGTGGTCACGGCCCATGAATTTTCCGATTTCAGGCAGTGACATACCGGTCATTTCACGAATCAGGTAAATGGCCGCCTGACGTGGGCCGACAACGTCGCGTGTTTTGGCGCTGCCGCGGATGCGTTCGGCCGGGATGCTGTAGAACGAGGCGACCTCCTGCAAAATCAGATCAGGCGTCGGGTGAGCGCCGGGATTTTCACGGAAGATGTCGCGGATGGCGTCCTGCGCCATTTCCATGTCCAGAGCGCGGCCCATCAGTGAATGATAGGCATAGATTTTTTTGACTGCTCCTTCGAGCTGCCGCACGTTGCTTTGGATGCTTTCGGCGACGTATTGGACAATTTTCGGCGTCAGCGACATGCCGAGATCGCGCGCCTTGGCTGAAATCATGGCCATGCGCGTCTCAAGGTCAGGGGGCTGAATGTCGGCCAGAAGACCCCATTCAAACCTCGTGCGCAGACGCTCTTCCAGGGTTAGAATTTCTTTGGGAGGCCGGTCAGAGGTCAGAACAATCTGTTTGCCCGCCTCATGCATGGTGTTGAAGGTATGAAAGAACTCCTCCTGTGTCTGCACTTTGCCGGCGATAAACTGAATGTCGTCAACGAGAAAAAGGTCGGCCTGCCGGTATTTATTGCGGAACTCAGCCACTGTACCGCTTTGAATGGAGGAGACCAGATCGTTTGTAAACTCATCGCCTTTGACGTAAACTACCCGCATGCCGCTGTGCCTGCGCCGCAGTTCGCCGGCAATGGCGTAGAGCAGATGCGTTTTTCCCAGGCCGGACTGGCCATAGATAAACAGCGGATTGTAGACTGCCGCCGGGCTGTTGGCAACGGCGAGGGCGGCAGCATGGGCAAAGCGGTTACTGGGCCCGACGATGAACTTGGCAAATGTATAGTGGCTGTAAACCGAATCTTCGTTTTCAAGCCGCCAGACGGCGAGTTCCTCTTCGCCGCACAGGTACAGCGGCGTCAGCCGTTCGCCCAAAAGCTCGTAAATCGCCTGAGAAACATTGTCAAAATAGTGTTTCTGCATGGTCTCGCGTTTGACTTCATTAGGGGTGTAGATGACCAGATGGCCGTTTTTGATGGCAATGGCCTCAGCGTCGCTGAACCAGGTTGAAACAATAACCTCGCCCAAATCGCGCTCGAGGATCTTTATGACAGCGTCAAGCAGGGCTGACGGCGTATACAATGCGATCTCCTCTTTCTCTTTCCAAACTGCGCGGACATGCGGCGCATAAAACACCACTATACGGTAGTATAGCATATTTTTGACCGCTTCACAAGAATATTAGACTATATTTATCTTGTTTTCCTCTAATATAATCGCGCGCGCGAGGATTTTGTTCCAGCCCTTGTCATTCTATGTGTTTTAGGGTACAATGGCCGCAGAAACGCAATGAAAGGATTCCATAGAGCATGAAAGAAAAAACCGTTGTGCTCGGCCTGTCGGGCGGCGTAGATTCTGCCTGCACTGCTGTTTTTCTGCGCGAGCAGGGCTATACTGTTATCGGCGCATTTTTATCCTGCTCAGGCTCTGATGACAGCGCTGCCCGCCGCACAGCGCAGCAGCTGGGCATTGACTTTGTCTGCATTGACATGACGCGGGAGCTTGAAAGTCATGTTATTGAGCCCTTTGTCCGCGGCTATGTCTGCGGTATGACGCCCATTCCGTGCGTACTGTGCAATCCGGCCGTTAAATTTCGCCTGCTTTTTGACCTGGCTGACCGCCTGGGTGCACAGTATGTTGCGACCGGCCATTACGCCCGTACCGGACGGACGGCTGAGGGAGTGCCGGCGCTCTACCGGTCGCCGGCATCCAACGACCAGGCTTATATGCTGTACCGCCTGCCGTGTGCGTGGATTGAAAGGCTCTTGCTGCCGCTGGGAGAGGAGAAAAGCAAGGCCGATATCCGCGCATACGCGCACCGGGCAGGCGTAGACGTGTTTGACAAGCCGGACAGCATGGAAATTTGCTTTATCCCGGACAACAACTATGCCGCTTTTATCGAAAGCCGGGGCGTTTGTCCGCCGCCCGGCGATTTTGTCGACGAGCAGGGCAGAGTGTTGGGCCGCCACAAAGGTATCCACCACTATACGGTCGGGCAGCGCCGCGGTCTGGGAATTGCCGCCGAAGGGCGGCTGTACGTCACACGGATTGACCCGCAGAGTAACCGTGTCGTGCTGGCCCTTACAGACCCGTACAGGGCGCAAATCACTCTGGGGGAACTTTATATAACGGCGCCGGAATATGGCGCTCTGAGCGCCTTTGAAGCCGATGTAATGGTTAGACACGGGAAAAAGATCTATCCCGCCCGGGTCGTTCGGACAGGAGAAACCACGGCGCGTGTCGATTTTCACGAGCCGGCGCGGGCTCCGTCGCCGGGACAGAGCGCTGTTTTTTTTGGTCCGGACGGCCGCGTATTGGGCGGAGGCATCATTCAGCGCGAAGCACAGGAAGCCGGACGATAAAAAGTGCAGGGCAAAGCCCTGCACTTTTCATATTTTGATACAATGTTGGCCGGATGTTATCCCAGCTTTTGCAGCAGCGCCTGCAGAACCTCTTCAGCGTCGGCAACGACGCGATAGTCGGCTGCGCTGAAAATAGCGGCGTCAGGGTCGGTGTTGACAGCGACGACGGTCTGCGCCCCGCCCATGCCGGCAAGATGCTGAATGGCCCCCGAAACGCCGAAGGCAATAAGCAGCCTGGGCGCGACTGCCGTGCCTGTCTGGCCAATCTGGTGCTCGCGGCCCATCCACCCCATGTCGACCAGGGGGCGGGTGACGCCGACCTGTGCGCCGAGGCGGTCGGCCAGCTGCTGCACCAGGGACAGGTTTTTACGCGGCCCGATGCCGCGGCCGGCCGAAATGATGATGTCAGCCTGCGCAATGCCGCTCTGCGCCTTTTTCGCCTGACGTTCGAGGAGCTCGACCAGCCCCGCGCTGTCCGGGCCGGGGGACTGCTCTACGATTCCTCTGCGGCTCGCGTCGGGAACAGGCGCCGGCATGACGCCGGGGCGGACTGTCGCCATCTGCGGCCGGTGGTGGGGCGACATGATGGTCGCCATCAGGTTTCCGCCAAAGGCGGGGCGGGTCTGCAATAAAAGGCCGGTCTCAGGGTCAATGTCAAGCCCCGTGCAGTCGGCGGTCAGCCCCGCGCCCAGCCGTGCCGCTACGCGCGGCGCCAGCGAGCGCCCGAAGCCGGTCGCGCCGAACAGCAGGATTTCGGGTTTCTGCTCTTTGGCGAGCCCGGCGATCCAGTCGGTGTAAGGGGCATCCAGGCGGGTCTGCAGATATGTGCTGGGGCATGAGATGATTCTGTCGGCGCCGGCGGCAATCAGGGCGTCAGCATCTTCCCGCGTCCCGCAGGGAAGCAGCGCTGTGACGTAGGCGCCGCGCTTGTCAGCCAGCTGCCGCGCGCGCCCGGTCAGCTCGAGCGCAACGGGCAGCAGCGCGTCGGCGCGTTCGGCAAAGACCCACACGCCAGCGGCTTCGTCGGCTTTCGCCGATCCGTTTCTTTCGATGGACAGGGCGTTTTTAGGGCAGCTCTGGACACAGGACGCGCATAAAACACACTTTTCATGGTCGATTGCAATGCCGTTCCCGGTTTTTTCAAGTGCGCCGTAAGCGCAGGCGCGTACGCACAGGCCGCAGCCCACACAGCGCGCGGTGTCGAGCAGTAAAGCCATTTAAAGCACCTCCCCGATGATGTCGGCGATAGCCGCGGCCTGTTCGGCGGCAGTGCCGTCAATGGAACGGGCCTGGCCCCGCCCCTGCGGTACAAAGGTCCGCGTCACCTGAGTCGGCGAGCCTGACAGCCCGCACTGGTCAGGGTCGGCATTTGCATCCTGCGCGCTCAGCACAGTCACTTCAGACTGCTCACCGTGCAAAACGCCGGTAATGGACGGCAGGCGGGGGTTTCCCAGCTCGCGCGTAACGGTCAGAAGGGCGGGCAGAGGAACGCGCAGGCGCTCGACGCCGTCGTCGGTTTCGCGGCGAACAAACAGACAGTCCTGCCCCGGCTCGATGTCAAAAACATCGGTGACATGGGGAATGTCCAGCCGTTCGGCCAGCTCGGGCCCGATTTGCGCCGTGTCGCCGTCGACCGCCATGCGGCCGCACAGAATCAGGTCAAAGGGCGCGAGCTTTTTTGCACCAAGCGACAGCGCGTAGGAAGTGGCCAGCGTGTCGGCGCCGGCAAAGGCGCGGTCGGTCATAAGCATGGCGCGATCAGCGCCGCGGGCAATGCAGTCGCGTAGCATGGCGCTGCAGGCCGGAATGCCCATGCTGAGCACCGAGACCGTGCCGCCCAGCCTTTCACGCAGGCAGAGGGCCGCCTCGAGCGCGTGGCTGTCAAAGGGGTTGATGACGGCCGCACGGCCGTCGCGCACAATGGTGTTGGTCACGGGATCGAGACGCACCTCGTTGGACGAGGGCACCTGCTTGACGCAGACGATGATGTTCATTTGCCGTCCTCCTCGCTGAACAGATTGCCCCGGCCGAGCTGCCACAGGGGGTCAAAGGCCCGTTTGAGACGGCGCATGCCGTCGACGGCGGCTTCGCCGGCCATGACGGTCAGGAAAGGCGCCTTGAGCTTTCCGACGCCGTGCTCGGCTGAAACAGCGCCGCCCATGGCCGTCACCTCGCGCGCCCAGCGCAGAAAAAGCTCTTTTCCGCGCGCATGCTCGGCCATGTCGCGGGGAAGGATGTTGACATGCAGGTGGTTGTCGCCGATGTGCCCCCAGGTGGCGTACTCAAAGCCGCCTTCAGCCAACGTTTGCCGGTATAACTCCATAACATCCAGAAGCCGGCCGTCAGGCACCGACATGTCGCTGCCCAGCTTGGTGATGCCGGGCACGGTCTGCCGGCGTTTGTCAATCAGGGAATTGACGCTTTCAGGCACAGCGTGGCGGAAAAAGGTCAGGGTCTCGCGGTCAAGCTCTGTGCGTGCGACCCACGAACGCCCGGGGTCGCCGCCGGCCGCCGTGCTCAGCGCGGCAAGCGTGCGCAGGCCGTCCAGAGCTTCGGCCTCACTGGCGCAGTGCAGCTCGGCGTAAATGGCCGCCGCGCCCATGCCGCCCGGGTCGGGCAGGCGGGCAAAAACACCCCCTGCCGCCCGCTGCTCGCGCAGGATGTCCATGGCGCGCGCATCAAAGTACTCGAGCGCGGCGATGTTCTTCATGTCCGCGCGCACCTTTTCGGTAAACTGCGCCGCGCTCTGCTCGCTGGGGAAAAAGCAGGTGGCGCCCCAGATGACGTTCGGCAGGGGCATGAGCGCAAGCTCAACGGCCGTCACAACGGCCAGCGTGCCGTCCGAGCCGATGAGAAGGTCTAAAAGGTCCATGCCGGGCGCAATAAAATAGCCTGAGGCGTTTTTACATTGCGGCATATGGTAATCGGGCAGGCTGCCCTCGACAAAGCTGCCGTCTGCAAGAGGAAGGCGAAAACGCAGGCCGTCGGCAAAGCACTGCCCTCGGCGCAGCGAAAAAACGCGGCCGTCGGCCAGCACCCCGCGCAGCGCCGTGACATGGCGGCGCATGGGCCCGTACAGATAGCTGCGCGCTCCCGAGGCGTTGCACGCCGTCATGCCGCCGATGGATGCCGTCGTCTCGGTCGGGTCGGTGGGGAAAAACTGCTCGGGCGCGTCTTTCAGCGCTTCAAGCGCGGCCAGCGACTGCTCGTCCCAGCCCGCAGTCTCAAACCGGCGCGACGCAATCATTTTTCTGAGGTTGAGCAGCACGACGCCCGGCTGCGCGGTGACAAAAAAGTGGCCATCCTGTTCGCGAAGCGACAGGACCCTGTCCATGCGGCTCAGGTTGAGCACGTGCCCTCCGTCCGGCACGGCGGCAGCGGCCAGACCGGTGCGCGCGCCCTGCACGGTCACCGGCATACCCGCCGGGTGCAGCGAGCGCAGAATGCCGGCGACGTCGGCCTCGCTGCGGGGAAAGGAAATGGTGTCAGCTGTGCCGGTGGTGCGCGATTCATCACGCAGATAGTCGGCAAACTCCGCCGTCATCGGGTGGATGAGGGCCGGCGCTGTACCCATGAAATCGCCTCCTGAAAAATAAGATACCTGTATTATACGGCAGACGATAACAAGCTTCTATCGATGTTTGAGCTCTTTTATTTGCATATCTTGCAAGGTTGTGATATACTGATTCAACAGTATGTCCGGGGGGATGCCCATGCGCGGATGGGATTTTGAGCTGCAGCGCCGTGACAGCGGCCTGTGGCATATGGAACGGCCGCATTTTCACGAAGAGTATGAAATATTGCTTCCGCTGACCTGCGGCGGCAGTATTTTTGTCGACCGCCAGGCATGGCCGCTGCGGCGGGGATTTCTGATTCTTATTGACGCCGCTGCGCCGCACCGCAGCTTTTCCAGCCGCAGCAGCGGATACAGCCGGTATGTTCTGCATTTTCCGCGCGAAACGCTCGAGGCGCAGGGCGCGGCAGCGCTGGCCGAGCATTTGGAAAACCAAAGCCGGTGCATCGCGCTGGGGCGTGAGGAGCTTGAGCGGTGCCTTTCGCTGTTTGCCGCGCTCGAAGAGGACCCTGCGGGCGTGGGAGGGACCGCGGGACTTTTGCAGCGACGCGCCGCCTTTTTGGGCATTCTGGCGCTGGCGTGCCGGGTGTGGGGCGGCGAACCGGTTCAGCCGCCGCAGCGGGGGCCGGCCGACCTTGCGGCGCAGGCGGCCATCAGCTACATCCGCAGCCATCTCGACGGGCCCATCACGCTGGACGCCCTGGCCGCTGAATGTTTTATGAGCAAGTCGACGCTTTGCCACCGGTTCAAGGAAGCAACCGGCTATTCAGTGGGGGAGTACATTATCCACTGCCGTGTGCTGCGGGCGCGGTCCCTGCTGCGCTGCGGCGCGTCGGTGCAGCAGGCCGGCGAAGGGGCCGGGTTTGGCGACAACGCCCATTTTATCCGCACGTTTAAACGGCTGACCGGCTTATCGCCCGGACAGTACGCCAAGAGCTGCCGCGCCGCGGCAGCGGGGAGGGACAGCCATGTCTGATTTCAGCACAGAATGTTATGAAGGGGCGCTGCCGCCCCGGCTTGAGGGCCGGGTGCGGGACTTTCTCAGCGCACAGGGCCTGCGGTATGAGCCGGGCGACTTCACCGCAGTGGTGCGGGATACCGACGGCTCGGTCGTCGCGACGGGGTCGCTGGCGGGCAGGGTGCTCAAGTGCATTGCCGTCGACGAACGCCTGCGCGGCGAGGGTCTGACCGCCCCCGTCATGACGGCGCTGCGCAGCCGTGCCTTTGCGCAGGGCCTGCGCCGTCTGTTTCTGTTCACCAAGCCGCAAAATCAGGGCATGTTCCGCGACTTTGGCTTTTATCCCATCTCGCACACGAGCGACATGCTGCTCATGGAAAACACGCGGAACGGCATTTCTGATTTTGTCGCGTCGCTCGACCGCGGACCGCAGGGCGGGGTGCACGGCGCCGTCGTCGCCAACTGCAACCCCTTTACCCTGGGGCACCGGTATCTGATTGAGCGGGCCGCCGCATCGTGCGATGTCCTGCACCTGTTCATCCTGTCCGAGGACAAAAGCGCTGTGCCCGCTGACGTGCGCTTTGCGCTGGTGCGCCAGGGGGTCAGCGACCTGAAAAACGTGCTCGTGCACCCGACGAGCGATTATCTTATCTCGTCGGTCACTTTTCCGACTTATTTTCTCAAAGACGAACAGAAGGCGGGCGAGGCGGCCGGAAGGCTCGACCTGACCATTTTCTGCGATTATTTTGTCCCCGCGCTGTCCATCACCCGCCGGTTTGTCGGGCAGGAGCCCTTTTGTCCAGTCACAGCGGCGTATAACCGGCTGATGCATGAGATGCTGCCGCCGCGCGGCGTACAGGTGACAGAGATACCCCGGCTTGAAAAAGGGGGATGCGCCGTTTCGGCTTCGCGTGTGCGCGCGCTGTGGAAGGAGCAGAAGTGGGACGAGCTGCGGCCTCTGGTGCCCGATGCGACCTTCCGGTATTTATCCACAGGGGTGTGGGATTGATTTGCCGGCTGAAAGGAGAGAGAGGCTGTGAGTACCATCACCGTCTGGACAAAACAGCATGCAAGTGTTTTGGAAACCCTGGAAAAGACCGGCCGGTATGCCGCAAAGCGCGATTTTGTCGCCCTTGACCTCGGAGAGCACGCACCGCTTGTTCTTGAGGCGTATGACTGGCTGGTTGCCCATCATCCCGACGCGGCGCGCCGTCCGGCTGACGCCGGCGTGCCGGTTTGGGTGTCCTTTGAGCGCGAGGCCACCATGCTGCCCGGCGAGGGGTCGGTTATTCTGGAGCTTTCCGTTGACCCCGGGCTGATTACACCGGTCAATATCGCCAAATGGGGAGCCATTCTCAACTATTCCTACATCCCGCGGGACGCCGCCGACGCCGCCCGTCACCGCGCGCTGCTCGAAGCGTACGGCGTCAGCGACGTCAAGGCGGTCATGACGCAGTTTTATCCACAGATCAGGCGCGAGATTGTGGAAAGCTGGTCCCGGCTGTTCGACCCGGCGGTCTCGCTGGGCAGCGATGCCTGTTATGGACTTTTGTGGGAGGTGCGGTCGGAATGGCTCAGGGGCGTGACACGGTGACTTTGTACACGGCGCAGTCAGATGCCGTGATTGATGCAGTGCATGGCGGCGTTGCCTTTTCACGCGAGGAGTATGTCAGCCGGAAATACGGCGAGAGCGCGCCCATTTTTCTGACCGCTTACCGCTGGTTCGCCGCCGAGGCGCAAAAGCTGGTCCCCCGGCCCGAAGGGGCCGGTCTGCCCTATTGGGTATTCGGCAGCGTGCAGAGCGTCGACCGCTCGGGAGGCGGACGCCTGCTCACCCTGGAGGTGCCGCGGGATCAGGCGGTCTTTTTTGACATGTACGACTGGAACCGCGTTTTGCAGCTCAAATACATGGGCGCGTCTGAAAAGCAGGAGCGCGCCTTTTGCGAAGAACTGGCCCGGCGCGGCCTGCGTGAAAGCGACGTCGTGCTGTCGCAGTTTTATCCCGACCTCAGGCAGCAGATTATTCAGAGCTGGGACCGCCTGTTTTGCCACCATGAAAGCATCCGCAGCGGCGACCTGACAGGCGTCGGCGCAGTGCAGGCCGCTTTGTGGTGCATCCGCCGGGAATGGGTCGTGTCCTGGGGATAAAAAGCAGAATTTTCAGGAGCAGGAGAATGAATTTAAACAAAATCAGAATCAATGGGATTCCTGCCATCATCTGGGGGGACCCGAGCGATAAAATGATTATCGCAGCCCATGGCAGCCATTCTTCAAAAATCGATGACTGCATATGGGTGCTTGCCGATGAAGCAGTCAGGCAGGGCTATCAGGTCCTCAGCTTTGACCTTCCCCAGCATGGGGAAAGAGTTTACGAAACCGACTTTATCATGCCGGACGAGTGTGTTCGGGAACTGGCGGTGATGGATGCCTATGCCAGAAAACACGCACGAAAAATCTCCCTTTTTGGCTGCAGTATGGGGGCGTACTTTGAGCTGCTGGCTTTTTCTGACGCTGATATAGACCGTGTCTGGTTTCTTTCACCCGTTACAGACATGGAACGCATTATTCAGAATTTGATGCGTTATTGCGGCGTTGACGAGGAACAGTTCAGGCAAAGGGTAACGGTACATAACGAGCTGGAGACCCTTTATTTTCCCTATTATGAATACGTCCGCAGCCACCCGATTACGCGCTGGCCGCATAAGACTTATATTCTCCGGGGAGAAAAAGACACCTTGTGCGAATATTCTTATGTGAAGAGCTTTTCAGGCCGTTTCGGGTGTGAATTGACAGAGCAGAGTGGAGGGGAGCATTGGTTTCACACAGAGGAACAGCTTGCATTTTTCAGGCTTTGGATTAGAAAGAGGCTTTCGCAGGACTAGCAGCTGCGGCGCTGCAGGACTGTTAAAAAGGGCACAGTCATAAAAGACCGCCGGAAATATTTCCGGCGGTCTTTTTATTTCACTCTGTTTTTCAGCGTTCCGATGCCCTCAATTTCAACCTCGACAACATCACCGGGCCGAAGAAAGACCGGCGGCCGGCGGGCAAACCCCACGCCGTCGGGCGTGCCGGTCAGCAGCACTGTACCGGGTAAAAGGGTCATCTGATGCGAGCAGTAGCTGACGAGCCTGGGCACGGAAAAAATCATGTCCGCCGTGCAGCCGCTCTGCATGACCGCGCCGTTGAGCCGCGCGCAGACCGACAGGGAAGAGGGGTCGAGCTCTGTCTCAATCAGCGGGCCGAGGGGACAGAAAGTGTCAAAGGACTTGCCGCGCGTCCACTGGGTATCCAGGCGCAGCTGACAGTCGCGGGCGCTGACGTCGTTGGCGCAGGTGTAGCCCAGAACGTACTGCAGCGCATTAGCCTCGCTCACGTCGCGGGCCGTGCGGCCGATGACGACGGCGAGTTCGGCCTCGTAATCCACTTCATCGGGCGCGGCTGCAGGCAGTACGATATCGTCTTCCGGCCCGCACAGACTGGTCGTTGCCTTGAGAAACAGCACCGGGTGGTCAGGCTCTTTGTGCCCGCTTTCAGCGGCATGGCTGCGGTAATTGAGTCCGACGCACAGGATATTGGGCGGCTGCACGGGCGGCAGCAGCCGGACATCCTCAAGCGCCCAGCTTTCGCCGGTCTCAGCCGGCGCGTCAAACAGCCCGCCGCAAAGGCGAAAGACCCTGCCGTTGCGCACGGCGGCAAAAAACAGGTCGCTGCCCTTCTGAACACGTGCCAGCTTCACAGATATTCACTCCTTTACAGCTCAGCGGTGCAGAAACACGCCGTTTTTCACGCCCGTGGCCTCGCCGTCGCGCACGGCAACAGCGCCGCCGACCAGCACCAGGTCAATACCGCTGTTTTTCTTGAACGGGTGGGTGAAGTCGGCGTTGCAGCGGACGTTATCATAATCGAGCACGCAGATATCAGCGCGGTTGCCGGGCTTTAAGATGCCGATGCCGGGCAGGCGCGAGACCTCGGCCGGCAGGCCGGTCATACTGTAAATGGTCTCTTCCATAGTGCGCAGGTTTTTGTCGCGCAAAATCTCGATGCGGCGGGTAAAGGTGCCTGTGCCGCGCGGATGTCCGCCTGCCACCTTGTCGCGCGCAAAGTGTTCGGGGTAGTCCGACCAGTCGCTGCCTCCCATGACATAGGGGTGCGAGATGATGCGCAGCATGTCGCTTTCGTTCTGCGAGAAGTAAACGCCCTGCACAAATCCCTTGTTTTCGCGCAGCAGGCGGCAGGCGGCGTCCAGACCGTCGCAGCCCCATTCCTCGCCCAGCTGGGCCAGCGTCTTGCCGACGTGCTCGGGTGTTCTGGCCGACTCGACAATCAGGCAGCCTTCGTATCCGGCCTGGAAGAAGCCGCTTTCAAACTCGTCATATTCGTGAAACACCGAATAGCGGATGCGCTCGCGCAGGTCGGGATCAGCCAGCTTATCCATCAAAACGGCGACGCCTTCGGTCAGGTATTTGGGCGGAATCTGCGACACGAGCGGCGCGGAACCGGCGGTGAACGGATACTGGTCAGCGCGGACGTAAATGCCCTCGCGGTTGGCCTTTTCGATGACCTCGAGAGCCTTTTCGCTCAGTCCCTCGATTTGCTTGCCCTGTACTTTGAGGTGCGAGATGACGACCGGAATGCCGGTGCGCCGGCCAATCTCGATGGCCTCTTCAATGGACTGAATGAGCGGCCTGCCCTCGCCGCGGACATGACTTGTGTAACTGCCGCCGTACCGTGCCGCAACGCGGGCGATGTTGACCAGCTCTTCAGTGCCGGCATAGACCGACGGCGCGTAGACAAGGCCGGTCGAAAAGCCCAGAAAACCGCATTCCATGGCCTGTGCCATCAGGTCTTCCATCTGCTTCATCTCATCGGCCGTCGGCGCGTCGGGGCGGAAGCCCATGACGTGGCCGCGGATGCTGCCCTGCGCAGCGTAAAAGGCCATGTTGGTGCCTGTTTTCATCGTGCGGACATGGTCGGTAAAGGTCTTGAAATCTTCGCAGAAATCGCGGACAACCTGCCACTGCTCGGGGGAGAGAAAACGCTTGGAATCGTCGAGAAGACCGTCGTAATAAGGCACCGGGCCCGAGCCGCAGTGACCGGTGATCTGAGTCGTGACGCCCTGTTCAAGGAAATTGTAGGCATCGGTGCCGTAGATAAAGGAATCGTCCGAGTGGCTGTGATAGTCGATAAAGCCCGGGGTGACCACTTTACCCTTCGCATCGATGACTTCATTGGCCTCGGCATTGATGCCCGGCGCGATATCGGCGATAACGCCGTCCTTGATGGCGATGTCAGCGGTGTAGCGCGGTGCGCCCGTGCCGTCGACAACGGTGGCGTTTTTGATGAGAATGTCAAACATACTGTAACTCCCTTTCCTGATTGATGTCCGGCCCGTGCCGGACTGCGGCAGCGCCGCAGATGCAGTATCATTTTATCACATTATCGGACTCCTGCAAAGCACTGCTTTGCAAAATGCCGCGGGTGTGATACAATCGCAGTAACAAACCAAAGGAGTGACCGTTTTATGTTTACCTGTGCGTCATGCGCTGTCCTGGCCTGCCGAAGGGCAGAGGACGAGCGCGGGAATATGCCCAAAAACTGTCCCATGCGCCACACCGAGGAAATGGAGGCTGTGCGCCGGAAATACCACGAAAATCCTGAAATCGAACTTTTCCACAAAACATCCTCGCTTGTGGAATCCGAGGGCTATGCTCGCTGGCCGCGTGTGCGCGAAGTCATCGAGTTCTGCAAGAAGCTGGGGTATAAAAAAATCGGCGTCGCATTCTGCGTCGGCCTGCGCACCGAGGCGGCCGCATTCTGCGACCTTCTGCGCCGGCATGGGCTCGAGCCGGTGTCGGTCATCTGCAGTACCGGGGGAATGGACAAGCGCGATTTCGGCATTGAGCGCGAGCAGTTTGTGCACCCGGAAAACGAGCGCGAGACCATCTGCAATCCCATTGGTCAGGCTGAGATGCTAAGGCTGTCGGGCACTGAGTTCAATGTCGCCATCGGCCTGTGCGTGGGCCACGATTCGCTGTTTTTAAAACACTCGCATGTTCTGGCCACCGTGCTCATTGCCAAGGACCGCGCGCTGGGCCACAATCCGGCTGCCGCGCTCTACTGCCCGCACTACATGTCAGGCCGGCTCAACCCGTAATTACAGAGAAAAGAGGTTTAAAAAAATGTCTGTCCTTGTCAAAACCTACCGCGGAGAGGTCGAGGACCTCTATCATCACGGCCGCGTCGCCGTTTCCAATGCTGACGGCCGGCTTTTGTATTTTGCCGGCGACCCCCGGCGTCTGACCTTTGCGCGTTCGTCAGCCAAGCCCATGCAGGCCATCGCCGTTGCTGAGAGCGGCGCGCTGGAAAAGTTCGGCATTACTGACCGCGAGCTGGCGCTGATGTGCGCGTCGCACAACGGCGAGGATTTTCATGTCGAGGCGGTGCGCGGCATTTTGAAAAAGGCCGGGCTCGACGAATCCTATCTTCTGTGCGGCAATGCCATGCCGCTGTACGGACCTGCCCGGCTCGAGATGGAGAAAAAGGGCCTGCCGGCTGACGCCGTGCACTGTGACTGTTCGGGCAAGCACTCGGGCATGCTGCTGACAGCCAAAACCTACGGCGAAGACCTTGCAACCTACCCGCAGCCCGATCATCCGGTGCAAAAGCGCATCATGAGTATCCTGTCAGACCTGTGTCAGGTTCCCGAGGACCAGATTGTCACCGCCATCGACGGCTGCGGCGTGCCGGTGCACGCCATGCCGCTTAACAAGCTGGCCCAGGGCTACGCCCGCATGTCGCAGCCCGCGCTCTTCCCCGAGAAGCGCGCTCACGCCATTTCGCGCATCACCTCGGCCATGACGGCTTATCCTGAAATGGTCGCCGGCACCGGCCGTCTTTGCACTGACCTGATGGGCGCCTTTGGCGACCGCCTGTTTTCAAAATCAGGCGCCGCGTCCTTTTACGGCATCGGCATCAGGGAAAAGGGCATTGGCATTGCCATCAAGCTGGAAGACGGCTGTTCAGAGTTCATGCCCCTGGTCGTACTGCGCGTGCTCGAGGACATCGGCGTCATCACATGCGCCGAGGCGCAGGAGAAAATGGGCCAGTACCTGGACCTTGGCATTTACAACCACGCCGGGACCGTGGTCGGCAGAAAAGAGGTCTGTTTCCACCTGGAAAAGGCCGAATAAGACAGCAAAAAACAGGCGGCAGGGAAAACCTGCCGCCTGTTTTGGCATTTGTGTTATTTTTCAAAAGTGCCGCGCATCAGCGTTTTGCCCTCCCAGCGGGCTGTTTTGCCGCGGGCCAGCACCGAAACGACCTGCAGTTCGTCGTCAAGCACGACAAGGTCAGCGTCCGCGTCCGGAGCAATACAGCCTTTGCGCCCGGTCAGAGACAGCACTTTGGCCGGCGTAGAGGTCAGCACCTCGAGCATGGTCTCGAGCGCAACACCCTCATGCTGAACGGCCCAGCGCAGCTCCTGCATCAGCACGAGCGGAGAGGAGTAGTCAAGGCCGATGCACTCACCTTTGTCGTTGAACCGGGGAAGGCTGCCGCAGCCGTCTGAGGACATGGTGATATGCTCGGCGGTGACGCCGGCCTCGAGCGCACGGCGAATGTGCCGGCCGCACGACTTTTCCGCCGTCTGGCGGCTGCTGCCTGTCAGGTCAAACACGCCGCCGCGCTTGGCAAAGGCGATGGCCTGGTCGCAAAGGTCGTCGTTGCGGCCGCAGTGGGTGGGCAAAAAGGTCTTGACGGGGATTTCGGTTTCATCAAGCGCGCGGTGGACCATCTTGAGCATGTCGCGGCCCGCACCCATGTGCATGACGACCAGACCGGCCTTGCCCGAAATCAGCCCGCCCATGCGGGCGTCGGACGCCATGCGGACAAACTCGTCAAAGGTGGGGTTCGAGCTGCGGTGGTCGCTGAGCGCAACCTTGACGCCCACGCACTCGCCGATGAGCGCGATATCGCGCACCACGCTGCCCGTCAGGGTGACGGTCGGCACCTGATAGCTGCCGGTCAGCATGAATGCAGTGATTCCTTCCTGATTTAAAGCACGGGCTTTATACAAAAGGTTTTCGACGCTGCGCGAAGTGCCATCCGTACCGAGCAGGCCCAGCACCGTGGTGACGCCTGACTCGATGAGCTCGGAAAGCTGGATTTCAGGCACGCGCGAAGCCGGGCCCTGCTCGCCGCCGCCGCCCGTGACATGAACATGCAGGTCGATAAGGCCGGGAGCCACCCGCTTGCCGCCTGCGTCCAGGACCTCGACGTCGGGCAAGGCTTCATACTCGTGCAGGTCAGGGGCAACGCGCATGATTTTTTCGTCTGCGATGAGAATGTCCTGCCGCCCGAGGGGCTGAGGGGCATAGACATCAGCGTTTTTCAGCAGCTTTAACATCGGTGTTTCCTCCTAGACATAGTTTGTTAACAATCGGCTGGTAGTATCAAAATACCTGAAGATGAAATTGCTTTATCCCATCAGGGCGTCATTGGGCACGTCGCACACCAGCATGTGTCCGGGTGCATGAGTGATGGCCAGGCTGGGCCGCGACTGCATGACAGCAGCCTGCGGCGTCACGCCGCACGGCCAGAACACCGGCAGCTCGCCCGGACGGATGGTCACAGCGTCGCCGAAGTCAGGCCTTGCAAGGTCTGCAATGCCGATGGCGGCCGGATCGCCGACGTGAACCGGCGCGCCGTGAACGCGCGGCATCTGCGCTGTTGTCGTCACGGCAAGGGGTATGAGGCCGGCGGGAATGGGCCGCATGGAAACGACCATGTTGCCCGAAAAAACCCCCGCGCTTTTGCACGGGATGTTGGTCAAATACATGGGGACATTGCGGTTTTCTTCAATATGCCGGACAGGGACGCCGGCGCGCTGCAGCGCCCACTCGAATGAAAAGCTGCACCCGATGAGAAAGCTGACCAGGTCGTCACGCCACAAGTGCTCAACCGAGCGCGGCTCGCTCTGCAAAACGCCGTCTTTGTAAACGCGGTACAGCGGAAAGTCGCGGGCCACGTCGCCGTCAGGCGCCAGAAAGGGCAAATCGCGCTGACCCGCCTCGGTCACCTCGAGCACCGGGCAGGCGCGGGGATTGCGATGGGCAAAGAGCAGAAAATCATAGGCGTATTCCCGCGGCAAAATGATGAGATTGGCCTGAGCGTAGCCGGGGGCCAGTCCGGCCGTCGGCCGGGGTTCGGGGTCGGTGCGGAAGTGGGCGCGGACCCCGGCAGGGGTCAGACGGGAAAGCTCTAAAGACATGGTGTCGCCTCCTTGGTTTGAGTGGTCACAGCGCGTAAAGCGCGTAGAACATCAAGGTTTTGCTCGAGTGAAAGCGAGTCGACAGTGCATTCGCGCCGGCGGGTGACGCCGTCGACGCCGCCTGCGCGGACGACAGCGTCCAAAAGCCGGGATTCCTGTCCGTCTGAGGGCAAAAGGTCGCGGTCCAGCCGCAGCGAAAGCAGGGCGGCAATGCCCCAGCCCCACCAGTTGGAAACACCAGCGGCCAGCGTGTAATCGGCTGCAAGGTCGGCGCAGATGAGCTCGCCGCAGGGCACGCCGGCTTCGATATAAGACCGCAGCGCGCCCATGCCCAGCTCGTTGCCGCCGTCGCCGATGGCAATGGTGACGGCCTTTCCGCCCAGCAGAAGGCAATCGGTATCGGAAATCATGGCGTCAATCACTTCGCCGCGCGAGTTGTGGAAGTGCCCGTCGCGGCCCTTGCCTGGCCGCTCGATGGCAATGACATGCGTGGGGTCGAACCGCCCGAGCAGGCCGCGGCAGAACTCGCCGCTGTTGGCAAAGGGTACACATTCCACAGGCACGGCGGGACACAAAAGGTCACGGCCGGCCGCGACCAGCGCCTGACTCATCGGGTCGGTGACAAGGCATACGCGCTTGCCGAGCTGGTGAAAAAGTGCCGCTAGATTGACAGCGCCCGGCGGTCCGTCGGTCTCACCGACGCCGCAGCCGGTGATGGGAAAGCCGGTGACAATGAGCAGCCGCTCAGCGGCCAGAAGCTCATCGGTCAGCGCATCCAGGCGTTCGCGCGGAAGGCCGGACATCAGCCCGCGGCCGCCCGGGTCGCGCCGCAGCACATCCTCAATCTGTCGGAAAGCATCTGCGACAGACAGCATACACACACATCCTCTCTTGAATCGCAGTTTTTTGTGCCAGGATCCGGCAGAAAAGCTGCGGTCAAAGCGGTAAAAAACAGCCAAAAAACTGTTCATCTTTTTTATTGTAGAGTGCTGGCACTAAAAAGTCAAGGAAAAGGGGGAAATTTGGCGCTGCGGCCAGTGGCTTGTTTGTTGACATGGCACGCGCTTCGCGTTATCATTAAAATAACAACATTTTCTCTGCGCAAAACGCGGGAAAGGACAGGGCAATGGACAATTTCATCACATTTGACAAGGTTTGCAAGTACTACCAGATGGGGCCGACGCGCATTGCCGCAGCCGACCACATTTCCTTTGAAATCGGCGAGGGTGAGTTCTGCGTCATCGTCGGACCGTCGGGCGCGGGCAAGACGACGGTGCTCAACATGCTGGGCGGCATGGACACCTGCGACGAGGGGCGCATCATGCTCGACGGCGCCGAAATCTCGGGCCTGTCCACGCGCGAGCTGACGCGCTACCGCCGCTATGACGTGGGGTTTGTTTTTCAGTTTTACAATCTTGTGCAGAACCTGACCGCGCTGGAAAACGTCGAGCTGGCCAGCGAGATCTGCCGTGAACCCCTCGACCCGCGCGAGGTGCTGCGCGAGGTCGGACTGCAGGACCGCATGAACAACTTCCCGGCGCAGCTTTCCGGCGGCGAGCAGCAGCGCGTTTCCATCGCCCGTGCGCTGTGCAAAAACCCCAAGATTCTGCTGTGCGACGAGCCGACCGGCGCACTCGACTATCAGACGGGCAAATCAGTGCTGGCGCTTTTGCAGCAGACCTGCCGCGAGCGCGGAAAAACCGTCGTCGTCATCACGCACAACCAGGCCATCACCGCCATGGCAGACCGCGTCATCCATATCAAAAACGGCCAGGCGGAAAAATGCGAGCTCAATCCCGACCCGACCCCGGTGGAAAGGATTGAGTGGTAAGTGAAAAAAACCTATTTTAAAAACATCTGGCGCGAGATCCGCGGCTCGATATCGCGGTTTCTGGCCATTTTCTGCATCACGGCGCTGGGCGTCGGCTTTCTGGCCGGCCTGCTGTCGACGACCCCCGACATGCGCTATTCGGCCGACGCTTATTACGACAATACGCGGCTCATGGATATCCGGCTTTTGTCCACCATGGGCTTTTGCGATGAGGATATCACGGCGGTGGCCGAAACCGAGGGCATACTGGCGGCTGAAGGGGGCCGGAGCGTCGACCTGCTTGTGGAGCTTGAGGACGGCGATACCTTTGTCGCCCGTGTGCACGGCGTCGATATGGACGCCCAGCGTGAAGGCAGTGCCATCAACCAGGTTGAGCTTTTGGAAGGGCGTTTTCCCGAAAACCCCGGAGAATGTCTGGTGCTGCTTGAAAAAGTGCCGCTCAGCGGCACCGAGGTCGGCAAGTCCCTGACCTTTTCGGCCGATAATGCCGACCTTGAAGACACGGTGACAGAGACCGAGTTGACGGTGACCGGCATTGTGTCAAGCTCATACTATATGTCGCTCGAGCGCGAACAGGCCGACATCGGCAACGGCCGCCTGAGCATGATTCTGTTTGTGCCCATCGAGCTGCTGAACTACGATTATTATACGGAAATCTACGCGCTGACCGAGAATACCGCGCAGCTGCAGGCATTTACCGATGAATACCAGGACGCTGTGGACATCGAGGTCGAGCGTCTGGAAACGCTGGCTGAGACCCAGGTCAACGTGCGCCGCGACCAGATTATCGACGAGGCCCAGCAGGAGCTGGACGAGGCCCGCGAGGAGTACGAGACCCAGAAGGCCGATGCCGAGCGTCAGCTTGAAGAGGCGTGGCAGGAGATTTTAAATGCCCGCGCCGAACTTGCCGCCGGTGAGCGCGACCTGAGTCAGGCGCGCATCGACCTGCGCGACGGCCGGGCCGAGCTCGAGCAGCGGCGGGTTGACGGACAGGCGCAACTGGACGCCAGCGCGGCTGAGCTTGAGGCCGGCGAAGCGGAATACCAGGCCGGCCTGGCCCAGTATGAGGAAAACCGAACCCAGCTTGAAGCGGCCCGTGCCGAGCTCGACGCTGCGTCTGAACAGATCGAACAGATCAGGGTGCTCATTGCGGCCGGAATGCCGGTCAGTGAAGAAATGCAGGCGGCTGTCGACCAGTACGACGCCAGCCTGGCTGAAGTCGAGGCGGGCGAGGCCCAGCTCGAAGAAGCCCGTCTGCTGCTTGAGCAGACGCGCACCCAGCTCGACGAAGGGCAGGCCGCTTTGGAACAGGGCCGGATTGACTACGAAAACGGCATCGCCGAGGCCGAGCGTCAGCTCGCGCAGGCGGAGCGCGACATCGCGTCCGGACAGGCCGAGCTTGAAGAGGGACAGGCCCAGCTGGCCGAGGGCGAGGCTGAGTACGAGAGCTCCAGCGCTGAGGTTGAGGAACAGCTGCTCGACGCCGAGTACCAGATTCGTGATGCTGAGGCCGCCATTGCCGATATCGAGACCCCCAGCTGGTATGTACTGACGCGCGAGGCCAATGTCGCTTATGTTTCGTTTGAGAGCAATGCCGAAAAAGTGGCCAATATCGCCCGTGTTTTTCCCTTTTTCTTCTTTCTGGTCGCGCTGCTTGTGACGCTGACCACCATGACCCGCATGGTTGAAGAGCAGCGCACCCAGATTGGCACCCTCAAGGCACTGGGATACAGCCGGGGCGCCATCATTCTCAAATACATGCTGTATGCCGGCATTGCCGGCGTGCTGGGCAGCGCCGTGGGACTGGCCATCGGGCTGTGCCTGTTTCCCGCCGTCATATGGAACGCCTACAGCATCATGTACACCCTGCCCGACCTGATTTTCCGCCTCAACCCGCAGTATGCGCTGGTGTCGTCGCTCGCCTTGATTTTGTGCGCACAGGGCGCCACGCTCATGGCCTGCCTGAGCAGTCTGCGCGAGCAGCCGGCCCTGCTTATGCGGCCGCGGGCGCCTAAAGCGGGCAAGCGCATTTTCCTTGAAAAGATCCCCTTTATCTGGCGCAGGCTTAAGTTCACCCACAAGGTGACGGCCCGCAATCTGATTCGCTATAAAAAGCGCTTTTTCATGACCGTCATCGGCGTTGCCGGCTGCACGGCCCTGCTTTTGACCGGGCTGGGTCTGCGCGACAGCATCAACGACATTGTGGGCAAGCAGTTTGATGAGCTATGGCTCTATAATGCCACTGTCGTTTTGCGCCATGACGGCGACGACCAAAACGATTTCCGCGTTCAGCGACTGCTTGAAGGAGAGGACTTTGAGAGCACCCTGGCCGTCCATTCTGAAGCCGGACATGCCCAGACCGACAGCTACCGCGGCGAGACCACGCTGTTTATCCCCCGTGAACAGGACCGCCTGACCGACTTCATTGTTCTGCGCGAGCGCGTGGGACACGAGCCCGTCGCCTTTGACGATGAAGACGCCGTCGTCATCACGGAAAAGCTTTCGCTGCGACTGGGTGCCGGGGCAGGGGACATCATCGAGGTCGAGAACGCCGACGGCGAGCGGGCCGAGGTCACTGTCACCGGCGTGACGGAAAACTATGTGCAGAGCTTCGTGTACATGACAGCGCACGCCTATCAGTCGGCCTTTGGCGACGAGCCCGAATACACCTCGGTGCTGACCGTCACTACGGCTGAAACCGACGAGCAGAGAGACGATCTGGCTACCCGGCTGCTCAGCGCCAGCAACATTGCCGGCGTGCAGTTTACGGCGACGACGCAGGAGAGCTTTGAAGAAATGCTGCAAAGCATCAACACCATTGTGGCGGTCATTATTGTGTCTGCGGCGGCTCTGGCGCTCGTCGTGCTGTACAACCTGACTAACATCAATATCGCCGAGCGCGAAAAGGAGCTGGCCACGATAAAAGTACTCGGCTTTACCCGGCAGGAGGTCGCAGCCTACATTTTCCGCGAGACCAACATTCTCGCCTTTTTCGGAACCCTGTGCGGACTGGTGCTGGGCATTTACCTGCACGCCTTTGTCGTGCAGACAGCTGAAGTCGACATGGTGATGTTCGGCCGCGAGATTGCCCCAATCAGCTACGTTTTGTCTGCAGTGCTGACCATGGCGTTCGCCCTGCTGATTAACCTCGTCATGCGCCGTTCGCTGGCGCGCATCAACATGGTCGAATCGCTCAAGGCGCCGGAATAAGGAGACGTTTATGGATCATCACGAAGCCGACCATGTGTCGCGTGCTGTAACGCGCGCCGCCTTTTCCCGCGTGGGGGCTGGCATTTTGCTGCTTTTGCTGGCCGCACCCTGCTGCTTCTGGGCTGCTCTGCGCGCTCTTGAACGCGGAATAAACGAGCTGTGGGCCTTTGCCCCCATCGGCGGATTTGTGCTGCTTGCCGCCTCGGCCTGGACGGGCCGGCGGCTGCGTATAGTGCTCGGACTGGCCGGTGTGGCCGCCCTGGCGGCTGTGTATCTGATGCTCAGATAGCAGGAATTAAAAGAGGACATGCGAGGCTGCATGTCCTTTTTTTATCCCTGTCATTCATACAGGCAAAACGTCTAATTTGCCGCGCTTTGATTTGTGGAAAACCGAGATTTTTTGCCGTCTGTCTTGACAAAGCTCTGAAGCGCATATACTATAAACATAAAGCGTTTATGGAACTATGTTCCGCATAACAGAACACAGGAGGCCGCTATGAAGCTTCTTATCATCAATCCGGGTGCGACTTCGACCAAAATCGCCGTCTATGACGGGGATACCGAGGTCTTTCGCCGCACCATCGAGCACTCGACGGCCGACCTGGCCTCTTTTGAGCATGTTGTCGACCAGTTTGACTACCGCCGTCAGCTTGTTGTCCAAGCGCTGGCCGAAGCGGGCTGGCAGCTGAGCGATTTCGCTGCGGTCTGCGGCCGGGGCGGGCTTTTGCGCCATATTCCGTCGGGTACATACCGCATCAATGACCGCGTCATTGCCGATATCCAGGACCCGCCGTACGGCGAGCATGCGTCCAACCTGGGCGCGCTGCTGTCAAAAAGCCTTGCCGACGAGGTCGGCATTCCGTCCTTTTTTGTCGACCCGGTTTCGGTTGACGAGCTGACCGATGTCGCCCGTGTCAGCGGCTTTAAGGGCATGGAGCGCGAAAGCTTTTTTCACGCCCTCAACCAGAAGGGCATGGCGCGCGCCGCGGCGCGGCAGCTGGGGCGCCGGTATGAAGAGCTCAATCTAATAGTCGTGCACATGGGCGGCGGCGTGTCAGTGGCCGCGCACCAGCACGGACGGGTCGTCGATATGTTCAATGTCAAGGACGAAGGGTCATTTGCCATGGACCGCGGCGGCGGTCTGCCCATCAACGCAGTCATCAATCTGTGCTTTTCAGGCAAGACCAAGGCCGAGGTCAAAAAGCTGCTTGGGTCGCAGGCCGGCGTTTTTTCCTATCTGGGGACCCGGGATTTCCGCGAGGTCGAGCAGCGCAAGCTGGACGGAGACCACGAAGCAGGACTGATTTTTGACGCGCTGGTCTACCAGCACTGCAAGGATATCGGCGCCATGGCCGCTGTGCTGCGTTATGACATCGACGCCATCGTACTGACCGGCGGCATGGCCAACAGCAAACTGCTGTGTGACGAGATATCCGGATATGTGAAAAAGCTGGCGCCCATTCTCATTCTTCCCGGCGAAGAAGAGATGCGCTCGCTGGCCGAGGGCGCGCTGCGCGTTCTGCGCGGCGAAGCGCCGGCGCTTGAATACTGAGGCAGATTTGCGGGGGTGGAAAGATGATTCATTCAATCGACGACCTTTTAAAGGCCGCACGGCAAGGCGAGCCGGCAACGCTGGCCGTAGCCTGCGCCCATGACCATGATGTGCTCCGCGCCGTTGCGGGCGCGCGCCAGGAAGGGATTGCGCAGGCAGTGCTCGTCGGCAAGGCCGGTAAAATCTGTGAAATCCTGAAAGAGCTTGGCGAAGAAGAGAGCCATTTTACCGTTGTTGACGCGGCGGACGACACCGATGCCGCACAGAAGGCTGTCGCCCTGGTGCGCGAGGGCAGAGCAGGGTTTTTGATGAAGGGCCTGCTGCCGACGGCCGAGTTGATGCGTGCTGTCATTGACAGGGAAAAGGGCCTGCGCACGGACCGCCTCATCAGCCATGTCATGATGTATGAGGTGCCCTCGTACCCCAAGCCGCTGTTTTTGACCGACGGCGGGATGAATACCTACCCGGACCTTGAAAAAAAGGCCGACATTCTGGAAAACGCCGCCCAGTGCCTGCGTGCGCTCGGGTATGAACAGATTTACGCTGCCTGCATCTGCGGCGCTGAGGACGTCAGCCCCAAGATTCAGGCCACGGTCGATGCCAAAGCACTGAGCGAGATGACCGCCCGCTGGCAGCCCTATCACATGGTGGTCAACGGCCCCATGGGCCTGGACCTCGCCATCTCCCGCGCGGCCTGCGAGCACAAGCATTACGGGGGAGAGGCCGGCGGAAGGGCTGACATTCTGCTCGTTCCGACCTATGAGGTGGGCAACGGCATCGGCAAGGCCATGACCTATTTCGGCGGCGCGCGGTCGGCCGGCATCATTGTCGGCGCCAGGGCGCCCATCGTCCTCGTCTCGCGCGCCGACACCGCCGAGACCAAGCTGTCGTCCATCGCGCTGGGCTGCGTGGTGGCGCAGAATCAATAAAGCACACAACACACACCAAATAAAAGGACCGGAGCGCCGTCCCGCCCTGCGCTGGCAGGAGCGGGATGGCCGATGGCCCGCAAACAAGGGAAAGGTGGATGCAATGAAACAGCTGATGACGGGCAACGAGGCCGTCGCGCGCGGCGCATATGAAGCCGGCGTGCGCGTCGCCTCGGCCTACCCCGGAACGCCCAGCACCGAGATTTTTGAAAACCTGCCGCAGTACAAGGATGTCCTTTACAGCGAATGGGCCCCCAATGAAAAGGTGGCCGCCGAGGTCGCTTTCGGCGCGTCCATGGCCGGCATGCGCAGCATCTGCGCCATGAAGCACGTCGGCGTCAACGTCGCGGCTGACCCGCTGTTCACAGCGTCTTATCTCGGCGTCGGCGGGGCGTACATCCTGATTACGGCTGACGACCCCAGCATGCACTCGTCGCAGAACGAGCAGGACAACCGCTATTACGCGCGCTTTTCCAAATGCGCGCTTATCGAGCCGTCAGACAGCCAGGAGTGCAAGGACTTCATGAAAGAGGCCTGCCGTGTTTCCGAACAGTTTAACACGCCGGTCATTTTCCGTGTGACGACCCGCGTCTGCCATTCCAAGAGCCTGGTCGAGCTGGGCGAGCGCGAAGAGCAGCCGGTGAAGCGCTATGAGCGGAATCCACAGAAGTTTTCGGCCACGCCGGCCCGCGCCTATGTCAAGCATGCCGAAGTCGAGCAGCGTCTGCTCGACCTCGAAGAGTATGCCTGCACATCTCCCCTCAACGTGTGGGAGAAAAAGGGCTCGAAAATCGGCGTCATCACGGCGTCTATTGCCTACCAGTACGCAAAAGAGGTCTTCCCCGAGGACACCTCCTTTTTAAAGCTCGGGTTTACCTATCCGCTGCCCATGAAGCTGATCGCCGAGTTCGCGCAGTCGGTCGAGACGCTGTACGTCATCGAAGAGCTTGAGCCCTTTATGGAGGAGCAGATTCGTGCGGCCGGCATTGCCTGCCACGGCAAGGACTGCATTCCCCGTATGTACGAGCTCAACCCCGAGATCGTCCGTGCCGGCGTTTTCGGCCAGAAGGCCGAAACTAAAACGGTCGATGCCGAAGCTGTCGGTCGTCCGCCCGTACTGTGTCCCGGCTGCCCGCACCGTGGATTTTTCTATTCCGTGGCGCGCCACAAAAACGTCATTGTCACCGGTGATATCGGCTGCTATACCCTGGGCGGCGCCCAGCCGCTCGACGCCACCGACAGCTGCCTGTGTATGGGCGGCGGGTTCTCGGTCGGCGCTGGGCTGGCGCGGGCACTGGAAATGGCGGGCGACGACCGCCGCGTCATCGGTATTGTCGGTGACTCGACCTTTTTCCACAGCGGCATGACAGGTGCTGCAGAAATCCTCTACAACAACCACAAAATGATTCCCTGCGTGCTCGACAACAGCATTACCGGCATGACGGGCCACCAGGACAATCCCGGCACCGGCGAGACGCTGATGGGCGACAGCGCCCCCATCATCCGCGTCGAGGATGTGCTGCGCGGCATGGGGTACCAAAACATCATTATCGTCGACCCGCAGGACCTCAAGGCAATGGATGCCGCCATTGACGAGGCGCTTGCGTCTGAGGTCCCAGCCGCCATCATCACGCGCCGGCCCTGTCTGCTGATCAAAAAGATCAAGCACGACATCGGCCTGTGCGCTGTTGACCGCGACAAATGCCGCAGCTGCAAAATGTGCCTCAAGGTCGGCTGTCCGGCTATCTTTATCAAAGAGGGCAAGGCCCATATCGACCCGACGCTGTGCGTCGGCTGCACGGTGTGTGCGCAGGTCTGCCCGTTTGGCGCCATTGAAAGGAAGGGTGAATAAGCATGAACGATGTTCGCAGCATTCTGCTGGTCGGCGTCGGCGGGCAGGGGACCATTCTGGTCAGCAAGCTGCTGACGCAGGGACTCATCCGCGCCGGATACGACGTCAAAATGAGCGAGGTTCACGGCATGGCGCAGCGCGGCGGCAGCGTGTCGACGCAGGTGCGCTACGGCAAAAAGGTCTATTCGCCCATCATCGGCGAGGGCGCGGCTGACGTTCTTGTGGCCTTTGAAAAAATGGAGGCCGTGCGCTATGCCAGCTACTTAAAGCCCGACGGCATTGCGGTCATCAATAATTACGAAATCCCGTCGCTGCCCGTCGCCATCGGTCAGGCGCAATACCCGCAGGGCTGCATCGAGGCGATGCAGAAGGCCTTTAAGACCATTTCGTTCGATGCGGCTGAAGTAGCGCAGCGGGTGGGCAATTCGCGCACCATGAATGTCGTTTTGCTGGGCGCGCTCATCCATGCGTTCGGGATGACAGATATTGACTGGGAGGGCGTCCTGCGGGACAATCTGCCGGCCAAGATTCTGGATGTCAACCTGCTTGCCCTGCGCGAAGGCATGAAAATGTAGTTTAAAAAAGGCGTTCTCCGCCACCGGAGAACGCCTTTTCAGTTTCCTGTGACGGGCGGAATGCCAAAGCGCACCAGCAGTATAACAGCCAGAACACCGGCCGCAAAGCAGCCCAACCAGACCCGAAACTTTTTGGGCTCAGGAACCGGACGCCGATGCGACAGGCGCTCGAGGACGACGCCCATGGCAACAGACCACAGGAATATGCCGCCCCAGACGGCCCAGCCATAGTGTCCGTGTCCATAGGGAGCGCCGGCCGGGTTTTGGCCCAGCGCTTCGCCCAGCACAAGCCCCAGGGAAAAGCCGGCAAGCGTGGTCAGCGAAAAACGGTGCTTTCCCCACAGCGCGGGCAGGACGGAAACAGCCATGGCAATCCAGAACAGCTTTTGAGTCAGAAGCCAGCCGTAAAGATAGCTGAGCCGGCGGGGATCGACCTCGAAAAGCCAGCCCGTCACGCTGACCGGCCCGCCGCTCTGGCAGAAGATTCTGCCGAGCAGGTAAACGACAAGGTACCCGCCCGCTGTACCGAGCGCAAAAAACAGGTTTTTTCTGCGCTGCGCACGGCGTTCAGCAGCTGTGCGCAGCTGCTCTTTCCGGAGAAAATCGCTCAGCTGCGCCTCTGTTAAAGCAGGTTTCGGCTCTGCCGGGGCCATGAGCAGGTCGGCCGTTGTGCCCAAAACCTCAGCCAGGCGGAGCAGGTTTTCTGTGCTGGGAGCCGACTGACCTGATTCCCACTTGGCCACCGCCTGACGGCTGACGCCGACGAGCTCGGCGACCTTTTCCTGCGAAAGGCCGCGACGCTGACGCGCATCGCGGATTCGTGTGCCCAGTGACATATCGCTCACCTCCTGCCATCAGTGTATAGCATCCGGCGTCTTTGCGCCATCAACTACAGGGCAACTATTGGTTGCACTTGCAGGCAAATGCTGATTTTATCCAGCGTTTCAGGTACGCCGGCTTTACATGCCGGGTATTCTTTGCTATACTAAAGTCAGTATATGCCAACAGTTGTCATCGGCAGCGTCTGCCGCACCAGATGATTCAATGTGAAAGGATGGACCCGAAATGCTGGAAATTACGCGCGAGCATGTGGTGTGCTCGCTGTCGGCGGCCCACGCTCCGGCCGCCCGCTGCCACAGCGGAGAGACCGTTTTGTTCCACACCCGCGACTGCTATAATGACGAGATTCAAAAGGAGACCGATTCGCCGGCCGGTGAGTTCGCCAATCCTGCGACCGGTCCCTTGTTTGTCGAGGGGGCAGAGCCCGGAGACGTTTTAAAGGTCGAGATTTTGCGCATTGAAACCGATACAACCGGCGTTATGCGCACAGCGCCTTCGCACGGGGCGTATCAGCATGTGATTAAAGAGCGTGTGGCAAAGATTTTCCCCATCGAAAACGGCGAGATATTGTTTGACGAGCACCTGCGTATCCCAGTGGATACCATGATTGGCGTCATCGGGACCGCGCCGGCCGGCGGGGAGGATATTTCGACCGAAACGCCGCGCGAGCACGGCGGAAATATGGACTGCCGTCTTATCACTGCGGGGACGACTTTGTATCTGCCGGTCAACACGCCCGGAGCGCTGCTTGCCATTGGCGACCTGCACGCCGCCATGGGCGACGGCGAGACCATGATTTGCGGCATGGAATGCCGCGGCCGCGTCACGGTACGGGTGACAGCGCTCAAGGGAGTGCGGCTGCCAACGCCCTGCCTTGATGCCGGCGCGTGCCTGTGCACAATCCAGTCCGCTGCCACGCTGGACGAGGCCAGCGTCCTTGCATCCCGCGCCATGCACGGGTTTTTGACGGAGCACGGTCTTGACGCGCAGAAGGCGGCCATGCTGCTGTCTTTACAGGGGCATCTGGTCGTCTGTCAGATTGTCGACCCGCTGCTCACTGTGCGCATGGAGCTGTCAAAAAAGATTCTCGACGCCTACGGCATCGAGCTTCCGTAACAGCGTTCAATCGTTGTAAAAAGGCAAGGCTGACCGCCTTGCCTTTTTAATTTCAGCGCGCGGCTCGCTCACACCGCAAAGAGCAGGGGGCAAAGCCGTGCGCAGGGGTTCGATCTTACAGGTTAAACCAGGCTTTCAAACCCGGATATTCGGCCACGTCGCCCAGCTCTTCTTCGATGCGAAGCAGCTGGTTGTACTTGGCCACGCGGTCCGTGCGGCTGGGCGCGCCCGTCTTGATCTGACCGGCGTTGAGGGCGACCGACAGATCGGCAATCGTCGTGTCCTCGGTCTCGCCCGAACGGTGCGAGATGACGGCGGTGTAGCCGGCGCGGTTGGCCATGGCAATGGCGTCCAGGGTCTCGGTCAGCGTGCCGATCTGGTTGACCTTGATGAGAATGGAATTACCGACGCCCAGCTCGATGCCGCGGGCCAGACGCTGGGTGTTGGTGACAAACAGGTCATCGCCGACCAGCTGGATGCGGTCGCCCAGAGCCTCGGTCAGCAGCTTCCAGCCTTCCCAGTCCTCTTCGGCCATGCCGTCTTCAATGGAGATAATGGGGTACTTTTCAACAAAGGTCTTCCACATGCGGACCAGCTGCTGACGGGTCAGCTTTTTGCCGCTCTTGGGCTGAATGTAGCATTGCTCCTCTTCATTCCACCACTCGGAAGAGGCGGCGTCAATGGCGATGCGGAAATCGTCGCCCGGCTTGTAGCCGGCCTTTTCAATGGCCTCGACAATGACCTTGAGCGCGTCCTCGTCCTTTTTGAGGTTGGGGGCGTAGCCGCCCTCGTCGCCGACGCCGGCGGCCGGGGTGCCGTTTTCTTTCAGAACACCCTTGAGGCAGTGGAAAACTTCCGAGCACATGCGCAGCGCCTCTTTAAACGAAGTTGCGCCGACCGGCATCACCATGAACTCCTGAATTTCGACGTTGTTGGTGGCGTGCGCACCGCCGTTTAAAATGTTCATCATGGGCACGGGCAGGGTTTTGGCGTTGCAGCCGCCGACATAGGCGTACAGCGGCAGTCCCAGGGCCTCAGCCGCCGCACGGGCGCAGGCCAGGGACGCGCCGAGGATGGCGTTGGCGCCCAGACGCGATTTGTTGGGCGTGCCGTCCAGGGCGATAAGCGCTTTGTCAATGCTGGTCTGGTCCAGAGCATTGAGCCCGACCAGGGCGTCGGCAATTTCGGTGTTGACGGCCGAGACAGCCTTCTGCACGCCTTTGCCAAGATAGCGGGCCTTGTCGCCGTCGCGCATTTCGCAGGCCTCGAAAATACCGGTCGACGCGCCCGAGGGCACGATGGCGCGGCCGAGGAAGGTGTCGCGGCCGTCGTCAACATAGACTTCCACTTCAACAGTGGGGTTGCCGCGGCTGTCCATGACCTCGCGGCCGACAACGTCAATGATTTCAATAAGTTTTTTCATAACGGTTTCTCCTTTTTCTATAACAATCAAACTGCTGCCATTCCGGATCGGCCCTGTGCGTCTGCGCATTTTCGGGCGGACCCGGACAGAGATTTTCAAACGAGAGAATGGCCGGTCATTTCAGCGGGCTGGGGAATATCCAAAAGACGCAGCATGGTCGGAGCCACGTCGCACAGCGCGCCGTTCTGAATAGCCGAAAAGTCGGTTCCGCACAAAATGATGGGCACAGGATTGACAGTGTGCGCGGTGAAGCAGTTGCCCTGCGCGTCGCACATCTGGTCGGCATTGCCGTGGTCAGCTGTCACAATGGCGGCGCCGCCGGCGCGCAGCACGGCATCGACCACCCGGCCGGCACAGGTGTCGACAGCCTCGACAGCCTTGACAGCGGCTTCGAGCACGCCGGTGTGCCCGACCATATCGCAGTTGGCCAGGTTCATGATGATGACGTCATAGCGGCCGCTTTCAATGCGCTCGATGCACTGGTCGGCCACTTCATAGGCACTCATTTCAGGCTTTAAATCATAGGTCGCCACCTTGGGCGACGGCACCAGCACGCGGTCTTCACCCGCATAGGGCTCTTCGCGGCCGCCGTTGAAAAAGAAGGTGACGTGGGCATACTTTTCGGTTTCCGCAATGCGCAGCTGGGTCATGCCGCGGTCGGCCAGCACCTGACCGAGAATGTTGTCCAGCGTCTGCGGGTGAAAGGCGACGTCGACATTGGGCATGGCGGCGTCATACTGCGTAAAGCAGACGTAGCGCGGACCAATGAATCCGCCCCTGCGCACAAAGCCGTCAAAGGCGGGGTCGACAAAGGCATAAGAGAGCTCGCGCGCGCGGTCGGGACGGAAGTTGAAGAAAATGACGCTGTCGTTTCCGGTCACGGGCGCGCCCCCGTCAACGACGACCGGGCGCACAAACTCGTCGGTCACCTCGTCCTGATAGGACTGCCTGACAGCCTGCACGGGGTCAGAAGCCTGCTGGCCTTCACGCAGGGCGATGGCGTTGTAAGCCAGCTCGACGCGGTCCCAGCGTTTATCCCGGTCCATGGCGTAATAACGGCCCATGACGGTGGCAATCCGCGCGCCGGTCTGTGCGCACTTTTCCGCAGCCATCTGGACAAAGCCGGCCCCCGATGTGGGCGCGACATCGCGTCCGTCGAGAAAGCAGTGCAGATAAGTCCGGACCTGCTGCTTTTGGCACAGCTCGAGCAGGGCGAAAAGGTGCTCGATGTGGCTGTGAACGCCGCCGTCGGACAAAAGGCCGAACAGGTGGACGGCGCCGCCGGTCTGCTGCGCATGGTGGATGGCGCCGAGCAGAGCGGGATTGCGGTCAAAATCGCCGTCGGCAATCGCTTTTGAAATGCGGGTCAGCTCCTGGTAAACGACGCGGCCGGCGCCCAGATTGGTGTGGCCGACCTCGCTGTTGCCCATCTGTCCCTCAGGCAGGCCGACGGCCAGGCCCGAGCACTGCAAAAGGGCGTGGGGCCAGCGCTCAAACAGCTTGTCCAGACAGGGCGTGCGGGCCAGGCTGATGGCGTTGTAGGGGCCCGCGGGGGCCTTACCAAAGCCGTCGAGAATGAGTAAAAGCAAAGGTTTTTTCATATGCGTGTCCTTTTTACTGGTTGGCGGCATCAATAATGGCTGAAAGTTGGCCGACATCCAGGCTGGCGCCGCCAATCAGGCCGCCGTCGACATCGGGCATGGATAAAAGCTCGGCTGCGTTGCTGGGGTTCATCGAACCGCCATACAGAATGGAGACCGAACGTGCGCACCGCGCGCCGTACTTGGTGCGCAGGCACTCGCGGATGACGCGGCCGACCTCGTCGGCCTGATCGGCGGTCGCCGTCTTGCCGGTGCCGATGGCCCAGATGGGCTCATAGGCAATGACGACCTTGCGCAAAAGCTCGGAGGGAACGCCGTTGAGCGCCATTTTGACCTGTGCGCGCACCTGGTCAAGGGTAACGCCGAGCTCGCGCATCTCGAGGCTTTCACCGACGCAGATGATGGGGCGCAGTCCGCATTGCAGGGCGGCCAGCACCTTTTTGTTGACCAGGGCGTCGGTCTCGCCAAAATACTGGCGGCGCTCAGAGTGGCCGATAATAACATATTTGACACCGGCCTCGTGCAGCATTCCGCACGAAACCTCGCCGGTAAAGGCGCCGTTTTCAGCGTAATGGACGTTCTGTGCGCCGATCTCGACCTTGGTGCCCTTGGCGGCACGCACTGCCGAGGGAATCAGGGTGTACGGCACGCACAGCACAATGTCGCACCAGCGCGCCTCAGCGGCCTTGGCCTTGAGCTCGAGCAGAAAAGTACGTGTCTCGGCCGCGGTTTTGTTCATTTTCCAGTTGCCAGCAATGATTGTTTTGCGATAACGTCTGTTCATAGAAACCTCACCATATTTAAACGGCGGCCGTCTTTTGACGCGTAGGCGCCCGCCGCCCGAAGCCGGGGCGCCGGGCGTCAGGACACGCGGCAGGCAAAGCCGTCGTCTTTTCTGTTATTTCCCGATTATTTGTCCAGTAAACAGGCCACGCCGGGCAGCTCGCGGCCCTCCAGAAACTCAAGGCTTGCGCCGCCGCCGGTCGAGATATGGGTGACTTTGTCGGCAAACCCGAGCTGCTCGATGGCACTGGCGCTGTCCCCGCCGCCGATGATGGACACGGCAGAGGATTCGGCTACGGCGCGGGCTACGGCGCGAGTCCCTTCTGCGAAGACGGGCAGCTCAAAAGCGCCCATGGGCCCATTCCAGACAACGGTCCGGGCCTTGGCGATGACGTCGGCGTACAGTTTGCGTGTTTCGGGGCCGATGTCAAAGCCCTCGTAGCCGTCGGGAATCTGTCCGGCCGGCACGGTCAGGCGATCGGTGTCATTGTCAAAGCTTTTGCCGCACACGATGTCAACGGGGAGCAGCAGCTGCACGCCCTTTTCCCGCGCCTTGTCCATGACAGAGCGAACGGTATCGAGCTTGCTTTCGTCGCACAGCGAGCAGCCGATGCTGCCGCCCATCGCGCGGCTGAAGGTGTAGGACATGCCGCCGCCGATGAGCACGCTGTCGCACTTGTCAAGCAGATTCTCGATCAACGCCAGCTTGTCAGCCACTTTGGCGCCGCCTAAAATGGCTACAAACGGGCGGTCGGGGTGCTCGAGCGCCTTGCCCATGACGTCAATCTCGCGCTGCATCAAAAACCCTGACACTGCGGGCAGATAAGCAGCGACGCCCGCAGTCGAAGCGTGGGCGCGGTGAGCCGCGCCAAAGGCATCGTTGACATAGAGGTCGGCAAGCGAAGCCAGCTCACGGCAAAAGCCGGGGTCGTTTTTTTCTTCTTCAGGCCGGAAACGCAGGTTTTCAAGCAGCATGACCTGGCCGGGCTGCAAAGAGGCAGCCAGTGCGCGGGCGCTTTGCCCCGTCACGTCCTGCGCCAGCTCGACGGGCTGGTTCAAAAGCTCGCTCAGGCGCGCGGCGACCGGGCGCAGAGAATATTTGGGGTCGACCTGGCCCTTGGGCCGGCCGAGATGGGAACACAAAATGACGGCCGCCCCCTGGGACAAAAGGTGGCGGATGGTGGGCAGGGCCGCCGTGATGCGGGTCTCGTCGGCGATGACGCCGTTTTGCAGGGGGACATTGAAGTCACAGCGCAGCAGCACCTTTTTGCCGGAAACAGCAACGTCGGCGACCGATTTTTTGTGCAGGCTCATAAAGACAGCTCCTTATAGCGTAATAAAAAAACGCGGAGTCAGAATGTAACCGTGTTGATTATATATCAGTCTCGGGGGTAAATCAAGCAAAATCGGTGTTTTTGCGCTATTAAAAATTCAGAAGTGCACCCATACGCTCATCCACTTGCCAAACGGCGGCGCGCGCAGTATAATCAGCGTAAAGTCAGGCCGCGGCGCGGCCGCAAAGGAGAGTGCACCCATGACCGGTATTGAAGAAAAGGCCCGTATCTGGGCTGAGATCGACCTTGACGCTCTTGTCTTTAACTTCCGTCAGGCGCAAAAGCGCGCAGGCAGCGCCAAGACGCTGGCTGTTTTGAAGGCGGACGCCTACGGCCACGGCGCTGTCCAGTGTGCACGCGCACTGGAAAAGGCAGGGGCCGACTATTTTGCCGTTGCGGCGCCTGAAGAGGGCCTGCAGCTGCGTGCGGCCGGCATCCGCACTCCTGTGCTGCTGCTGGGTGTCGCGCCTGACTGCATGGTGCGCGAGCTTGCCGAAAACGACATTGAGCTTGCCGTCAACACCCTTGAGACAGCCGAGCATTTTTCCCGTCTGGCGGACGGCTGCGTCGTCAAGGCGCATGTCCAGCTCGATACCGGCATGTCGCGTCTGGGTCTTGAAACCTTTAAAGGAGTCGAGCAGACCGGCGAAGACGTCATCGCCATTTCCCGCCTGCCGAATATCAGGCTGCAGGGCCTTTTCACCCACCTTTGCGTTTCCGACACGCGCGAAGAGGATGAGTACACTAAAAATCAAATTCGGCTTTTTAAAGAGACAGCCGATTACGTCAAGGCGCACGGCGTCGACATCCCGCTGTGCCACTGCGCCAACAGCGCGGCCATTATCCGCTTTCCTGAGGCGCAGTTCGACATGGTGCGCGAGGGCATCATGCTGTACGGCGTGGCGCCGGACAAGT
>DVMR01000070.1 GCA_018714845.1 Candidatus Ventrousia excrementavium
TGTACAGAACAGTGCAGGCGCCAGCGGGGATACGCCGGGAAACTGCACCCTAAGAGGGCGAAGCCCGACAGGGGGGGTAGCGAGCACAGCAAGCGATAAGGGGGGAGATATCCCCACTTATGGAAGATGAACGGGCCCCCACAAAATCTAAAGATTTTGTGGGGAGAAACCCGGCTTATGCTTTTCAAGTAATCATTCCAGAGTCTGCTTATTGAAAACTCATCTGTGCTATGATATGATAATTTTTAGCCGGCCCCGAGCCGGACAAAAGAAAGGATGTTTGCAATGAAAAAACTGACAGTGCTTTTGGTGCTCGCCGCTCTGTGCACGGGACTGGTCCTGCCGGCGGCCGCGGCAGAGCCTGTTTTTTCCGATGTCCCGGCCGGGCACTGGGCTCAGACGGCCATCGAGGACATGGCTGCCCGCGGGATCGTACAGGGTGTCGGCGGCGAACGCTTTGACCCCGACAGCCCGGTCACTTCGGCTGAGTTCTGCGCTATGCTGACCCGTCTTTTTTATCCTGACGAGCTTTCTGCACAGCAGGCCGGTACAGGCACTGCGTGGTGGCTGCCCGCAGCCGAAGCTGCCCGGCAGGCCGGCCTGCTTGAAGGGACGGCCGCCCTGTCCAGCTACACGAACGGCACCTGGGATTCTTCTGTCATGCTCTCGCCCATGTCCCGCTACGATATGGCGCAGGCCATGACCAGCACCCTGACGGCACAGGGCATCGCGCTTCCGTCTGATGCCGAGCTCGAAGCGGCGCGCGCCGATATCGCCGATTTCGACACAGTGCCCGCGTCCTACACCCACGCGGTAACCGCCATGTATGCGCTGGGCTGCCTGCAGGGCACTGACGACGCCGGCACCTTCGGCGGCAGCGAAAACATGGATCGCGCGGCTGCCTGCACCGTTCTGGCGCGCCTCCTGGCCACGGTGGATGGCTCCGCTTCACAGCCTGAACCCGAACCTGACCCGCAGGACGAGCTGGATGCGCTGCGCCAGGAGATGCTGGAGCGCGTCAATGAAGAGCGCGCCAAAGTCGGCGCCCCGGCGCTCGTGCTCGACGAAACTCTGTGCGAGGCCGCGCAGCTGCGCGCCCAGGAGACGGCGGAGAATTATTCCCACACCCGGCCTGACGGCTCGTCGTGCTTCACCGTACTGGACGAGTTCGGCATTACGCGCCACGGTGCGGCGGAAAATATTTATGCCAGCCCTGAGACGGTCGATGCGGCCATGGACGGCTGGATGGATTCGCCGGGCCACCGCACCAATATTCTGAACAGCGATCTGCGCGCCATCGGAATTGGCTACTATTACACTGATGAAGGCTGGAATCATTACTGGGTCCAGCTGTTCATCGGCTGACCGGGGAAGACCGAGATGAGCTGTCTGACTGTCGCTCTTTTGCAGCTTTTGCCGGGCAAAACACTGGCCGACAACCTGCAAAAGGGACTTGACGCCTGCCGCAAAGCCCGCGCATCAGGCGCAGACATCGCGCTTTTCCCCGAAATGTGGAGCTGCGGCTATTCCATTCCCGAAAAGCCCGAAGCTCTGCGCTCGCTGGCCATTCCGGCAGACGGCGGCTTTATTGCCGCCTTTGGCCGCCTGGCTGCAGAGCTTGACATGGCTATCGGCGTCACGCTGCTCGAGCGCTTTGACCCGCTTCCGCGCAATACGCTGGTGCTCTTTGACCGGCACGGCCAAAGGGTTCTGACCTATGCCAAAGTGCACACGTGCGACTTTGGCGACGAGCAGCGTTTGACGCCGGGCGACGACTTTCCGGTCGCCACGCTCGACACGGCCGCCGGTCCGGTGCAGGTGGGCGCCATGATTTGCTATGACCGCGAATTTCCTGAAAGCGCGCGTGTGCTCATGCTCAGGGGCGCTGAACTCATTCTGGTCCCCAACGCCTGCCCCATGGAGATCAACCGGCTTTCGCAGCTGCGCGCGCGTGCCTTTGAGAACATGCTGGCCATCGCCACCTGCAATTACCCCGCCGGCCATCCCGACTGCAACGGCGGTTCGTCGGTCTTTGACGGCATCGCCTATCTGCCCGGCCAGTCCGGTTCGCGTGACACCTGTATTTTGCAGGCCGGTGAGGCTGAGGGAGTCTTTCTGGCGCGCCTGGACCTGGAGCTTTTGCACGGATACCGCCGGACCGAGGTCCATGGCAACGCCTATCGCCGGCCATCCCAATACCGGCTGCTGACTGACGAGCGGGTATACCCGCCCTTTGTCCGCCCCGACGCGCGGAGATAAAGCCTCACCGGAACGCCCCATCATTTCCCGTACTTCTTACTTTTTATCTAAAAAGGGGTATGCTCCAATTTGGAGCATACCCCTTTACGCTGTTTCTCCTGCTTGGGGCAGGACGGGTACCGCGGATTCATTGGTCTTGCCTGCCTTTGCGGTAACGGACAAGCGCGACAGCAAAAGCCACCCACCATATAACTGCACAGACAATGTCAGGCACAAGTAAGATTCTAAGCGATTCATTCTGCCTTGAATATACTGCCAGCACAATGCAGTTGATTGTCCAGATAATTGCCGCAGCTGCATTTAAAATCACATTGAATAAAGTTGCGGGTTTTCTGTTCATATATTATGTACCCCCTGACAGAACAGCTTTCGGTCAGCTCATCCTTTCATATTTGTTTTATGTCATATTTTATCATGCTGCGCTGCTCTTTACAATGCCGACAAAGGACACGCGGTCTGCGCTCTTGACATCTTCAAAATGATATGCTATAGTAAAAATGTATACGGAAAATCCTATGATCGGGACCGGGTTCTCTGTTTCTGCCGCTCAGAGAGGATGCGCCGCCGGCTGTAAGCGCGTCTGCCGCAGTGGGAATACCGCACCGCCCGTGAGGAGCGCCGCCGAACTTTATCTGTGTAGGCGTGCGCCGGCCTGCCGCCGTTACCGGCTTTTGAGCGGAGGCATTTTTGCGCCTCAAGCAGAGTGGAACCACGGTTTTGTCAAATCGTCTCTGCATCCTTTGGGATGCAGAGACTTTTTTATTGAAATACTAACGACGAGAGGAAGTCTTTTTTATGAACATCACCTTGAAAGACGGCTCGGTCCTGAACGTTCAGGACGGGGCGACGGCGCTTGACGCCGCCAGGCAGATTTCTGAGGGGTTGGCGCGCGCCGCGCTGTCCTGTGAAATCAACGGCGAGGTCCACGACCTGACCACCCCGCTGCACGAGGGGGACAAGCTGAGCATCCTGACCTTTAACGACGAAATGGGCCGCTGGACCCTGCGCCACACGGCGGCGCACATCATGGCGCAGGCCGTGCAGCACCTGTACCCCGACGCGCGCTTTGCCATCGGTCCGGCCATTGAAAACGGCTTTTACTACGACTTTGACCGCGAAGAGTCCTTTACCCCCGAGGACCTCGAAAAAATCGAGGCCGAAATGAAGCGCATCATCAAAGAAAACCTGCCCCTGAAGCGCTTTGTTCTGTCCAAGGAAGAGGCGCTTAAAAAGATGGCCGGCGAGCCGTACAAGGTTGAGCTCATTGAAAACCTGCCCGAGGGCGAAGAAATTTCGTTCTACAGCCAGGGCGACTTCTGCGACCTGTGCGCCGGCCCGCACCTGCCGTCGACGGGCGGCGTCAAAGCCATTAAGCTGACCAGCGTGACGGGCGCTTACTGGCGCGGCGATTCAAGCCGCAAAATGCTGCAGCGTATCTATGGCACCGCATTTACCAAAAAATCTGATCTTGACGAATATCTGCACATGCTTGAAGAGGCCAAAAAGCGCGACCACCGCAAGCTGGGCCGCGAGCTCGACCTGTTCATGTTCGCCGACGAAGGCCCGGGCTTCCCCTTCTTTTTGCCCAAGGGCATGGTGCTGCGCAACCTGCTTGAGGATTTCTGGCGCAAGGAGCACAAGCGCGCGGGGTATGAAGAAATCCGCACCCCGATGATTCTCAATGAAGAGCTGTGGCACCGCAGCGGCCACTGGGACCACTATAAGGAAAACATGTATTTTACCAGGATCGACGATGAGGACTACGCCATCAAGCCCATGAACTGCCCGGGCGGCATGCTGGCTTACAAGCGCCGCATGTGGTCGTATCGCGACCTGCCCATCCGTTCGGCTGAAATGGGCGTCGTGCACCGCCACGAGCTGTCCGGCGCTCTGCACGGCATGATGCGCGTGCGCTGCTTCACGCAGGACGACGCCCACCTGTATATGACGCCCGAGCAGATTCCGCAGGAAATCGAAGGAGTCATCGACCTGGTCGACCGCATTTACAAGGTCTTCAACTTCCCCTACCGCGTCGAGCTGTCAACCCGCCCGGACGATTTCATGGGCGAGATTGAGCAGTGGGATACCGCGACCGAGGCACTGCGCCAGGCCCTTGAGCGCAAGGGGGTCGAATACCGCGTCAACGAAGGCGACGGCGCCTTTTACGGGCCCAAAATCGACTTCCACCTCATTGACTCCATCGGCCGCACCTGGCAGTGCGCCACGCTGCAGCTCGACTTCCAGATGCCCGAGCGCTTTGAGCTCGAGTACACCGGTCCGGACGGCGAAAAGCACCGCCCTGTCATGATTCACCGCACCGTGCTCGGCAGCATGGAGCGCTTTATCGGCATTCTGACCGAGCACTATGCCGGCGCCTTCCCGCTGTGGCTGTCGCCGGTGCAGGTCAAGGTCCTGCCCATCACTGACCGCACCCTGCCCTATGCCTGCGAGGTCATGGCAAAGCTCGACGAGGCCGGGTTCCGCTGCGAGCTCGATGAGCGCAACGAAAAAATCGGCTACAAGATTCGCGAGGCGCAGATGGAAAAGGTGCCCTATATGCTGGTCCTCGGCGATAAAGAGCAGGATGCCGGCCTCGTCGCCGTGCGTTCGCGCAAGACGGGCGAGACCGAAACCATGACGCTTGACGCGCTGATGGAAAAGCTTCAGCGCGAGGTCGACGAAAAAGCGCAGTAATAAGCAGCAATATTAAAAAGGCGGTACTCCCTGCTGGGGAGTACCGCCCTGCACATGGGGGCTTTCAATGCCGCGGCGGAATGTACCGCGGCGGGCGATATGCGGCATACCGTCTGCCTGCGGCAATAAACCGAAGGACAAAGCTGAGACTGGCAAGCTGAGCGGCCAAGGCGGAAATAACACTCCATCCCCTTATGCCGCGCAAAACAAACGCCGCTGCAAAAAGAACAGCCAGCCGCTGCCAGGCCCCTGTCAGCCCTTCTTTCGCCTGCGGAATGGCAAAGCGCTTTTCAATATCGTTCATTCCCATGGTCAGCCGGTTGACGGCAAAAATCCGGCCGGCTGTGCTGATTCCGCCCAAAAGCGCTGCCCACGGGCCGTCAGGGCCCAAGATTCCTGCACAATACAGGACCCAGAGCACCAGCTCAAATACACCCAGCGCTGCGGTGTATGGTCGAAGACGGTCAAATATCGGCGTTTCCCCTTCCAGCTCGCAGAGACCGCGCATCAGCGCAAAGTATCCTGCAAAAGCAGGCATGAGCCCGATTCCATGTCCGTTTACATTGACTTGTATATCAAACAGGACAAAAATCAGCCCAGTAGTCAGCTTTCCCAGTTTGATCCCCCCACCTCAATGCTTTTGTATGGGTCAGTAATTGGTTATCGTCCCATCCGGCCTTATCATAACAGCTTTATAAAGCGCCTGTGTGGTGTTGCTTCCATGGCGGAGCATGCTGTCCCCTGCATAATCTGTCTTATTTTATCATTAAAGCATTGCGATTCTGTAGGGTATTTATGTCTTTTTTATTATATATGAATGAAGCTGTCATTTTGTCCCGGCAGCTTGTCCAAAACAATGAAAGGTTTTTCGAATAGCTTCAACCCCAGCCGTGTATGTCGGGCATAATTTCACAAAATGTTCAAAAACTAGAGGAACCAGCGCGCATTTTGGCGCGTCTATATGGACGGACGCGCGGGGAGCCCGCCGCCTGTGACTTTAAAACGAAAGGAAATCGCCATGAAAAAGCTGACCGCACTTTTGCTTTCCGCTCTTTTGTGCCTGTCTTTGCTGGCCGGCTGCCAGCAGGGAGCGGAAGAAACCAAAAACCCCACCTGTGAAGAAGTCCTGACCGCCATTCAGGATGCCATCGGCGAGGACAACCTGCCCATGATGGGTGAAATCGACGACGAGACGCTGTCCGTTTTGTACGGCTTTGAACCGACCGAGCTGCTCGAGGACTACCGCGGCTCGATTTCGCAGATGAACGTCCACGCTGACGAGATTCTGGTCATGAAGGTCAAAGAGGGCAATATGGAAGACGTCGAGGCCGGCATCGCCCAGCGTCAGGAAGACCTGGACGCCACCTGGGCCCAATACCTGCCCGAGGTCTATGAAGTTGTACAGGATGCCCGTGTCGTCAAAAACGGCCAGTATATCCTGTTTGTCGTGTCTTCCTACGCCGACGAGGCCGTCGCTGCCTTTGACGAGATGACCGGAGCATAAGCCCATGGTTTTCAGCAGCGTTGTCTTTCTGTTCTTTTATCTGCCCATTACACTGGCAGCTTACTATGTTGCGCCGCGCAAGTGGCGCAACATGCTGCTGCTCGTCGTCAACCTGTTCTTTTACGGCTGGGGCGAGCCGGTTTACATCACCATCATGCTTTTGTCGACGCTCATCGACTACACGCACGGCATGCTGGTCGAAAAATATCGCTCCAACGACAAAAAAGCGCGCATGTTCGTTGTCTCTTCGGTCTTTTTCAACCTGTTGCTGCTGGTGTTTTTCAAGTACTATGATTTTATCGTCACCAGCCTCAAGGCGGTGTTTCCCGGCCTGCCGCTCGAGCCTCTGGGAATCCCGCTGCCCATCGGCATTTCCTTTTACACCTTCCAGACCATGTCGTACACCATCGACGTGTACCGCGGCGATGCGCGCGCCCAGAAAAACATCGTCAACTTCGGCACCTTTGTCACCCTGTTTCCCCAGCTGATTGCCGGCCCCATTGTCCAGTACAAGGACGTTGACGACCAGCTGCGCGAGCGGCATGAAAATGTCGCGCAGTTTGCCAGCGGCGTGCAGACCTTTATCTGCGGCCTGGCAAAAAAGGTGCTTCTGGCCAACAGCATCGGCATGCTGTGGGACGTCAGCCTGCAAAACGCCGCTACGCTCTCGGCGCTGGGCGCATGGCTGGGTATTCTGGCCTACTCTTTCCAGATTTATTTTGACTTTTCCGGCTATTCCGACATGGCCATTGGCCTGGGACGGATGCTGGGATTTGAGTTCAAAAAGAATTTCGACTACCCCTATATCTCGCGCTCAGTCACCGAGTTCTGGCGGCGCTGGCATATCTCGCTGGGCACCTGGTTCCGCGAATATGTCTATATTCCCCTCGGCGGCAGCCGCCGCGGTCAGTGGCGCACCTATCGCAACCTGCTCATTGTGTGGGCGCTGACCGGCATCTGGCACGGCGCGAGCTGGAACTTCCTGTTCTGGGGTCTGTGGTTCGCCTTTTGGCTCATGCTGGAAAAGGCATTTCTGCTGCGCGTGCTCAAAACCATTCCCCGCGCTGTGCAGCACATCTACGCCCTGTTTGTGGCTGTTTTCGGCTGGGTCATCTTTGCCATTGAAGACCTTTCAGTTATGCGCACTTATGTGAGCGCCATGTTCGGCGGAGCCGGTCTTGTCAATTCCAACGCCCTTTACTACCTGCGTCTGTACGGCCCGCTGCTCATCATTCTGGTCATCGCATCAACACCTCTGCCCACCCTGCTGTACCGCCGCCTGGCGGAAAAGAAGATTCCCGCGTGGGTCCCGGTACTGTGCGCGATTTTCCTCATGCTGTCGACGGCGTACATCGTCGACGCCAGCTACAACCCGTTTTTGTACTTCCGCTTCTAAGGGGTGAATACCATGCAGGAAAAATCCAAAATGCCTCTCATCATCACTGCTCTCTTCTGCGTGTTTCTGTTTGCAGGACTGTTGTGGAATATTCTGACGCCTGATCGCGAGTTTTCGCCCATGGAAAACCGCATGCTCGAGCAACGGCCGGTCTTTTCGTGGCAGGCCCTGTTTGACGGCAGCTATACCAGCGACGCCGAGACCTGGCTGACCGACCAGTTCGCCGGCCGCGACTGGTGGGTCGGGCTGAAATACTATTGCGAGCGCGCTCTGCTCAAAACCGAAAACAACGGCATTTACTTTGCCGACGGCGACCGCCTGATTGAGCGCTTTGACGCGCCGGCCGACGGACGCATGGAGCAGAACCTGTCGGCTGTCGCCGGTCTGGGGGATGTGACCGGCCTGCCTGTGCACTTTTCGCTCATTCCGTCGGCCGCATGGGTTTACCGCGAGGACCTGCCGGCCAATGCCCCCAACTGGGACCAGCAGCTGCTGCTCGACGCGGCATCAGACATTGACGGGTACTTTGACCTGTCGCAGACCCTGTACAATGTGCGCGGCCTGCCTGCGTTTTACCGCACGGACCACCACTGGACGACAGCCGGCGCCTATGCAGCCTATGAGGTCATCGCGCGTGAGATGGGCTTTGACCCGCTGCCCCTGCCCGAAGACGGCGTCACGGTGCCTGGCTTTTACGGCACTCTGTACTCACAGGCCGGCGCGCGCGGCTATGCGCCCGACGAGATTGTCTATTACAACATCGACGGCCTGAGCCTGTGGGTCGACGGCGAGGAAAAACCCATTTACGACCTGAGCTATGCCGACCAGAAGGACAAGTACTCCCTGTTTCTGGGCGGCAACTACCCGGCATGTATCATCCGCAACGACCAGAATCCCGATGGCGAGCGGCTTCTGCTCATCAAGGACTCTTTTTCAAACTCGCTTGTGCCCTTTTTGGCGCAGCATTTCTCTGAAATCCATCTCATCGACCCGCGGTACTATATGCTGCCCATGAGCGAATACACGCAGCAGAACGACATTGACCGCGTGCTCGTTTTGTACCAGACCAAGAACTTTTTGCAGGACTCTTCTATCGTCATCACCGCAAAGTAAAAAAAGACCGCAGCCAGCTGGCTGCGGTCTTTTGTTTTACTGCTTTGACGCCTCTTCCAGGTCAAAGTTTGCAGGCGGCTCCTGCCCCAGAAGGTGCCGGACAAAAAAGTCCCAGCGCCTGCGCACGACATAGGGATACTGGTCAACGCCGTGGCCACTGTTCGGGTAAATCAAAAGGTCAACGTCGCGATTGGCGCGTGCAAAGGCCCCGGCCAGCCGCAGCGTCGCCGACGGATGGACATTGTCGTCCATATCCCCGTGCACGAGCAGCAGCTTTCCCTGCAGGCGATCGGCAAAGCGGTGATTGGCCTGGTCAAAATATGCCTCTTCGGAATAAGGGCCGATCCAGCGGTCTCCCCAGTGGGCGTAATACCGGGCCTGGTCGTGGTTTCCGCACAGAGAGACGCCCACTTTATAAAAATCGGGAAACTGCAGCAGCGCCCGGACGGCAGCATAACCGCCGCCAGAGCTGCCCCACACGCCCACACGCCCGGCATCAATCCAGGGGAAGCGCCCGGCGAGCTGCTGAATGGCGCAGACGTGGTCGGCCAGGCCGCAGCATTCCTCAGGCTTTCCATAAGTCATATCGTGGATGGATTTCGAACGCAGCGGCGTGGCCAGACCGTCGATGATAACGCCGACAAACCCCAGCTGCGCCAGACTTTGCAGTCCGCCCTGCGGGTCAAAATCCATGGGGTCATGAAAGGCAAAGGCCTTGGGCACGTTGATGCGCTGCGGGCCGCCGTACACAAAATCAACCACCGGGTATTTTTTGTCCGGGTCAAAGTCTGCCGGGCGGATGAGCACGCCGTAAATGGGCGTGACACCGTCGCGTGCCACAGCCTCAAATGGCTCAGGCACGACATATCCCCTGGCCTCAAGGCGGCTCAGGTCAGCCTCGGCGACAACGCACAGCACCTGTCCGTCCGGGCTGCACACCCGGGTAATTGGGGCAGTGCGGACCGTGGAAAAGGTGTCAATCCAATAGCTGCCGTCCGGACAAAACCGGGTGACATGCTCGGCCGGCTCGGCCGTCAGGCGCACCGGCTCCCCGCCGTCAAGCGAAACGCAGTACAAAAACTGCAGATATGGGTCCACGCCCTTTTCGCGGCCAGACGCCGAAAAATAAAGCATACGCCCCTGCCGGTCAACATGGCGGATGCGCCGGGCCGTGTAATTCCCCGGCGTCAAATCGCGCACAAAGACGCCGCTGCGGGCGTCCACAAGCCAGATTGACGCATATTCATCCCGCTCGAGCAGCCACAGCAGCTCTCCGGTTTCGGGCAGCAGATAAAGCCCGGAATCGCTGTACACTTCCTGTGCTGCGCTGCCAAAATATTCGGCAAAGCCAAAGGTGCGAAAGTCCTGCTCTGCCATGACGCGCGCGCGCGCCGTCTCCATATCAACGCACAGCGCCTGGGCATGCTTAAAGCAGCGGTCGTACCGCAGCAGATAAGCCGTTCGGCCGTCAGCGCTCCACTTGACCTGCTCGTTTTCCGCGTCAAACATGGCGAGCTGAAAAAGCTCGACCGGCGCGCCGTCCAGCGTCACAGGCCGCGCCGTGCCTGTTTCTGTATCAACTGCGGTCAGGCGCGCGATGATGATATCCTGATCCCCAGGCAGGGAATAGGGGTACTCGGCATGAACGGGCCGCGCCGTGCCGTCGAGCGGCTCACTCTGGACCAGATGCATCCGGCCCGCTTTGCGGTAATCAACCCGATAGGTGAGCAGCCACCGGCTGTCAGGCGACCATTTCAGCCCCAACGGCATGGGCCGTATCTCGCGACTGGTCAGCCGCTCCGCCGTCTGGTGGTAACGCCGGGCATAGGGGGTCTGCTCACTGCCGTCATCGGTCAGCCGCACAACCGCGCCGGTGCGGTTATCCCGGCAGTACAGCTCGCCCTGCTCGGCAAAGGCCGAACGCGCAAGGTCAGGCGACGGCGCCAGCCCTTTGCCGTGGGGCGCATGAACCAAAGCCCGTACCTCACCGCCGGAAAGCGGCCAGACAAACTCACCTTCCTGCCCGCGAATGGAAAAATACAGCTGCCCCTGCCCGTCCACGCAGTGCGGCGTGATGGGCAGTTCATTTGCATTCACCTGCCCGGCCAGCGGCTCCAGCGCCAAGGCCAAGGCGTCGTGGTCAAACAGCGAACGCACCGCGCGCTGCGCGTGGCAGTACCGCCGGTACTCTGTTCCGACGCCGCTCTCTGCCGGCACGTCAAACCCGAACCAGAAGTCCTGCGTGCCCGGAATCCAGTGCTCGCGAATCTCTTCATTGAGCACATGCCGCGAGCGATTCGCCGAATAAATGCGGGCTGCCCGCTCATAAGCCCGCTCCATCTCCGCCTGTGCGCGGAGTGCTTCTTTATTCCCCATACAGCACACAGGCGACATGGCGCCCTCCGCCCATGTCCCGCAGCGGAAGGTCGCGCCCCGTGCAGCGCGGACCGGCCTGCGGGCAGCGGGCGGCAAAACGGCAGCCGGGCTGGGGATCAATGGGGCTGGTCAGCTCGCCGTGAATGACCTCGGTCTTGGTCTCGCGCGCTTTGGCCGACGGGATGGGGATGGCCGAAATAAGCGCGCGCGTATACGGATGCAGCGGCGAGCGAAACAGCTCTTTGGCCGGGCCGCGCTCAATGCACTGCCCCAGATACATCACGGCGATTTCCGTGGAAATGTGCCGCACCACGCTCAGATCGTGCGTGATGAACAGATAGGTCAGGCCGAGCTGCTGCTGCAGGTCCATCAGCAGATTGAGCACCTGCGCCTGCACCGACACATCAAGAGCCGATACCGGCTCGTCACAGACGATAAACTTGGGGTTTACAGCCAGCGCGCGGGCAATGCCGACGCGCTGACGTCGGCCGCCGTCCAGCTCGTGCGGGTAGCTGTTTTCAAGGCGGCGGGCCAGGCCGACGGTTTCCATCAGCTCGCGCACCCGCTCCTCGCGCTGATGGCGGTCGCGGATAATGCCATTGACGAGCAGCGGCTCGGCAATGGTCTTTTTGATGGAATGCCGGGGATTGATCGAACTGTACGGGTCCTGAAAAATAATCTGCATTTCGCGGCGCATGGCCTTGAACTGCTTTTTGTCGCAATGCGTAACGTCCCGTCCCTCGAACAGAATCTTTCCGTCGGTCGCGGGCAGCAGCCCCAGAATGGTGCGGCCCAGCGTCGTCTTGCCGCAGCCCGACTCGCCGACAACGCCCAGGGTGCTGCCGCGTTCAATGCGCAGGTCGACCCCGTCTACGGCGTGCAGCTTGCGCTTTCCTGCGGGAAAATGCTTTTTCAGGCCAATGGTTTCCACAAGAACAGTGCCGCTATTGCTCACGGTAGCCTTCCTCCTTTTCAAACAGGATGCAGCGGACCATGTGCGTGCCGCGCTTGAACTCAGGGGGCTGCGCAGTGCGGCAGCGCTCGGTGCAGTGCGGGCAGCGCGGATGAAACGCACAGCCTTCGGGCAGCGCGGTCGGGTCGGGCAGTTCGCCCTCGATGGGGTGCAGGCGGGTCTCTTCGCCTTCGAGCGACGGAATACTGCCGAACAGCCCATCCGTATAGGGGTGGTGCTTCTGACCGACAAAAAAGTCCTCGAACGTGCCTGTCTCCACAATTTGGCCGCTGTACAGCACCGCCACCCGGTCACATGTCTTGGCGACGATGCCGAGGTCGTGGGTAATCATAATCATGCTCATGTCGAGCTTTTGCTTGAACTCTGCCATCATGCCCAGGACCTGCGCCTGAATGGTGACGTCGAGCGCAGTCGTCGGCTCGTCGGCAATGAGCAGCTCGGGTGTGCACGCCAGCGCCATGGCAATGACGACACGCTGCTTCATGCCGCCGGAAAACTGGTGCGGATACTCCTTTTTACGTTCCGGCGCAATGCCGACCATTCCCAGGATTTCGTCAACGCGGCTGCCCAGCGCGCTCGACGGCAGCCCGTCAGTGTTGTGCAAAAACAGCGCCTCTTCAATCTGCTTGCCCACCGGAATCACAGGGTTGAGCGCTGTCATGGGGTCCTGAAAAATCATGGAAATGCGCGCGCCGCGAATGGCTTCCATCGCGTGCTCGTTGAGCCCGAGCAGCGGAATGCCGTCAAACACAATCTCTCCGCTGCGGATATGCCCTGTGCGGTCGGGCAGAAGGCGCAGAATAGACAGCGCCGTCGTCGTCTTGCCCGCGCCCGTTTCGCCCACAAGGCCAAGAGTCTCACCGCGGTGCAGGTCAAAGCTGACGCCGTTTAAGGCGTGAACAACGCTCTGGCCGCTGGTGTACTCCACCCGCAGGTCGCGGACTTCCAGTAATGTGCTCTGCTCCATGTTCTCACTCCTTCATGCGCGGGTCCAGGGCCTCGCTCAGTCCGTCGCCCAGCAGGTTGAAGCTCAAAGCGGTCAGTACGATGGCCAGGCCGGGAAAAATGACAATGTGCGGATAGGTGCGCATGTATTTGAGCGAATCGCTCAGCATGGCGCCCCATTCGGGGGCCGGCGGCTGAATGCCCATGCCGATAAAGCTCAGGCCGGCGGCTGACATGATAAGGCCCGACACATTCATGGCCGCGTTGACGATAATCAGACCAATGGCGTTAGGCAGCACATGTACAAAGATGGTCCGCGCGCTCGAAACGCCGATGGCGCGCGCCGCTTCAATATACTCCTGCCCGACGACGCTCAGCACAATGGACCGGATGATGCGCGCAAAGCTGGGGATAGACGAAACGGTAATGGCAATCATCAGGTTGCAGAAGCCCAGGCCGAGCACAGCGACCAGGCTGAGCGACAGCAGCGTGTTGGGAATACAGATGACGGCGTCGAGCACAAAGGTGATGGCGCTGTCCACCCGCCCGCCGAAAAAGGCAGCGCTGGCCCCCAGCACTGCGCCGAAGATAAGCGAAAAAAGGGTGCAGACGATGCCGAAGGTCAGGCTGTACCGCGCGCCGTAGATAACGCGGAGAAAAAGGTCGCGCCCCATGTCGTCCGTGCCGAAAATATGCTCGCTGCTCGGACTTTGCAGCCGGGCGTCAGGGTTGGTCTCGAAAACGGCCGCATCGTCGATGAACACAATGCCGGCCAGCGCGGCCAAAATAAAAATCACAATCATGCCGAGGCCGAACATGGCTGCCCGGTTGCGGCGCAGCCTGTACCACATGTCGGCCATGGGCGGCAGGGGCTTGCCCGCCGGTGTCTGTTTCATACCGTTCCCCTCCTTCAGCGCAGACGCAGCTGCAAACGCGGGTCGACGACAGCCTGAATGATGTCGACGGCCAGCATGATGAGCTTATACAGCACAGCGAGGAAAATGGCCGTCGCCATAATGACAGGCACATCCTTCATCTGCACAGCGCGAATGATGATGTTGCCGATGCCCGGCAGTCCGAAAATCATTTCGGTAATGAGCGCGCCGCCCAGAAGCCAGGCAAAGTTCATGCCCAGCACCGTGATGATGGGAATGAGCGCCGGCTTGAGCGCGTGGTGCGTGATGACCCGCCTTTTGCCTGCCCCCTTGGCCCGCGCCGTGCGGATATAGTCCTGCCGCATGGTCTCGAGCATGGATGTGCGCGTCAGGCGCGCCAGGTAGGCGGCGTTGGTCAGCGACAGCGCCAGCACGGGCAGAACGTAATGCCGCGCCGTGTCCGCCCCCATGGACGGCAGCAGTCCCAGTTTGAGCGAAAAAATCAAAATGAGCATCAGCGCCAGGAAAAAGCCCGGCATGGACGCCAAAATAAGCGATGATACCGTCAGACTGTAGTCAAGGACACTGTACTGCTTGACCGCTGAAATAATGCCGAGCGGAATGCCGATGACCGACATGCCGACAATGGCCAGCAGCGACAGCATAAGCGTGGTGGGGAACTTGGCCAGAATCTCGTCAAAAACCGGCTCGCGGCTGCGGTAAGATTCGCCGAAATCGAGCCGCACTGCATCGAGCAGGTAGCGGAAAAACCGCTCGAGCATGGGGCGGTCCATGCCAAGCTCGTGATTGAGCTCAGCGACGGCCTCAGCCGAAGCATCCTGCCCCAGAATGATACGCGCCGGGTCGCCCGGCACGATGTTGAGTATGAAAAAAATCAGGAAAATAACGACAATCAGGGTGGGAATAATGAGTAAAATCCGGTTGAGAATGTATCTCAGCATCCTGTTTTCCCGCCTTTCTGTGCATATTTGACGGTCAGAGTAACATCAGGGTCATCGGGCGCGGTCACCCTTTCATCGCGCCCCAGCAGATACCGGCCGAAAAAGCGCAAATGCAGGTCCAGCAAAATCCGCCGCACCTGCCCGGGGTCCTTGCTGCCAACGCCTTCATACGTCCGGCCGGCCAGACGGCCGATGACCCCCTTGTCGGTAAACCCCATATGCTCGACACCCGCCACCGCGGCCTGATACGAGTCGGCCGTACTGCGCAGGAACAAATCGCGCGTGATGGCGCAGGTGTCGGGCGCGCCGATGGTCATGAACGGCCTGCCCACATCCCGGCCAAAGCTCGGGCCCAGCTGCGCGCCATCAATATCAATACCACAGGTGAAGACGCCGCCCGATGCGCAGCAGTTGGCCGCCGTCGCGCCGCCGAAGGAATGTCCTGTGACCGCGACGCCGTGCGACCAGTCAATCGCCCCGTGCAGAAAGCCGCTGCCTGTGCTCAGCCCCTGCAAAAAGCGGACTGCTTCCTCTGTGCGGCGCTGCCAGACTACGGCGCGGTCGTTGAGGTTTCCGTCGTGCAGGGCGTGAAAACGCCGCGCCAGCGCAAAGAGCGCGCTGTCGTCCGCAGGCGGCGTGTGCGTGACCTCGTCCAGCAAACGGCCGGCCTGCTCGAGCGCCTCGGGCTCGTAGACATAGTCGATGTATTTCTGTTCTTTGGGCATCACAGTCCCGTCCGGCAGACGCACCCACGCCTCGCCGGTGTGGCCGATGGCGGCCAGTACATATCCGCAGCTCGCCAGATCAGTGCACAGCACGGAATTATACATGGCAAAGGTCAGATACCCGTGGCTGAACAATACGAGCGGAAAGGGACCGTCACCGGCCAAAGGAGCATCCTGCACGCAGGCGGTGTCGGGCGCCACACCCAGCCCGCTGAGCGCTTCGGGGAAGGCATAAGGTGCCGCCGGTCCTTCACTGCCCGGCGCTGCCGGATAGTACAGGGTCAGCGAAAGAGGTATCGCCCGGTCGGTCGGGTCGCAGAACTGCAGCTGTCTCAGCCCCACCGGCCGCTGCCCCAGTGGCTGAGGCAGCGGCGGGCAGACGGACCGACCGGTCATTTCAGCTTGACGTCGCCCAGGAAGATGGACAGGCTGCCGGCGCTGGCGACGTTGTTGTAATCAAAGTCAGAATTGATGACATAGGCAAAGGGTGTGTCAAACAGATTGACCGCCACTGCGCGGTCGTACAGCAGCTCGAGCGCCTGGCCGATCAGGTCATGACGCACCGCTTCGTCGCTTTCCTGCTTGATGCGCGCAACCAGCTCATCGTACTCGGGGCTGATTTCCATATTGCCGCCATAGCTGGCCGATTCGCTGCTCATGGTGATGAGCATGGATTCAATGGTGCTTGAGAAGGTGCCGAGCGGCGCAATAGTCATCTCAAGCTCGCCGTTGACCAGCATGTCGACCCAGGCCGTGCTGTCGACCTGCTCGATTTCGATATCAATGCCCAGCTCCATGAGGTCGCTCTGCACCGACTGCGCAAGATAGGATTCCTGCCAGATGGTGATGGTGATGGGCTGTCCGTCATAATTGGACTTTTCCAGATATTCGCGTGCCAGCTCAGGGTCATAGGTCGGCCCGTATTCAATGCCGGCAAAGTCGCCCATGATGCGGCGGGAGAAGGGGTCGACCGCCGGCTCGCCGATGCCCTCGTTGGCCAGCTTGATGGCGTTTTCGCGGCTGATGCCGTGGTAAATGGCTTTGCGCAGGTTGGGGTCTGCAGCCAGGCGGTCATTGAGCCCCATCAGCGTGTTGGCCGACCAGGTGCTTGGGTCAAGCACGACCGTCACATCTTCATTGCCCTCGAGCAGCGACAGCTGGCTGATGGGCGCGTCCATGACCAGATCAGCCTCGCCTGTTTCCAGGGCGATAATGGCCGTCGACGGGTCAACCGGCGGCTTGACGATGACATTTTTCACCTCGGGCGCGCCCAGATGGTAGTCTTCAAACGCCTTCAAAGTGACCGTACCGTCGCTGTCCAGCGACTCAAAGGTATACGGGCCGCTGCCGATGGGATGCTCTGCAAAGCCCTCGGGGTCGCTCTCGTAGGCATCCTGGGGCAGGATCCAGATGTTTTCAATGCTGAAAGTCAAAAGGTCGATATACGGAGCTGTCTTATAGAATGTGACGGTATAGTCGTCGTTTTTCTCATACGAAGAAATGCGCTCCTCAAAGTTATACGCATAAGCGCCCTGATTAAAATACAGGTCCATGGTGAAAATAACGTCGTCAGCCGTCACCGGACTGCCATCGTGAAAAGTGGCGTCCTGCGCGAGGTGAAAGACGGTTTTTTCGCTTGAATCCTCCCAGCTTTCCGCCAGACGGGGGACGATATCGCCGTTGGTGTCGAACTTGACAAGCCCGTCGTAAACGGCATGCATGACGTTGGGCTCACACAGGCTGATGTCCAGGGGCACGAGGGAATCGCTGGGGTAAAGTGCAATGTAGGTCAGGGTGTCGCGTTCGCCGCCCGCGCTCTCTCCGCAGGCCGCCATACCGGTCAGCATCGCCGCCAGCAGCAGAATGGAAAACAGTTTTTTCATACAGTACCTCCCAGTGTTTGTCGGTCTATTTTATACTTTCAGTTGAATATTAAAGAAATACAACCGAAAGCCGTGCAGCAAAATTACTCTGCCTCGGTGCTCTTGATGATTCCGTGGCGGAAAAAGCTGTGATAAAAGGTCTTGATCATTTTGGCGCACAGTTCGACGTCTTCCAGCTTGTTGAGCCCCATTTCACAAAAATAGAGCTGCAAGTTATACATCGTAGTAGCATACATGTAGGCAATCAAATCAGGGTCAATGTCCTCGCGCAGCGCCCCCTCGTACTTGAGCTTGAGCAGCTCTTTGAGGAACACGCTTTTGGTCATGTCCTTGTATTTTCCGAAATACAGCTTGCGCTGCGTTTCCGGCGGCAGATTGCGAATGTGGAAAACCAGCTTTCGCTCGGCCAGCGATCGCTCCTGCTCGGTATCCTGCGGATTGCGGATAAAGTCATCCGAAAGCTCGTCATAGGTCATCTGGTGATTAAGCGCTGTCAGCAAAAGGTCCTCTTTGTCTTTAAAATACCGGTAAAAGCTGGCGCTGGACAGGCCCAGGCTGCCGGTAATGTCCTCAAGGGTAATCTCGTCAAACGGCTTCTCGCTGAACAGCGCAATAGCGGCCGTCACCAGTGCCGTCCTCTTTTCCCCGGCAAGCAATTCATAGTTATTCTTTGGCATTTCTCTTTACCCTCTCTTATTTTTAATAATTATATTCTCTATAGATAATAATTTTATCATATTTTATCACTGCTTTTGAGAATAATCAAGCTCCGTTTTGTTTTTCAGCGATATGCACAAAATCATGCATAAAAATACAACAAGGTGCCCAGTGCATAAAAAAAGACCGGACAATCGTCCGGTCTTACGGCAGTATTCTTATTCCTCTGTCTGCGTACTTTCGCCCGGCTTGCCGCCCTGCGGCCGGCTGCCCTGCGGTCTGCGGCCCGAGCGCCTGCCGCCCTGAGAGCGTCCGCCCTGGGGCGCGCGCTGGGTCCCGGTAGGCGTGACAATGACGCGGCGATTGGGTTCGCTGCCAGTCGAGTGGGTCGTGACCCCCTCAAAATCCTGCAGCGCCGAATGGATGATGCGCCGCTCATGCGGGTTCATGGGCTCGAGCGCCACCGGCTTGCGGTACTTGAGCGCCTTCTGCGCGGTCTTCTGCGCCAGGGCCTGCAAGGCGCTCTCACGCTTTTTGCGGTAGCTCTCGGTGTCAACCGTGATGCGCCAGCGCTCTTCCTCTTCACGGTTGGCCACAATGGACGTCAGGTACTGAATGGCGTCCAGCGTATCGCCGCGGCGGCCGATGACCGCCCCCATATTTTCACCCGACAGCTCGATGCGGATGGCCCGCTCCTGCTGATCGACCTCGATGTCAATGCGGGCAGGGGTGCCGAAACGCTCAAGCAGCCCGCTCAAAAACTCGCGGGCCGTATCGGCCGGCGACGTCTCATACGACACGCGGACAATGGCCGGCTCGCGGCCAAAGCCCAAAAATCCCGACTTGGGCTTTTGCAGCACCTCGACCGAAACGTCGTCACGGTCTGCGCCCAGCTCGGTTAAAGCCTTTTGGACAGCCTCGTCGATGCTGTCGCCTTTGGCTTCGATTGTTTTCAGCAATGTATTTCACCTCGTTGCGGGCGTGACAGTCTGGGTCACAGCCCTGTTATTCCTGCGTTTTTTTGTGCGGCCGGGTCAAAAGCTTGGTCAGGATGACTTCCTGCGCCATCATGAGAAGGTTGTTCGAAATCCAGTAAACGCCCAGGCCGGCGGGCAGAATGAAGCCAAAGTACAGCGACATGGCCGGCACCATAATGTACATCATGCCGTTCATTGACTGGGTCTGCGGGTTCTGCACGTTGCCCGCGGCTTTTTTGTTCAGCCGCTGCGAAACAAAGCTGGACAAAAAGGCGGTCAGGGCAGACAGAATAGGAATGACCCACAAGGCGTTGAAGTCGCCAAAGCTGGGGGTTGCCGCCAGGTTGATGCCCAGGAAGTTGAAGTCGACCTGCATGATTTTGTCTGAAATACCGGCAATCTGGTCAAAGTGCTGGTGCATGACGCCGGCCAGGCCGATCTGCGCCGTGTAGTCCGTCGCGGACATGGTGTAATTAAGGGTCTCGGCGATGGCGTTGATTTCGTCAGCCGTCAGCTGCATGAAATAGGTCAGCGGCTGCTGAATGACATAGTAAAGGCCGAGCATGATGGGCAGGATGATGAGCTGTGGCAGGCAGCCGGCCGACATCGAAATCCCCTCGTTGTCATAAAGCTCCTGCACCTTTTCGGCGTATTTTTGCCGGTCCTTGCCATACTTTTTCTGCAGCTCCAGCATTTTGGGCTGGATGCGCTGCATGTCGATCATGCTCCGTTTGCTCTTGATATTGAGCGGCAGCATAATGAGCTTTGCCAGCAGAGCAAACAGGAAAATGCTCAGGCCATAGTTGCCGACCAGCTCGTAGATAAAGCGCATGATATAGCCGAACGGCGTGGCGATGATACTCAGCATGAATGGTTATTCTCCTTTGTCGGTCGGCGGCCTGCGCCGCCGCTTGAAAATGGGGCCGAGTGACTGCGGGACGGGGTCATAACCGCCCCGGCAAAAGGGGTTGCAGCGCAAAAGGCGCCACAATGCAAGCCCCCCGCCGCAAAGAGCGCCATAGCGTTCGATGGCCTCACGGGCGTATTGGGAGCAGGTGGGGGTAAACCGGCAGCACGGCTGCCGTTTGAGGCCCGACAGACGCCGCTGATAAAAGTCGATGAGCCGCAAAAGCACCCGCTTAATCATCAGGGACGTTCCCCCGTACAATATCGAGTTTTCTAAGATGCGCGCGCATTTCGCGCTTGAGGCCGGCAAAGTCTGACTGAAGCGCGCCGTGGCGCGCCACGATGACAATGTCCCATCCGGTGTGCGTGTCCTGCTCCAGCATACGGTAGCACTCACGCAGCCTGCGCCGGACGCGGTTACGCGTCACCGCACCGCCCAGTTTGCTGGAAACGGTAATGCCCATGCGGCTGGTGTCCTTGAGGCGATTTTTCATGGCGTAAACGGCAAGGCGCCCGCCGGCACTGTGCCGGCCGCGCGCATACAGGGCACGAAAGCGGTGGTTTTCGTTGAGAGAGATTGTGTGCAGCATGACCGTCCCCCGCTTTGACCTGATTAAAATATAAGACCGCCGTAAAAGCGGTCTTACTTGCTTACAAACAAAAGGCGCGGGCAGACCGGTCTGCAGCCAATCCGTGCCGGATCTGCAATTTTTCCCGACCGGCTGCCCTGTGCGCCGCCGCTTTTAGTGGGTCAGGCGGACTCTGCCCTTGGCACGGCGTCTGGCCAGGACCTTTCTGCCGTTGCGGGTCTTCATTCTTTTCATAAAGCCGTGCTCTTTGCTGCGCTGGCGCTTTTTGGGCTGATAGGTACGAAGCATGTTGTACACCTCCTGAAAATGAGATATTCAGACACCGCCACGGGTTCAAATATCTGTCAAGCCCATGGCGCTGCCTGAAGTCATGGCATCTTGTATTATATCCCGACATGGTGGTTTTTGTCAACATAAAAAAAGGGAAAACGGCAGTGAAAAACGCCGCCGCAGGCGCTTTGGCCCGTGCGGCGGCGTATATGAAATCAGTGCCACGCATATGCGCCCGTCCGCTGCACGGCGGGCAGGGCGCGAACGCCGAGCAGCTCGATATCAGGCGACAGCCAGCCCGGCTGCGGCGTCTGCTCTCTGCTGTAATCAGTGGACAGGTATTTTTTGTTGTCATCGGAAAAAACAGTGACAACGGCAGCTCTCGGCCCCAGCCGCTCCTGCGCCAGCACGGCGCCGAGGAAGTTGGCGCCCGACGAAATGCCGACGCCCAGTCCCAGCGTCTGCGACAGCATGCGCGCCATGGCAATGGCGTCGCCGTCATCGACCTGCAAAACCTCGTCCAGCTCGCGCAGCGAAAGAATATCCGGCACAAACTCGTCTGAAATCCCCTGAATACGATGGCTTCCGCTGCAAACACCGGTCGACAGAATCGGTGAGTTGGCCGGCTCGAGCGGATAGACACGCACCGATGAATTATCACGGCGCAGGCGGCGGCCAATGCCCATGACAGTACCGCCGGTGCCGACGCCGGCCACCACGGCGTCGGGCCGCGCGCCCGCCCGCGCCATCTGGCGCGCAATCTCATCTCCGGTAGTCAGAAAATGCGCCTCAATATTGTCCGGATTGGTAAACTGTCCGGGCAGGAAGTAACCCGGCTGTGCTCCTGCTTCCCGTGCGCGGCGCACTGACCCGACAAAGCCGCCCTCAGCACGGCTGACCAAACGAACTCTGGCCCCATAGCTGCGCAGCAGGTTTTTACGTTCATCGCTCATCCAGTCCGGCATGAAGAGCTCGACCGAATGTCCCAGCAGCCGCCCCAAGGCGGACAGCGAAATCCCCGTGTTGCCGCTGGTGGCCTCGACAAGGACATCGCCCGGACGAAGCGCCCCCGAGCAAACGGCTTTTTGCAGAATGTGAAAAACCACGCGGTCCTTGATGCTGCCGGTCAGATTGTACCATTCGGCCTTGGCATACAGACATCGAAGGCTGCCCCGATAACGGAATCGGATGGCCAGAAGGGGAGTGTTCCCGATCATAGCCGAAATGTCTCCCAGCCTTTTTGTGCTGCATGCTTCCATGAAAAAACCGCCTTTCTGCTTTGCGTCTGCCCGGCAGAAAATTGCACCGGCAACGCGTTTTTTAGATGGTAACACAATAGCGCAAAAAAGTCTACCTGTCAGGTAGATGAAAATTAGTACCGGACAGCTCGGATTTCTATGCAAAAAGTCAAAGACGGAGCGGGTGCCGTGCACCACGCTCCGTCAGGATCGCACTTAGTCTTCCATTTGTTTTGCCAGAAACAGCGCCGCCAGCTGCATGAGCTTTTGCTCGGTCTCGCCGACCGCCAGGTCGCCCGCGACCAGCGCAACACAGCCGCACAGGTCTCCGCCCGCGATAATGGGCTGCACGGTGCTCGCCAGAATATGCGGGGCCGTCGGCGTGATGGGCAGGCCGTTTTCACTGTGCGTCGTCTGACGGGACGACATCACCTGCTCCAGCTCGGTCGACAGCGGCTTGCCGTCCAGCTCGCGCCGCACACTGCCTGCGGCCGCAATAATGCCGTCGCGGTCGCAAACAACGCAGGCGTGGCCGCAGGTCTTGTGCATGGCGTCGCACATCTGGGTGGCAAAGGTGCTCAGCTCGCCGACCGGCGAATATTTTTTGAAAATGACGCTGCCGCCCGCGTCGGTGAAAATCTCGAGGGGTTCGCCCTCGCGAATGCGCATGGTGCGGCGAATTTCCTTGGGGATGACGACGCGGCCAAGGTCGTCAATCCTGCGGACTATTCCGGTTGCTTTCATATTTGAAGAAATCTCCTTTACTTATCACATGTGCCTGTGGAGTTATTTTTCACAGGACAGGGAGATTTATGCACTCCGGCCGTGTACGGTGATTGTTTGCAGCAAGAATTTGTTTCCGTTTTTTCTGTTTTTTCCCGGCACAGCAAAAAGCGCTCTGAATGATATTTTTCTACTGCGCCAGAACCCATTCCAGCGCCGGGTCGCGGCCCTCAGCCAGATCCTGAATGTCGGTTGAAATATACACATCAGGCATCACCGTGTTGTACCACTCAGGCGGATAACCGCTGGCAGGCGGTGGCATATTTCCATCTGTGCTTGAGTAGACATAAGCCCCGCAGCTAAATTCCAGCTCATAATTGGGCGTAGTTTCATTATGACCAGTAAGCCCAAATCCCCAGGGAGTTCCGCCTGTTGGTGTGCCGACCAGAGTAATGCCGTCGTACTCAGACAACTGCGCGGCACACTTTACAGCTGCAGAGCCGCTTTTAGAACCAATCAGCACATAGGTATTCTCTATCAAATCCGGCCGCTTTTGGAGTTCTTGATGCAATAATTCAATAAGAGATGAATGCCCGCCGGGATTGTGGCGCAAGTCAATAATCAGCTTCTCTGTATTTTCCTGGTCAATGAGGGTAAACATGTTGTTTTCAATATCGAAAAAACTTGGATTTTCTGAGTTGCTGAACTGATTGATGCCAAAGTACATGGCATTATGCTCTTGCAGCAGCATATACCAATAATTTTCAAAATAATCTCCTTGACGCTGCGCAAAGACAGGAATATCCACAGGCTGGGCTGTACGTGCGTGCTCTTCTGGAATCAGATCGAACAATATCAGCTGCTCACCTTGGCCATCAGTCTCTACTTCTAAAATGCTGATAGTATTCACAGAGAACGACCGTCCCCCTTCGCCGGGCACAAGGTCAAGATTAAAAGTTTGCCCCTGTTCGTCTAATAAAGTAAAGGTATCTGCAGTCTGGCGGCAAGGAACACCAATAAATTCCAGCGCTTCGCGGGATAGCAACAACCGCGGTATTTCATAAATATAGCTGTATGCGTTCCCAACATTGGGAAGAAAGGCTTTAAGCTGTTCCACAATATATTGAATATCTACACCATTGATTTGAACAATCTGATAGTAAGTTAACTGATAAGTTTTTTGCTCTGGATCAGCTATACACTGATAAATGTAAACAGAGCCATCTTGATTGATAAAAAATGGGAAAGCATATAGTGTAAGCTGGGTATAAAATGTCACCCTGCTATGCTGATCCCCTATTTGAGCAATAATTTTTTGCAAGGATAAAATGATTTCAATATCATCAAGTTCGGGAACCTGCTCGATTAACTCTTCGATCTGGCGGTCAAACTCTTCCTGCGGCAGACGAAAAAAAGGGTCTATATGCTTTTCAGCGATTTTTTGTTGAAAATAATGGATATCCGTCGCCCATTCCTGGTCGCGCAGCGTCAGCTCCGGTTCCTGCTGAACATCCGATTCGGCTGGCTGCGATATTCCCTGCTCAGCCGGCGCGTCGGCTGTTGCGGCGGGCTGGTCGGCCGGCTCACCGGGCCGCACAGCTGCCCAAACGGCGCAGAGCACCAAAGCACAGCACAGCAAGGCTGCTCCGCCTATCAGAACTATCTTTTTCTTCATCTTCGTTTTCCCCCTGTTTTTGTATTTGTCCACTGCTTGCACCACAGCTCACTGCGCCAGAACCCATTCCAGCGCGGGGTCGCGGCCCTCGGCCAGGTCTTGAATGTCGGTTGAAATATACACATCAGGCATCACCGTGCTTTCCCATTCAGGGGGGAAGAAATTAATCATCTTAAACTGCGGGCTATGAAATAGTGCATTTTCATACATTATTTCGCCATCATAATAAAAATGCCCGCAGTTAAAGACCAACTCTGAATATGGCAATACATATTCTTTTTTTGAAAATCCCCAAGGTGTACCGCCGGTTGGCGCCCCCACAAGGGTGCACTCCTCTGACAATTCTCGAGCACAAACGACCCCGGCAGAATATGTTTGGGAGTTAATCAAAATATAGGTGTTTTTGCTTATTTCCAGTTTTGCTCGAACGTTATCTATTAATACATTTGCAAGTGGAGCCTCTCCGCCCGGGCATCCGCGAAGGTCAATAACCAGCTTCTCAGCGTTTTTTTCTTCAAAAAAAGTGTACATCCGCTGTATATCTTGTTCGAAAATTTCACTGCTGTTTTTGTCCTCATGTGTGTCGAAATGCGCAATGGAAAAAAACAGTGCTTTTTCATCTTCTAAATATTTATACCAGTAATTCTGCTGCTGATTTTGCAATAGTAGCGGAATTGTAACCGGCTGGTTGTCGCGTAAATGTTTATCATCAATGTAATCTACTAGCTTAGTCTCTTCAGAAGAAGCGAAAGGCGCCAGTTCAATGTCAAAGGCTTGTTTCTGTTCATCAAGCAGTGTAAAAGTATCTGTGTCTCCCTCGCAAGGAATTCCTATTTCTTTTAGCACATCGCGATAACACAGTAAAAACTCCATATCTTGCGTATATCCATAAGCGCTTGACCCGGAAGATGACAGAGGTCTTAAACGATTAATAATATATTGAATATCAACCTTGTTGATTTGCACGACTTGATAGTAATCTAAAATATATTGATTAGTTTCGAAATCCGCGCTGCGAATTTGGTAAAGATAAACCGTGCCATCGTCATTCATGTAAAAATCAAAGGGATAGGCAGAAAGGCCCTCATAAAAATACACCTGACTGTGCTGATCTCCGATTTGCGCGACAATCCGCTGGAGCTCCATGCCAATCTCCAAATCAGACAGCTTGGGAACCTGTTCAATCAGCTCGTCAATCTGGCGGTCAAAATCCTCCTGGGGAAGAAGCCAAAACGGAGCCGGATGCTCGTCAGTGAAGGTCTGCTGCAAAAAGCGGATATCCGAAATCCATCCCTGATTGCGTTCTGTCAAGGATTCACTGGAAGCATCTGCCGCTGCCGACTCGTCGTTATCCTGCTCAGCCGACGCGTCGGCGGCAACGGCGGGCTGGTCAGCCGGCTCACCGGGCCGTACAACCGCCCAAACGGCACAGAGCACCAAAGCACAGCACAGCAAGGCTATGATACCGATTCTCCAGCTTGTCTTTTTTTCCACAAAAAGCCCTCCCTGACCGGCCCAGTTATCGCCGGAATAGTTTTGGGGTCTACTGTATATATGCCTGAAAAGGGGCAAACAGTGGCAGGGACAGAAAAAAAAATTCAAGGCCGCTCGCGGTCCTTTCTAACCCATTATGCACACATTTCCCATTCTCTTGCACACGCTATATTGTCATTTTACACAAAAAGGCTCCGGAGTGCAATACTCCGGAGCCTTTGGCATGAAGTTTTACAGCAGGTCATACAGGCGGCACAGCCGCATGAAAAGCGTTGCAGTCTGGTCACGGGTCGTGCTCCCGGCGGGATTAAGCGCTCCGCCCGGTTCCCCTTCAATCAGGGCTTTGGCTGTGGCCCAGCTCATGGCCTCGACCGCGTAGCTACTGACCGCACCGCCGTCTGTGTACCGGTCCAAATCAGACCGGGCATCATCAGCAACGCCGCGATACCCCGCGTAGCGGAAGAGAATGGCGGCCATTTCTTCACGCGTGACCGGCTGGCCGGGACGATAGGTTCCGTCGCCATAGCCCTGCACGATACCGTTTGCGCTGCCCCAGCGGACGGCGTCAGCATAGTACGCATCCGATGCCACATCGTCATACAGCAGGCCGCCGGCAGCTTCCGGACGGCCTTCCAGCCGGTAGAGCATGGCGATGAGCATGCCGCGGGTGGTGTCGCCGGACGGCGAGAATACGCCTTCGCCTGTGCCGACCATCAGCCCGTGCTCCAAACAGAAGTGCACGCCGTCATGGTACCAGGCCAGGCGGTCGGCATCGCCAAAGGGATACATTGGGCAGGTGTGGTCACGCGGGCAGTCAATCCCGCTCGCAATGCGGAAGGTCGCCGTGATGGTCACATCCCCCTCAGGCTGGACATAGCTGAAGGTGCCGTCTCCGTTGTCAACCACCTCAATGCTGCTGCCCTCTTCATCGGTGACGGTCACCGAGCCCAGCTCGTATCCGTCGTCAGGCTGCGGCGTCACAGTCACCTTATCGCCGGGCCCGGGCTCCGCGGGCGACAGGGTGATGGTGCCGTTTTCGGTCTCTGTGACCTCGGTTTCGCCGCCGCTTGCTCCTGAACTGCCGCCTGAGATGTGAGTGCCATTTCCGCCGGTCTCTTCCTCAGGCTCGGTCCACGCCAGCACATACGACGAATACTTGCGCGCGTGGATTTCGAGGACCATGCCGTTTTCCGTGAGGCTGATATATTCATCGTCGTCATTGGGTTCGGTGGTCAGGGTCTGAACCTCACCTTCATGGATGCGGTAGACCGTGTAACCGGACTTTCCCTGCTGCTCCGGCGCCAGTGCAAGACGTGTCACCAGGACGATGCCGGTATCAGAGATATTTTTCTCGTCTTCCGGAGTAATATCCTGTCCAGCCCCGTTATACACCGCTTTGCTGACCGTCAGGTCGATGAACATGCCCAGCGTCACCCGGCTGCCGGCTGCCTCACGAACCTGCTGCCCGACCGTTTCGGCATTCTGGGTAGGCTCAGCCGTCAGCGTGACCTCGACGGTGCCGCCCTCTGCGACAGTCGCTTTGTTTTCATCCGTATAAACATCCGTCTCTTCCGTAAAGACGGTTTCGAGGTAGCCGACCGTCAGCACCGACGTGCCGGGGCTGACCTCGACAACCGAGTTGGTCTTGCCTGACGGCATGCGGATGACGGCGTTTTTTTCGTCGCTGGCAGTGACGTCGGCCTGTATGGTCATGACGATGCCGTTATACGAGCCGACAAGGTTGTAGACCCCGGAACGCACATTGGAAAACGAAAACCCGCCCTGCTCATCGGTCTGCGTTTCGGCGAGCACCTCGGCCCCCAGCTTGAGGCTGACGATGACGCCTGGCATCAGCTGGCCGTCCTCATCCGTTACGACAGTGCCGCTGATGCCGCGGGCCGGCTCCCACTGCGCCTCAAAGGTCACGTTCTGCGCAGGCATGACAAAGGTGTTCCCGGCGGCGTAGACGGCGCCGTCATACTTCCATCCGGTCAGGATATAACCTTCCCGGTCCTGGTCGGGCAGCATAAGACCCGTTTCTTCATTTGATTCCCTCCTGTTTCCGCGAAGACGGACTTATCATGTTTTACATTTGCTTTAATTATATCGATTGACCGGTCTTTTTCGAAAGATGTCGTGTAAAATTTGCATGTTTTAGTGCAAAATCGGCCGCATTGAGGCCTCATGTTCTGTATTTAAAAAAATGAGACCCGGCAGAAAACGCTTTCTGCCGGGCCTTATGCCTGTAACAATATTCACATGCAGTAACGGTTTTTCCCGCTTGCTTTGGCCTGATAGGCCAGCCGGTCGGCCTTTTTGACAAGCGCGCCGTAGCCTGTACCGTCTTCAGGCGCCAGAGCAATGCCAATGCTGCACGACGTGCCGACACCCAGCCTCTCACTGACGCCTATCCGCTGCACCGCATCACACAGCCGCTGCGCGCACGCTTCAACCTCGCTGACCGAACGGATGCGCCGCATAAAAACCACAAACTCGTCGCCGCCGACGCGGCCAACCAGGTCGCCTTCGCGCACGACCGCCTGAAATGCCCGGGCTGTCTGGCGCAGCAGCTCGTCGCCCGCCATATGGCCAAGCGTGTCGTTGACTGTTTTGAAGTCATCCAAATCAATGAACATCAGCGCAAAGCGCCCCTCGCCAAAAGAGAGGCTGTCGGTGATTTTGTCCACCGTGCCCTGGTAGTTCAAGAGTCCGGTCAGCGGGTCGGTCTGGGCCAGCAGCAATGCCTCGCGCAGCGTCTCCTGCTGGCGCAGCTCTTCAAGGTATACATCGGTGATGTCGGTGCGTGACAACAGAATCATCTTCCGCTCTTTGTCGTGAAAGCGGTAGTCAAGGCGCTTTCTGGTGTACCCCCGCACAGGGTCCTGCACTCCGCAGTGGATGGAATGGACCTCGCGCCGCCCCAGAACGTCCAGAATACGCTCGAGCTGCATTTCGCGAATGACCGTGTCCTGGTCATCGGGCACGACAAACTGACGGGCGTACCTGACCAGCTCAGCCGAATAATCGGCGCACTGCCGGGGCGGCAGCGGCGTGCCTGATGTGCTGCCGCTGAACATGGTATAGCTGTTGTTTTTCGCGTCAAGGTAGATAAAATAATCACAGTTGTTGTAAACATACCGGTTGACGATGCTTTTGAGCAAATGGTCGTCATCTGTGCGCCAAACAGTGAAGTACGCATGATTTCCACCGTCATCGGCCTGTAAAAAGGTCTGCGCAGTCACCCACTTAGCTGCTCCATTTTTATAATAGCAGAACTCCTGCACATACTGCGCCTCGTTTTCCCGCAGGCGCTCAAGCAGGCGGGGAGCAGAAAAATTTTCTAAAAGCAGCGGACCGTCGGCCGGCTGCAGGTGCAAAATATACCACTCGAGATATTCCGTCCAGTCGTATTCCAGCCCGATGTTCTGCGGCAAATCAAGGCTGTATAAAATGCTCACCCTGTTTTTGTCAAGATTGATTTTAGCCACTGCCAGATAAATCTGTCCTGTCGCACGGATCAGCTCGGCATATGGATCAATCGCACAGCGACCGACCGGCACGGGGGAAAATGCTGGTGTATCATTGGACTTGACCATGGACATCTGTCCCCTTATTTAAGATGTATAAGAATATCTTTTGCTATAATCTTGTAAACATATCCCTTGTCAGACGAACTCTGCCACTTACTTCCGCGTTTTCATAATTTCAAGGATGTACTCTTCAGTATCGGTCATACCGGGGGAAGCGACATAGCCCATGTTCTGCATGGTTTTTTCCGGCGTAGAACCCATGATGCTGTGACAGCATCCGACTGATGTATTAGCCATGGCCAGCATGGCAGCGTCAAACGCCATATTGACGCCGACCAGTGCCTTGAGCGCGCAGCCGGGATTGCCCCCGTGACAAATCATGCCGGTCAGCGAGGCCGCCATGTTGCAAATGGCCTGAAAATACTGGTCGTCCGTGCCGCCGCGCAGCATAACGAGCCCGACTGCCGTCCCTGTGCCGCCCGCCAGCGTGCACCCGCACAGGGCGGATAGCCGGCCGGAGTATTCTTTGATGTAAATGGTGACCAGACAGGACAGGCACACGGCGCGCAGAAGCTCTTCTTCGCTTCGGTTTTCTGCCTTGCAGAACGCGTAAAGGGGCATCATTGCCAAAATGCCGTGGCTGCCGCTTCCCGTAATGCTCATGGCAGCGCGCGGCACGCCGGCGACACGCGCTTCGATGGCGCCCACGGCGACGATAGCGGCGCTCTTTTTGCTGTCCCCGTTGTAAATCCTGCCGCCGTTATCGGCAATCAGGGTCTGTGTCATGGGCGTCCGGCCCTCGCGCATTCCCTCTTCCAATAGCGCGTTGTCGGTCTCAAAGGCGCGCTTTAAAAAGGCGATTTCTTCAAGAGGCACCGTTTTTGCATAGTCAACCAGCTGGCTGAAAGTATAGTCCTTGATGCTTCCGCACGGGTCTTCACTCGCCGCGGCCGGATTTGCTTTGAAAAGTACCTCGCCATTTTTGCGCACCAGCGTGACATTGGTGTGGCTACCCTCGATGGTGACCTCGCCGACGCCCTCGGTCGTCTGGACTGTGGCGCGGATGAAAATGACCGACGTGATGCGGTCGAGGTTGACGGTGACCTTTCCCTCGCTAACCAGGCGGCGGGCCGCTTCGTTGTCCTTTTCAGTGATGGGCTCGAGCGCCTCGAGCCCCAGCCCGGCGTCTCCGCCCACTGCGCCGAGAGCCGCAGCATAGACATTGCCCAACTCGGGCGAATTGGGAATGCCGCAGGTAAACGCATTTTTATAGATGCCGGAGTTGAGATCAAGCGTAACGGTCAGCACCTCGCCCCCCACCAGCCCGCGCGCCTTGGCACAGGCAAAGGCGATGGCCCCCGGCTCGGTGACGCCGAAAGCGACCTTCATGTCGCTGCAAATCAGCTGCGCCAGAGTCTTCATAGCAAAACTCCTTTTTCAGATAAAATATATCTTTATTTTACCGAATATTGAATCACAAAGCAAGGATATTTCTATTTTTCTTTGCACTTTTTCCGCTTTTGTGCTACTATAGATGCCAGAGAGACTTTCTATTATTTTTCAGGAGGGAAACCGGATATGAAACAGCTTGGTCTCAGGGGAAAGCGCGTCTGCGCCTTTATTTTATGTCTGCTGATGGCAGTGGGCACAGCACCCGGTCTTTTGGCCGCAGACATCACGCAGGACCGCACCCCCATCTTCAGCGGCAACGTCATTCTCGACTACATGGCCGGTGTTATTTTAAACTCCATCCCGACCGGCGGCATGACCGACGCCCAGAAGATTGCCGCTGTTTATGACTGGATTATCCGCAACTGTGACCGTGAAGGCGCTTATGGCGAGCCGTACTTTGACATGGCCTATCTCGAGGCCAATGCCGAGCAGTGGGGCGCTTTGTATGACAGCCTGTATCTTCAGGGCAAGATTCGCTACCACTACGACATGTACGTCAGCTACCTGGCCGAGAGCATGGCCCTTTACCGCGTCGGAAGCTGCGCTCACTACGCATCATTGCTCAACGTGCTGCTCGAGCGGCTTGGCTACGAGACCTATCTGGTCGCCGGAGAATTTATCAACAGCGACGGCAGCCATGTTGAGCACAAATGGAACATCGTGCTTGTTGACGACCAGTTCTACTGGCTTGACGTGCGCATGGACCACGCCAATTACGAGCGCACGGGCAGCATCTCTCACACCTATTTCATGAAGACCGATACGGACGAGTGGGCAAAAAAGCATTCGTGGGACCGCGAGGGCTATGACCTTGACATCGGAATCACAACGACCGAGCAGGAATACGCCCGCATCAAGGCGGGCACGGCCGCCGCGGCCCGTCCCAACGACGTTGTGCTGCTGATTGACGGCCAGACCGCAACGCTGGGCGCCTTTCAGATTAACGGCAGCAACTACCTCAAGCTGCGCGACGTGGCCCTGCTGCTGGAAGACGTCGACAGCCCCTGTCATTTCGGCGTCGGCTATGATGCCGCAACGTCGACAGTGACCATTCAGAGCGGTCTGACCTATACCCGCGTCGGCGGCGAATACCTGGGCTCGGGCCTGCGCGTGCGCGCCTGCACTCCCGCGGCGTCGCGCGTTGTGTGCAACGGCCAGCCCGTCACCCTCGACGCCTATGAAATTATCGGCAGCAACTACTTCAAGCTGCGCGACCTCGGCACTCTGCTCGGCTTTGGCGTTGACTGGGACGAACAAACCCAGACCGTCATTCTGACGACACGGTGAGCAGCAGCATCGTCGTCAGCCCGGCCGGCGTGGCTGACCTTGACCTTTTGACCGGCCTGGCCCTGCGGCTGTGGCCTGCACATGATTTTGACGGCCTGCGGGCCGAGCTGGACGGCGTGCTGCGCAGCGGCGGTGCGTTCTTCCTGGCGCGCCGCGGCAGAGACGCCGTCGGCTTTGCCCAGTGCCAGCTGCGCCGCGATTATGTCGAGGGCACCGATACCAGCCCTGTCGGGTATCTTGAAGGAATTTTTGTCGACCCCGCCTGCCGCGGGCAGGGCGTTGCAAGGCGCCTGCTCGCCGCGTGTGAGGACTGGAGCCGCAGTCAGGGCTGCTCTGAGTTTGCCAGCGACTGCGAGCTTGAAAACGGCCCAAGCCGCCTTTTTCACCTGCATTCCGGCTTTTGTGAGGCCGGGCGCATCATCTGCTTTGTCAAAAAACTGTAGCTCTGACCCGCAAAAGTTCCCCGCTCTGCCAGATGGCAGGGCGGGGCTTTTTGCATTTACAGGCCTTGACATTTATCCGATTTCGGATTACAATGCTCTCTGCGCCGCTCGCAGAAGGGATGACAGAGTATGAAAGCAGCCAGCCGGATGCTAAAGGAATATAATACCATCTTTAAGGAAAACGAAAAAGTATACCGGGACGCCATCCGGCTCGTCGGCCTGCCCGACACAGCTTTTTGGATTTTATATGCACTGCGGGACGCCGATGGTCCGCTCACACAGCGGGACATCATCAACATCAACTTTCTGCCGCCGCAGACCGTCAATTCTGCCCTCAAAAAGCTCCAAGCCGAGGGATATGTGGTGCTTCGCGGTACAGACGACCGGCGGCGAAAGCAGGTCTGCCTGACTGCGCAGGGAGAAGCGCTGGCTCGCCGGACCGCAGACCGGGTCATGCAGATGGAAGAGGCGGCAGCCGCCGGCCTGACCGCAGAAGAGCAGGCGGAGTTTCTGCGCCTGTTTCAAAAATACACCGATCTGCTTAAACACAATCTGACCGAATTGCAGGGAGGAACTTATGATGAACAGCTTTGATCTGTATACAAAGACCCCGCCGCTGCGGCTTTTCTTCACCGTAGCCATCCCCGGGGCCATCAGCATGGTCGTCTCGTCGCTGTGGGGACTGTTTGACGGTATTTTTGTCGGCCAGTTTTTGGGCGAGCAGGCCTTTGCCGCCGTCAACCTGGCCTTTCCCTTAATGCTCATCAACTTTTCGCTGGCTGACCTCATCGGCGTCGGCTCGGCAGTCCCCATTTCGATTGCCATGGGGAAAAAGCAGGAGCAGGAAGCCAGCAACTACTTTACCTGCGCCTGTATCATGATTGTGGCTTCCGGGCTTTTTGTCGGGCTGCTTCTTTATATGGCCGCACCTGCGCTGCTGTCGCTGATGGGCGCCGAGGGCGAACTGCGCGAGCTTGCGACCGAGTACATCCGGGTCTATGCCATTTGTTCGCCCGTAACCACCATCGTATTTGCGGTCGACAACTTTCTGCGCATCTGCGGGCGCATCAAAACCAGCATGGCGCTGAACATTCTGATGTCGGTCATGATTATGGGGCTCGAGCTTCTCTGCCTGTCAGTGCTTGATATGGGAATCGGCGGCTCGGCGCTGGCCGTTTCCAGCGGCATGTTTATCTGCGCCGTCGTGGCGCTGTACCCGTTCTGGCGCAGACAGCTGCCCCTGCGCTTCTGCCGGCCGCGCTTTTCCGCCCGGCTCATTCGTCAGATTGTGTCGAGCGGCAGTCCCACGTTCCTCAGCAATACTGCGGCCCGTCTGGCATCCATCCTGATGAACGTAGTCTTGCTCCGGGTCGGCGGACAGAGCGCCATCAACGTCTACGGCGTGCTCATGTATGCGGGCGACATCGTCCAGCAGCTGCTGTATGGCACCTGCGATTCCCTGCAGCCGGCCATTGGCTACAACTGGGGCGCCGGACAGGTCGGCAGGGTCAAAAGCATCATCAAATGCTGCCTGTGCGCGGGCGCCGTCATTTCAATCAGCGGCGCTGTGCTGATGCTTCTCTTCCCGCGGCAAATCACTCTGCTGTTTCTCGACGAGGGCGGAAGCGAGCTTTTGTCCATGTCCGTCCACGCGCTGCGGCTGTTCAGCGCAGCTTACCTGACGCGCTGGTTCGGCTTTGCCGTACAGAGTTTTTTAATCGCGCTCGACAAGCCGCTTCCGGCCACTGTGCTGTCGGTTTCCAACGCCTTTGTCTTTCCTGTGGCGCTCATCGCGCTTTTGTGGCCTCTCGGCCTCGACGGGCTGTGGCTCAACACCCCCATCACCTCTGCTCTGGTTTCCGTGCTCGCCGTCTTCATTGCGCTACGCATGAAAAACCTTTTAAAGACCCCGACC
>DVMR01000071.1 GCA_018714845.1 Candidatus Ventrousia excrementavium
TCGAGGCGCGCGACGCCGTCGAGAGCTTCAAGCGCGCCGGCATCCGCACGGTCATGATCACCGGCGACCACCGCGACACTGCTTACGCCATTGCGCACGAGCTGGGCATCGCCTCAAGCCCTGACCAGTGCATGTCAGGCGACCAGCTCGACAAGATGACGGTCGAGGACCTGGCCAAGGTCATTGACAACCTGCGCGTCTTTGCCCGTGTTTCGCCCGAGCACAAGGTAATGATTGTTTCGGCCCTGCGTTCGCTGGGCTATATCGTCTCCATGACCGGCGACGGCGTCAACGATGCGCCCTCGCTCAAGGCGGCCGACATCGGCGTCGCCATGGGCATCACGGGTACCGACGTCGCCAAGGGCGCGGCGGATATGGTTTTGACGGATGACAATTTTGCCACCATTGAAAAGGCCGCGCGCGAAGGGCGCAACATCTATCAGAACATCAAAAAATCGGTCCTGTTTTTGCTGTCCAGCAACTTCGGTGAGGTCATCACCATGTTTGGCGCCATTGTCGCCGGCCTGGCCTCCCCCCTCAAGGCCATCCACATTCTGTGGGTCAACCTGATCACCGACTCGCTGCCCGGCCTGGCGCTGGGTGTCGACTCCGGCGACCCCAACTGTATGAATGTCCCGCCCCGCGACCCCAAGGAAAGTCTGTTTGCCCACGGCGGCATTTTTATCACTGTCTTTTACGGCTTTGTCGTCAGCTGCCTGACGCTGGGCTCCTTCCTGTGGTCCCCCATCCGCGCGCTGCTGGCTGAAGGCCAGGCTGTCACCCTGAGCGCTATCCGCGCTGTACTTGAGAATCCTGATATGCTCAACCACGCGCAGACCTATGCCTTTACCGTGCTGGGCATTTCGCAGCTGTTCCACGCGGTCGGCATGCGCAACGTCAAGCGCAGCATCTTCCGCATGAACCATCTGGAAAACCGCACCATGATCCTCGCTTTTGTCGTCGGCTTTATGCTGCAGATCGCTGTCACTGAAATTCACTTCCTTACCGAGGTCTTCGGCACTGTCGAGCTGGCTCTGAGCGAGTGGGGCATCCTGACGCTCGTCGCGATGATTCCCCTTGTCATGCACGAGATTCTCGTCCCCATTCTGCGCCGCAGATAACGCAAAGCCCGCAGGCTGAAAGCAGCCTGCGGGCTTTTTATGTTGCCGCAGATGGTGCGGCATGGTATGATAGATACCGGGAGGCGTGTATATGAAGGAAGAGATTCTCGTTCGCCTGCTGGACGCGCGGCCTGACCGCGTCTCGGGGCAGGAGCTGGGACAGGCGCTGGGCGTCACCCGCGCAGCAGTCTGGAAGTCCATTGAGGCACTGCGCGCCGAGGGCTTTGACATTGAAAGCGCGCCGGGCGGCGGCTACCGTCTGCTTTCCGCCCCCAATCGGGTGCGGCAGAGCCTTGTCCAGCAGAGGCTGACAACCGTTTCGCTCGGCCGTGTCATGACCGTGCTCGACGAGACCGGTTCGACCAATGCTGTTCTGCGCGAGCGCGCTGCTGCTGGCGCCGTCCACGGCGAGACCGTCATTGCCCGGCGGCAGACTGCAGGCCGCGGACGTCTGGGGCGCACCTTTTTTTCTCCGCCTGACGGCGGCGTCTATCTCTCGGTTCTGCTGTCGCACGGCTTTGACCCCACACAGGTCACCATTCGCGCCGCCGCGGCCGTCCACCGCGCCATCTTTTCGCTGTGCGGCCTGACATGCAGCATCAAATGGGTCAATGACCTGCAGCTTGACGGCCGCAAGGTCTGTGGTATTCTGACAGAAGGTCTTTTCGAGCTGGAGACCGGTGCCATGACGGGCGCCGTATGCGGCATCGGCGTCAATGTGGGCGGCAGCTTCCCGCCCGAGCTGCGCGAAATAGCGGGAACACTGCCCGATGAAACCGATAAAAATGCGCTGGCCGCTGCTGTTTTAAATGAGCTGGAGCACTGTCTTTCTCTAAACTTTGAGCAGGTGCTGGACTATTATCGTCTTTACTGTCCCCTGCCCGGCCATGCCGTTACCGTTCACCCCATTGGCGCCGAGCCGTACGAAGCCCGGGCCGTGTCCATTGACAATCAGGGCCGCCTGGTCGTCGACCGGGGCGGCGAACTCATCGCTCTGCCCGGCGGTGAGGTATCGCTGCACAGAGAATAGTTATCAAAAAGGCCCGGCCGCTTGGCCGGACCTTTCTTTTACCGCTTTACAGACCTTCCTCCCCAATGAACTCGCGCAGGAGCGAATCGCGCGGCACATCGGACGGCTGCACCGGCAGCGCCAGCTGTAAAAAGTAGCGCAACTCGGCGCACAGCGTGCTGTACGGACCATCTGCCGGCAAAAAGGGCAGCACCAGCGTGCGGTACAGCCCCAGTTCATAGGCAAGCCCGGTCTCAACACACACATCGGCGCGGTCGCGATAGGGGAAGATATATTTCTGTTCCCCACGGCTGACGCTTGCAAACATGGCCAGCGTATCTTCGACCGGCCGGCCGCGGAAAACGCGGTCGCGGCTCAGGCGCCGCAGCAGACGCAGCCGCTCGGGGTAGAGTACTGCGCCATCAGGCGCCCGGAAGGCAGCGCCGGCTGAGGCAAAAATGCCGGGGTCCTGCCCGCCGGTCACTTCGGGATTCAGGGCGTGAATGCCCTCAACCACCGCAACGCCTTCGGGCTCCAGCGAAAAGGCATGTGTCTGTGCAAAGCGCTCCTGCCGGCTGAAATCAAAAGACGGCACGTCAATGGTTTCGCCGGTGCGCAGGCGCGCAAGGTGCCCCTGCAGCAGCGGGATGTCAAGCCTCGCCGGGGATTCGAGGTCAATCTCACCGAACTCATCGACCGGCAAAGGGCCTGCCGAATGGCCCAAAAAATAGTCGTCCATGGACAAAACCCGGCCGGGCCTCCCCTTTTGGGTCAGCGCGCCGGCCAGCTTGTGCGCTGTCGTCGTCTTGCCTGCCCCTGACGGGCCCGACAGCAGCAGGACAGAGCCCTGACAGGAAGCGCGCAGGCATTGCGCCGCCGCTTCTTCAAGCCGGGCAGACAGATCCTGCTCGCACTGCCGGATATAGCGCCTGGGGTCGAGCAGCATGTCGGCGCCGACGCGGGCGATTTCATAGGTTTTCATGGTGCGCACCTCCGTTCTTCGATAATTATGTGGGAAGAGTGCAGAGTATTCCGGTAGAAAACGCCGCCCCGGGAACAGTCCGCTTCCCCGGGGCGGTTGTGTCTGCCGAACAGCCGGCGCTTTTTACTTCATGCTCTCGCGGATGACGCGCAGGGCGTTGCCCGAGCTGATTTTGTCGACCTCGCTCGCTGTAAAGTGCTTGGACAGCGCGTCGGCGATACTGGGCATACCGGTGTAATCCTTGAACTCCAGGTTGCTGCCGATGCCGTCAAAATCCGAGCCCAGGGCCAGAGCGTCGATGCCGGCGACCTTGACGATGTGGCGGGCATGGGTCACAATGTCCTCAATGGTCGTGTCGTTGGAATTGTCACGCAGGAACGAGGCGCAGAAATTGATACCGCAGACGCCGCCCTTTTCGCCCAGCACACGCAGCATGTCGTCGGTCATGCAGCGGGGATGGCTGCACAGCGCACGCGCGCACGAATGCGACGCAACAAAGGGCTTTTGCGAGTACTTGGCAACGTCATAAAAGCCGCCGTCCGACAGGTGTGACACGTCGACCAGAATGCCCAGCTCGTTCATGCGGCGCACCGCCTCAATACCAAAGGGCTTGAGCCCGAGCTGCATTTTGTCGTGGTCGCGGCTGTTGGGGAAAGCGAGGGAATTTTCATAATTCCATGTCAGCGTAATCAGGCGCACGCCCTTTTTATAGAATTCGTCAATGCGCTCGAGCTTGCCGTCAACGGGCACGCCGTCCTCAATGGTCAGTACCGAGGACATCAGTCCTTTGGCCTTGTTAGCCATGATATCGTCATAGTTCATGGCCGGCGCAATGGCGTCAGCATTGGCTTTCATCTCGCGCTGGTAAGCTTCATAGACAAAATTAAAGTACGTATAGGGGTCCATGTTCAGGCCGGATTTTTCCATTTCGCCGTGAGTCAGAATGAAAATAGCGAAAAACTGCGCCAGCGCTCCGCCCTTCTGCAGCTTTTCAATGTCAATATGGCCGCTGTTACGGCGCAGGGGGACGGCCTCAATGCCGGGGCGGGCGACACATTGACTGATGGTGTCGCAGTGCAGGTCGACAAATTTCATTTCCATAAAAGGTGCTCCTTTCAGCGTGGTGATTTATTTGATGTACTGTGAAAGCTCCTGTGCGCGGTCCGTACGCTCCCACGGCAGGTCGAGGTCCGGGCGGCCAAAATGGCCGTAAGCCGCCGTCTGACGGTAGATGGGGGCGCGAAGTCCCAGCGTGTCCATGATGGCGGCCGGACGCAGGTCAAACTTTTCGCTCACCAGCGCCGCAAGCGCGTTGTCATCCATACGGCCGGTGCCGAAGGTGTCGACAAGCACCGAAACCGGACGCGCCACGCCGATGGCGTAGGCAAACTGCAGCTCGCAGCGCTCACACAGTCCGGCGGCCACCAGATTTTTTGCCACATACCGGGCCATGTACGAAGCCGAACGGTCGACTTTGGTCGGGTCCTTGCCCGAAAAAGCGCCGCCGCCGTGGCGTGCATAGCCACCATAGGTGTCAACGATAATCTTGCGGCCGGTCAGGCCGCTGTCAGCGGCCGGTCCGCCGATGACAAACCGGCCGGTCGGGTTGATGAGAAAGCGGGTTTCTGCATCGACCATGCGTTTGGGCAGCGACGGACGGGCGACCTCTTCAATCAGCGCCTCACGCAGTGTCTCAAGGCCGACGTCCGGCGTATGCTGCGTCGAAATGACAACCGTGTCAATATGGCAGGGCACGCCGTTTTCATCGTAGCGCATGGTGACCTGGCTTTTGCCGTCGGGCAGGACAAAGGGCAGCTGGCCCGACTTGCGGACCTCGGCCAGCCGGCGGGTCAGGTTATGGGCAAAGGTGATGGGCGCCGGCATCAGCTCCTCACTCTCACGGCAGGCAAAACCAAACATCATGCCCTGGTCGCCGGCGCCAATCAGGTCGTAGCGGTCGCCTCCGCCGGCGCGGTTTTCGACGGCATTGTTGACGCCCATGGCAATGTCGGGCGACTGCTCGTCAATGGCGGTCAGCACGGCGCAGGTGCGGCCGTCAAAGCCGGCCTCGGGTCCGGTGTAGCCAATGCCGGCCAGGGTGCCGCGGACGACTGACGGGATGTCGACATAACAGGTGGTTGAAATTTCGCCCATCACGAGCACCATGCCTGTGGTTGCAATGGTTTCGCACGCGACGTGGGCCGCAGGGTCCTTGGACAGAATATCGTCCAGGATAGAGTCTGAAATCTGGTCGCAGACCTTATCAGGATGCCCTTCGGTAACGCTTTCAGATGTAAAAATACGATTGGACATATGTGCCATATGCTGTTTTCCTTTCTTTGTTTCAGATTTTGCTGCGGCAGCTCAAGCTGCGTTAAACAAAAAGGACTCCCGACAGGAGCCCTCTGAAACACAAAGACCACTCCTTATCGATGTCAGCGTTGCCACCTTGCCTGCCGGCCGGTTGGCGTGAGGTCATCGAGCTGACTCTCTACCTCAACTCTGGATAACGGCGTCCTATTCATTTTTAACAGCACCTTTATTATATCGCAGGCAGATTTTTTTGTCAACGACAGGCACCAGCAGTCCCAATAGCCCTTTGCTGCCGACAGCAGTCCAGATGTGTTTTTACACCGGCGCAAATCACAGGGCCCTGCGTTATCCCCACAAAACCTGTTGGTTTTGCGGGGACCCCTTTCATTTTTCCATAAGTGGGGATTACTCCCCCCTTATCGCTCGCCGTGCTCGCTAACCCCCCTGTCGGGCTTCGCCCTCTCGGGGTGCAGTTTCCCGGCGCATGTCCGGGAAACTGCGGAATCAATCCGCGCGTCCCACCTGCGGCGGGTTCCTGGGGTGCTACGCTTCCGGCATCGGTCCGAGCATACTTTCCACACCGGCGCAAATCACGGGGCCCTGCGTCATCCTCGCGAAGCGAGATTGACGCCCCAGGAACAGGCCTCCAGCAGAGAAAGGAGTCAGCGGTACAGTCGCCGCGCGACTTCAGGCGGCCCCGCCCGCCGTTCGCGCGGCAAAGGTTACATCAAGGGCATTTTTTGGTACTTTTTGTTGCTCGTGACAAAAAGTACAACCAGAGACGGACCGACGTCCGGCATCGCGCTGACATCAACAGCAACTACTCCCTGTCAAGGCCCTTGCGCCTGCGGACGCAGGAATGTTTGTGCTCCACACGGCCCATGTCAAAAGTTGGCGGAGCCAATCGCCTGCCAGCGCTTGCCGGCCTGAGCGGGTATAAAGCAAAAAATCCCCGACGCAAACCAGTAGAGCCTTTGCGTCAGGGATCAACTATCGTTTTTTCTGCCCAATCAAGGCCGCGCCCAGTGCACCGGCGTATTGGCTCATCTCACTCGTGCGCACTGGCAGACCGATAAACTCTTCAAGCGCCGCCCGAAAGACACCGAAGCGCGCCAGTCCACCGCTGAAAAACACCTCAGCCGACGGGCTGAGCCTTTGCGCAAAATAGGCCGTGCGCCGACAAATCGACCGGACAACGCCCAGCGCGATGTCGCCGCGCTCGTGGCCCTCAGCCAGCAGGCTAATAATCTCGCTTTCCGCGAACACCGTACACATGCTGGTAATCTCAACCGGACTGCATTCCCTGACAAACTCGTCGACCTCATCAAGGTCGCAGTCCAGAATCCGGCACATCATTTCAATAAAGCGTCCGGTCCCCGCGGCACATTTGTCATTCATGGCAAAATCTGCGACAAACCCGCCTTTATCGAGCAGAATGGCCTTGCAGTCCTGCCCGCCGATATCGACAACACAGCTGATACCGGGGCACAGAAAGGCGGCACCCCGCGCGTGGCAGGTAATCTCGGTCACCTGTCGGTCGGCCTGAGGCAACAGCGCGCGGCCGTAGCCTGTCGCCACAGTACTCTGCACCCCCGGCCGATACAGCCGGGCGTACAGCTCGGCCATCCGCTCGCGCGGGCGGGCGCTGGTCGGCAGTATGGCGGTCTCGACGATGTCATTGCCATCCAGCAAAACTCCCTTTGTCGTCGTCGAGCCGCAATCGATTCCGAGCGTCAGCATCACAGCATCTCGACAAAGGCGGCCATGCGGGTATTGAGCTGACCGACGTCAGACGTCGAATAATCGGTCTCAAGGCTAAGATAGGGAATTCCCTTCTCCTCGGTGACAAAGCGACGGATCTTATAGCTCTCAACGTTATAAGTATGGCAGGCCTGCAGAATGACGTCGACGACAGCGTCAACCTGATACTCGTCAATCAGGCGGCCCATCAGCTTAATGCGGTTGGGGTTGGGCGTCATGCACGAGCAGCCGATGTTGAGATAACGGCGTGCCAGAGCCTCGTAAATATCCGGCGCATCCACGTCAACATCCTCGTCTACCGCCTTGGCTCCGCTGCAGTTTTCAAACACAACAACCTGTGCGCCGTTGTCCTCGAGCGCACGGATGACCTTTTCCGTTACACCGCCAATGGGGCTGCCCGTGACGAGAATACGCGGCCGTCCGGCCAACTTGACACGCGGACTGTCCTCTCCGCCCGCTTCGTATTCCGCCTTAATGCGCTCAACAAGCGCGTGCACCTCGCCGGGAATGGCTTCTTTGTCAAACTTAAAGGTAGCGCCATACAAAACCTTGTACAAATCCTGCCCCAGCATGGGCGCCGGCTTGAGTTTCATCAGCTCATAGAACTCACGCAGTGCGGCGCGCTCGGCATTTTTGATGCGGGCCGCCTGACGCACCTGCTCATCTGTAATCGTGACGCCGAAATGGCTTTCAAGTTTTTCCTTGAACTTGATGACTTCTTTTTTCCACAGCTCGAACGCGTCGGGGCTCTGGCTGTTGGGGAGCTCCATCACATAAACCGGCTTGAACTCGCCGAGCATTTCGTACATTTTCTTTTTGCCGTCGCAGGTCGTTTCCCCGACAATCAGGTCAGAAAAATAGAAGTACGGGCATTTATCCGTTTTGGCAAAGCCATAACTCGACTTGACGAGCGGACAGAGGTTACGCGGCAGATCCTTTTCCGCTTCAGGAATGGTCTCACCCGACATCGAGCACAATCCGACCACAGACGCCCCCATGGCCATGGGGATTTCCTGCGGCAGATAGGTGCAGAACGCACCGACAAAGGGAATCCCCTTTTCCTTCATCTCCAGCGCCGTGACAAAGGATTTCTTGCGCTGCTCGTTGAATTCTTCAAAGACCTCGGGCAGCGTATTGATCAGCTTCATGTCTACTCTCCTCACAGATTTTTTTCTTTTTTATTTTACCGGGTCCGCTGCGTTTTTTCCAATCGTTTTTCCTGATACTCTTCCATGATGAGATTATTTTTGCCGATAAGGCCGAACAGCAAAAAACGCATCAAACCCCAAAGGGTCTGATGCGTGCTGCGCAGGAGCCTTATAGCCAAAAGCGCCCGGAAAAACATCCGCGGAGAATAGAAGCAATCCCCTGCAAGATAAAGAATACACCGACCATTACGGCCATGGCCACCATGCTGGCCAGCGGATTTAAGAAAGACATAAAGCCGACCACCGCCAACACAACGCCGAGCGCGGTAAACCAGCCCCATCCGCGGACGCCCAGCCGCTGCAGGTCAAAAGAGTTGACAAACTTGGTAATGCCGGAAAAGAGCAGCCACATGCCGAAAATCAACGGCAGCGTCAACGCTGTGAACCACTGGTTGCCCATGATAAACAGCGACAAAAGCACTGTCAGGATACCGTCGACCAGAAACCATCCAGCGCCGGCCATGTAATTCCGCCCCTTGGCAAAGATGACAATATCAACGATGCCGGAAAATAACATCACAATGCCAAGCAACACGGCCAGGCTGGCAATGGCCGTGCCCGGATTTGCCAGGCAGATAACTCCGGCGATAATCAGCAGTACGCCGGCAATAACCCATAAAACGCGGGATACTGTTCGATTCATCTGTCTCACCCTTCTATAAAGACGGGGCGTCCCCGCCGTAGCGGAAACGCCCCGGATGGTTTTTACTCGATGGCAATGGACGTGCTCTGGGGCAGCTGCTTTTTCACCTGCTTAGGCATTGAGAGCTTCAGGATGCCATCCTCATACCTGGCTGAAATATCCTGCGGCTCCAGCTCGCCGACATAGAAGCTACGGCTGCACGATCCGACATAACGTTCCTGACGGATATACTTACCCTGCTTATCCTGCTGGTCCTTGTCAAGGCCCTTGGCAGCGCTGATGGTCAGGTACCCGTCTTTCAGGTCGACATTGATTTCGTCTTTTTTGAAGCCGGGCAGGTCGATGTCGAGCTCATAGGTGTTATCGGTTTCACGCACATCGGTTTTCATCAGGTTCTTTGCGCGTTTACCATACAGCGGGTCACGCCCGCTCCACACCGGGAAGAAGTCACGGTCAAAGAAATCGTCAAAAAGGTTTTCACTAAAGATACTAGGCAGCATAATGTATTTCCTCCATTCATATTCTCAACTTTTCCATTTATGAGAGCCCCTTTTGAGCCTCTCTCTTTTGTACGCTCTTATTATAATCCCCAAAATTAGCACTGTCAAGCTCCGAGTGCTAATGTTTACAATTAAACTTATTTTTGTTCACAAATCATCCGATTTTCCGGCGCCTCAGTCACAGTCGACTCTGTTTTGAATCGAATACAAGTAAAGACAGCCGAAGCGCAACCCGCTCCAGCTGTCTTGTAATTTTCGTTTTAACTTCTGTTCACGCTGACAAAGAGGTCAGCGGCCAGAGCAAGGGCGTCGTCAAGCTCGCGCGAATAATCGCGCATCACAGTCCCGGCCCCCGCAGGAGCCGCTGCATCAGGGTATGCGCCTCATTGACAAAAATGCCGGTCTCTGCCGCCTGCTTTTCAGTAAACCGCCGCGGCTCCAGACCACAGTCCCCCTTTCGCACCAGCGCAAAGGGCACGGGGTCAGATGTGTGCGTCATCAGGCTGAGCGGCGTGGGGTGGTCCGGCATGAGCAGAGCCGCGTAATCCTCGCCGCA
>DVMR01000072.1 GCA_018714845.1 Candidatus Ventrousia excrementavium
AATATAGTAAAATTTAAAAACTAATATAAAAAGGAGAATGCTTATGAAGAAGCACAACCTGACTCTGCTCCTTGCACTGGTGCTGGCGGTCGCCATCATGGTCATCCCGGCGGCGGCCGCGGACTTCGCTATCCCGGAGAACCAGTATATTTTGGCAAGCAGCGAGCCGACCGGTACGACGACTTACAGCGGCTACACTGTGTACATCTATCCGGAAGGCACTGTGTTTACCCTCGCAAACGTCCTGGGCTTTTACTGTGACCTGACAGCCTATGACACGAACAAGGTGGGTACGATTAGCTTTGGCCCGAATTATGAGTTCTATTCCGCGAACGAGCCGTTGCCATTTGTGCCGCAGGCGGGCGTGATTTATCACCTGGTTGCCAGTGACACCATGACCGGGTTTGAAAGCTATATTTTGATTGACGGTCCGGCCACAACGGAGCCGACAGAGCCTGAGCCCGCCGAGCCTTCTGAGCCTGCCGATGACGTGCAGCCTGCGGAACAGCCTGCAGCATGGGCGGCCGAGCAGGTGAATGTGGGCATCGAGCTGGGAATTGTACCCGAGACTCTGCAGTCGGCATACGCTCAGGCCACGACCCGTGCAGAGTTTTGCGCACTGGCAGTCGGCCTTTATGAGACGGTAACGGCCAGCGAAATTACAGACCGCATGACCTTTACGGACACCCAGGACGAAAACGTCGAAAAAATGGCGGCGCTCGGTGTCGTTAACGGCGTGGGAGACAACAGGTTCGATCCGGACGCAAGTCTGACTCGTCAGGAAGCCGCGACCATGCTGGCCCGTTTGGCGGCAGCTATGGAAAAACCTCTGGACGTGCAGGATTCCACGTTTGCGGACATCGACTCAGTTGCATCGTGGGCGTTGGAAGCGGTTGGCCAGATGCAGGCCAGCGGCGTGATGAACGGCACGGGCAACAACATGTTTTCACCCACTGACCCTTATGAACGCCAGCAGAGCATTGTCACCATGATGCGTTTGTACGAGCTAGTCAAATAAAAAGAAAATAAAAAGGGTTCGGAATAACTTTCCGAACCCTTTTTGCAGCGCTGTGCGGACAGCGCTTTTTTATTTTTCCAGGGCCTGCTGCAGGTCGGCAATGATGTCTTCGGCATCTTCAAGGCCGACAGCCAGGCGGATAAGACCCTCAGATATGCCGGCTTCGGCTCGCTCTTCGGGTGTGTAGGGGGAATGGGTCATCGAAGCGGGATGCTCTATCAGGGTTTCGCAGTCGCCCAGACTGACGGCCACTTTGGCGAGCTGTACGCTGTTGATGACCTTTTTGCCGGCTTCGAAACCGCCCCTGACTTCAAAGGCGACAATGCCGCCAAAACCCCCGTGCATCTGCCGGGCTGCAATCTCATGCCCGGGGTGGTTTTCAAGTCCCGGGTAATAGACGCGCTCGACGGCGGGATGCTGCGCAAGGAAGCGGGCGGCACGCAGGGCATTTTCGCAATGGCGTTCCACACGAAGCGGCAGCGTCTTCATGCCACGGATGATGAGATAAGCCTCGAACGCGCCGAGGACAGCGCCGGTCATGTCCTTCAGACCAAACATCTTGCACTGGGTGATAAAGTCCTGTCTGCCTGCAATCATGCCGGCGATGACATCGCCGTGGCCGTTTAGATACTTGGTCGCCGAGTGAAGCACAACGTCACACCCCAGGTCCAGGGGACGCTGGAGGCAGGGCGTGGCAAAAGTATTGTCAACAACGACCAGAATACCGGGATTGTGCTGATGCGCGAGCGCGGCCAGCTCTGCCAGGTCAACGACTTTCAGATTGGGATTGGCCGGCGTTTCCAGGTACAGAACGCGGGTGTTGGGACGCAGAGCGGCCCGGACTTTGTCAGGGTCGCTGGTATCGACAAAGGTGACATCGACGCCAAAGCGGGAGATTCCATGGCTGAGATAAGCAAAGGTGCAGCCATACAGCGTTTCGTCAGCGACAACATGATCGCCTGCCCTGAGCGATGTCCACAGTACAGTAGTGACGGCCCCCATACCCGAGGACACTGCGGCAGCGGCTTCGGCGTGCTCGAGTGCAGCCAGCTTTTCTTCCAGTACGGTGACAGTCGGGTTGCCCAGGCGGCTGTAGATATACCCCTGCTCCTGTCCGGCAAAACGGGCGCCGCCCTGTTCAGCGGAGGCAAACTCAAAGGTCGAGGTGGAGTAGATGGGGGTGGCCAATGCACCGTACTGTTCGTCACGGCGGGCACCGGCGTGGATGGCCGTAGTGTGGATTCCACAGCTTTTGTTCATGACAAATCCTCCGTTTCTCTTTTATCAATACGTCTGTCTGGCGGGGCGCATAGCGATCTTGCCTCTGGTTTTATTATACCATCAGACAAAGCCAAAGGAGAAATATGGATTTGTGATGAAGAAAGATAGAGCAATACTATGCGATATGAACTATTTGGACCAGCGATAGAGTGAATCGGTCAGCACTTTGACGAAATCTCTGGCCAATGGACTGAGTCCGGCTTCACGCAGCGTGATGATGCCGATTTCCATCTGTTCGTCGGTATCGAGCGGAATGGATGACATGCCGACGCCGGTGAAAGTGGGGATGATGTAGCCCGTGCCAATGGTATAGGTATCGGTCTGGGCGATAACGTTTTCCATGGTCGCGCGGTCGGAAACATAAATCACCCGCGGACTGTGCTGCTCAACCATGAGCTCTTCGGAAAAAAACACCGGGCTGACCTCGCCCTGCTCATAGCAGATGTAGGGGTAATCCTGCAGGTCGCGGGGGGAGAGCCGGTCGCGGCCGGAAAGCGGGTGCCCGGGACGGATGAACACATGGGGCTCAACCTGCTTGACCGCTGAAAAATCCAGCCCGCGCGAGGCAAAAAGCCGGGTCAGCGGGCGGCGGTTGGAAGTGGACAGAAACAAAACGCCGATTTCGCTTTTGCGCTCGCAGACGTCCTCGATGATTTCCAGCGTCCGCCCTTCGCGCAGGGTCAGGTTGTAGCGGCTTTCCGGCATACGGCGCATGATTTCGACAAAAGCATCGGCGACAAAGGAATAATGCTGCGCTGAAACGCTGAAGCTGCGCGCCGCCTCGGGCGAATACGCGCCAAATCGCGCTTTCAAGTCATCCGCCTGCTCCAGAAGGGAGACGGCACCGCGGATAAAGTCCGCGCCATCGGACGACAGGCGGATGCCGCGCCCGGTGCGTTCAAAAATCGTGATGCCCAGCTCGGTTTCAAGCTCTTTGATAGCGGCGCTCAGGCTGGGCTGCGAGACATAAAGCTGTCGGGCCGTGCGGCTCATGGAACCGCATTTGGCAATGGCGACGGCGTAGCGAAGCTGCTGCAATGTCAAGGGGGATCACGCTCCTTTGACGAAGAATACCCTTATTATACTGCGTTTTGCCGCAAAAGGCAAAGCACACTATTTTTCTGCCTGTCCGCCCTGAAAAGTCGTGACAATGCGCAGGCTCTCTGGGGCATACTCGCACAGTACATAACCGCCGTTGCCGATGTGATACTGATAAAAATTCCGCCGGGGCCGGGCAAAGGCTTCGAGCACCGCCATGATGACGCCGCCGTGCACGGCAAAGGCGGCGCAGGCGCCGTCAGGAACCGTGTGCATAGTGTGGATAAAGGCGGTGCAGCAGCGCGCTTTAAAGCGATCAGGCGACTCGCCGCCGGGAATGGGTCCCCGGCATCCGCTGTCGATCCAGCTGCGGTAGGCGCTGCTGCCGGCGAGATCGTCGGCATTTAGGCCCTCAAACAGACCGAAATCGGTCTCAGCCAGTCCGTGAACGACGACCGGGGTCAGCTGCGGGAATAAAAGCTCTGCGGTCTGACGGGTGCGAAGCATCGGACTGACGAACAGTAGGTCAGCGCAAAGATGATGTTCCCGCAGGGCCAGCACCTGCTGTATGCCGGTCTCGCACAGCGGTTCGTCAGTGCGGCCGATATAACGCCGCTGCAGATTGCCGGCCGTCGCGCCATGCCGAATCAGAATGAGCCGGTTCATGGCAGAAGCCCACCCATCCATATGCCGAGCAGAACGGCCAGCTCGCAAACCTGTAAAAAAAAGCCGGCCGTGTCCCCGGTGACGCCGCCGAACTGGTGCATGACCATGCGGCGATACAGGAAAACCCACAGGACGGACAGCACGGCCGCAAGCAGACCGGGAAGCGGAGCCAGCGCGGTCATAACGGCACAGGCCAGGACGGAAGTGACCACCATGACAGCGGATGCCAGCTTTTTACGCGCTTTTTGCGTATAGCTGTTGAGCATACCCGCCCCCCGGGCGTTGGGCAGCGTCACGGCGCACAGGCCGGACAGAGCACGGGACAGCACAAAGCCCGGACACACGGCAACGAGCAGACCTGTGTCCCGCAGCTCGCACATCAGGCCAAAGCACAGTACAAGGTAAACACCGCAGTAAGCAACGGCAAAAGCCCCGCAGTTGGGGTCTTTTAAGATGGCGAGCTTTTTTTCACGCGGCTGATGCGACGCCAGCGCGTCGACGGTGTCCATGTAGCCATCCATATGGATGCCGCCGGACAACAGCAGCGGAATACAGACAGCGACAGCTGCGCACAGGATGCGGCCGATATCCAGCGCAGAACAGAACGCCAGCCAGCCGGTCAGCGCACCGCCACACAAAAGGCCGACCAGCGGAAAAAAACAAATGGAGTATCTGAGATTATCCTCAGTCCACTCAAACTGAGGCACCGGGACAATGCTGTAGGTCGACAGGGCGATAAAAAAAGGCTTAAAAAACATCGAGAAGCTCCCCTTTGCAGACAACGGGCGTCCGGTGTTCCATGCGGACTGCGGCGTCGGCGCGGTTGAAAAGCCGTTCGTTGAGCGCGTTGAGCGCGCCGATATATGCGGCGGTTTCGGCGTCGCAGCCATTGGGCACGAGACCGGCAATGGTGACAGCAACGAGCAGCCTGCAGCGCTTTTGCAGCAGGCAGATATCGTCAAAGACCTGCGCCAGCGTACTGCTTTGCTCAAATAACGCATTGGCCAGAAGATTGGAAATATCTTCAAGCAGCACAGCAGAATCAGCAGATACAGGCGCGCTTCCGATATGGAAGGGCAGCTCGAGCGTTTCAAATCCAAGCCCTGCGCGCTGGCGGCGGTGCTTTTCGATGCGCGCCAGGTTATCGTCTGTCACGGGCAGCATGGTGGCGATATAAAAACGTTCTCTGCCGGTGCGCGCAGTCAGCTGTTCGGCAAAAAGACTTTTGCCGCTGCCGTTTGGGCCCGCGACCAGAATCAGGCGGCCCACGATTTAGCCCCTGCCCGGGACGGTGAACTGATCGCCCTGCCTGATTTCGTCGAGATAGCCGTCGTCAATGCCGGCCTGCTCAAAGGTCGCCATGTCGTTGATAATGGCGCAGGCTCCTTCCAGCACCTGAAAGGCCAGCGGGCAGCCGCTGCCTTCGCCAAGCCGCATGCCCAGCAGCAGCATGGGCTGCAGGTCCATGGCATCCATGGCGAGCCGGTACCCGATTTCATAGGACGCATGGCTGGGCACCAGATAGGCCCGGGTCAGCGGGGCCAGACGGCAGGCGCACAGCGCCGCAACGGCTGAGATAAATCCGTCGATGACCACGGGGCGCCGTGTGGCCGCAGACCCCAGAAAAGCGCCGCACATGGCGGCAAGGTCAAAACCGCCGACCTTGCTCAGCACATCGACAGGGTCCTGACGGTCGGGCTGGTTGACTGCAATGGCCCTGCGGATGGCGGCTTTCTTTTTTTCAAAGCTCTCGTCAGTAATGCCGCCGCCACGGCCGGTCACGGCTTCGACGTCAGCAGGCAGCAGCGCGGCAAGCACGGCCGACGAGGTCGTTGTGTTGCCGATGCCCATTTCGCCGATGCCGAGCACGTCGGCATCGGTCTCTGCCGCCAGCGTAAAACCGGTTGCAATGGCGGTCAGCGCCTGCTCGCGGCTCATGGCAGGGCCACAGGCGATGTTCTGCGTGCCGCGGGCGATTTTGCGCCCGACGACAGCGGCGTCCCGAATATCGGCGTTGACCCCTACATCACACACCGTGATGCGGCAGCCGAAATGCCGGGCCAGTACAGCCGCGCCGGTCTTTGCACGGGTCAGATTGAGGGTTTGTTGCAGCGTGACTGACTGCGGCGCGCTGGAGACGCCTTCGGCGACAACGCCGTTGTCTGACGCAAAGACCAGCAGATGCTTTTTGTCCATTCGGTTGTGTACCTGACCGGTGATGCCGGCCAGCTGTACGGACAGGTCCTCAAGTCGGCCCAGACTGCCGGGCGGCTTGGCAAGGCGCGTCTGGTGGGCGCGGGCGGCGTCCATTGCGGCCCAGTCGGGCGGCTGGATGGCGGCGAGCATCATGTCAAGACTTTTCATGGCACATCCCCCTTTTATATACTCAAAATTCAATCCCTGGCCGGGCGCGGACGCCGCGGTCATATGGGTGGCGGAGCTTTTTCATTTCTGTCACATAATCTGCCAGACCGAGCAGGCGATCAGACGGGTTCCGGCCCGTTAAAACAACCTCGAGTCCGTCAGGGCGGCCGCTGAGCCACTGGGTGAGACGTTCTTCGTCGAGAATACCGTGGTTACAGGCTGAGACAGCCTCGTCGAGCACAAGCAATCCGGCGTTTTGCGCAAGCTCCAGCGTGGTTTCCAGAAGGGCGCGGTAATCGGCGCGCGCCTGCTGCCGCTGCGCATCGGTCATGTTTGAAAAGCGTCCGTGCACTGTTTGACAGTGCACGGTGTGCACATTTGCAATCTGCCGCAGGATTTTGACCTCAGACGAGCCGCCGCTTTTAAAAAACTGCGCAAACACGACAGGTATTCCCGCGCCGGCCGCGCGGACGGTCAGGCCGACGGCGGCTGTCGTCTTTCCTTTGCCGTCGCCGCAGTAAATATGTAAAAGCCCGGCCAAGACTCACACCTCCCGGTGAAGGATGCGGTAGACAAGCTCCATGTCCAGCCCGCTGCGCACGGCGTCGGCCAGTTTGTCGTACTGCTGCTGTCGATATGACTGCCAGTCAAAGGAATCCAGTCCGGCGCTGTCGATTCCCCGGGCATCGCACAGCGCGCGCAGGATGGCATCTGAAATGCCGGGCGCATCGAAAAAGCCGTGGACATAGGTGCCATAAACGGTGCTTTTTCCAATCAGGGGCGGGAGCCCCTGTCCGCTGCGCCCCATGTGAATTTCATACCCCTCGTAAGCCATACTGCTCAGGCCGGAGAGCGCGCCGGAAATTGCTGGCAGGCAGCCGCGCGTCTGGGCTTGGACCTTTTCGGGCGCAAATACCGTTTCAATGTCAAGCAGGCCAAGCCCTGCAATCTCGGTCATGCCGGCGGCTTCCACGCCGTCGGGGTCGGCAATGGTGCGGCCCAGCATCTGATACCCGCCGCAGACGCCGAAAATCAGTGTGCCTGCGGCGGCCGCCTTGTGAATGGCTGCCTCGAGCCCGTTCTGCCGCAGCCATAAAAGGTCGGCAATGGTGCTTTTGGTGCCCGGCAGAATAATCATGTCAGGCTGGTGCAGGTCGCCTGTGCGGTCCACATACCGAAGCGATACATTGGAATAGCGCTCAAAGGGGCTGAAATCAGTAAAGTTCGAAATGCGGGGCAGGCGGATAACAGCAATGTCGATGAGTTTGCGGGCCGGCGTGCGGGAAAAGCGACCTGTCAGGCTGTCCTCATCGTCGATATCGGCATCCGTATAGGGCACGATGCCGACAACGGGCACGCCGCACAGGTCGCGCAGCGTTTGCAGCCCGGGCTGCAAAATGGCCGGGTCTCCCCGGAACTTGTTGACAACAGTGCCCTTGACCAGCTGCCGCTCGTCCGCGTCCAGCAGGGCCATGGTTCCATACAGCTGGGCAAACACGCCGCCACGGTCGATATCCCCGACGAGCAGCACGGGCGCGTCGACCCGTTTGGCCAGACCCATGTTGACAATGTCGTCTTTTTTCAGATTGATTTCAGCCGGGCTGCCCGCCCCTTCGATGACAATGACGTCGTATTGAGCGGCCAGGCTGCTGTAGGCGTTCAGAACAGCGGGAAAATATGCCGTTTTTTTTCGGTAGTATTCCATGGCGCGCATATTGCCCTGCACCCTGCCGCTGACAATGACCTGGCTGCCCACATCGGTTGTGGGCTTGAGTAAAATGGGGTTCATGCGCACATCAGGGGCAATACCAGCCGCCTCGGCCTGCACGACCTGTGCGCGGCCCATTTCGCCGCCGTCTGCAGTGATAAATGAATTGAGCGCCATGTTCTGGCTTTTAAAAGGCGCAACAGAATAGCCGTCCTGCCGGAAAATGCGGCAGAGGGCGGCGGCCAGCAGGCTTTTGCCCACGTTGGACATGGTCCCCTGAATCATGATGTTTTTGGCCACGGTCATTTCCTCCCAACAGCGCCGGCCAACGCTGCGGCGAGCGCCTCATTTTCTTCGTGCAGCCGCACGGCGACGCGGTACCATCCCGGCCCGAGACCATAGTAGTCGCAGCAGCTGCGAATGGCGATGCCGCGGTCGAGCAGCGCGGTGTGCAGTCCCTGCGGGCCGTGAAACAGCAGATAGTTGGCGTGAGAATCGCACACCTGAAAACCCAGACCACGCAGTGCGGCGGTCAGCCAGGGGCGTTCGGCGGCAATGACCTGCCGGGTCCGCTGCAGAAAAGCCTGGTCCCGCAGGGCTGCAACGCCGGCCACCTGCGCCAGAGACGAAACATTCCACGGCTGCACGGCCTGCGACATGCTGTGCAGCAGCCCGGCGTCAGCGCTCAGGCCGTAACCCAGACGCACCCCGGCCATGCCGTAGCTTTTGGTAAAGGCCTTGAGGATGAACAGTCCGGGATTTTCCGCGAGCAGGCCGGTCAGGCTGCGGCCGTGCTCTGTCAGGTCGAGAAAACATTCGTCGACAAACAGGCGTATACCCTGCCGGCGGCAGAGCTCTGCAAGCTCGGAAAGCACCTGCGGCGGAACCAGCCGGCCTGTGGGGTTGTTCGGGGTGCACAGAAACACAACATCCGGATGAGTGCGCCGGACAAAGTCTGTAAAGTCATGCCCCAGGTCAAACTGGTTTTCCTGCCGCAGCGACCAGCGTGTCACGGTGCACCCTGTCTGCCCCAGCGCCAGGGAATATTCTGAAAAAGTAGGCGCCGGTTCGACAGCCCGGCGGGGCCGCACGGCCTGGCAATAGGCGTAAATCAGCTCTGCCGCGCCGCTGCCGCACAGAATGAACGCGGGCGGCACATTCTCATGCCGGGCAATGGCCTGCACAAGCTCGCGGCAGTATGGGTCCGGATAACGATGCATCTGCGGCAAAACATCGCGGACAGCATCTAAAACGCTCTGCGGCGTTCCGAGTGGATTGACATTGGCAGAAAAGTCGAGCGCCATAGAGCGCCCGTATACGTCGCCGCCGTGGTGGTTTTTTGTCATATACAGCATCTTTTCACATCCAAAGCAGGATGAGCAGCCTGATTCCACAGGCTGCAAACAGGGCGAGAACGGCCGAAACAGTCATCAGCCTGCAGGTGAGCGGAATATCTTCACACCGGACATCACGGCAGCCGTCGCCGATGGTCGGCTTGCGGTGCAGAACGCCGTGATACCATGCGTCGCCCGCCAGACGAATGCCCGAAAGCCCTGCGCATACTGATTCGGTCTGCGCCGAGTTGGGGCTGGCATGGCAGAACCGGTCGCGGCGGAAAATGCGCCAGCCGCTCGCAACGTCGAGCCGTAAAAACCAGCCGGCCGCCAGCATGAACAGAGCAGACAGCCGCGCAGGAATAAAGTTGAAAAGGTCGTCCATCTTAGCCGGCACCAGGCCGATATTCTGGTAGGGGGGATCTATGTAGCCCAGCATGGAATCCATGGTATTGACCGCTTTATACAAAAAGCCCAGTGGAGCGCCGCCGACAGCCAGGTATAGAAGCGGGGCGATGACACCGTCTGAGGTATTTTCAGCCACGGTTTCAATGGCTGCCCGCGTCACGCCGGCTTCGTCGAGCCGGGCCGTATCGCGCCCCACAATCATGGAGACAGCGCGCCGGGCCTGTATGAGGTCATGTGCATCCAGCGCGTCATAGACTTTCATGGCTTCGACGCGCAGGGACTTGACGGCCAGAATCTGCCAGCACATCAGGCTGTGGATGGCGAGCGCAATCCATGGGCTGACAGCGCGGCAGGCGCGCAGAAGCAGAAGCGGGACACAAAAGGAGACACCTGCCGTGATGAGCCATAAAATGCAGCCCGCGGCTTTCTCACCAGCGGGAGAAGCAGGAAAAGCGCGGCGCAGCCGGCGCTCGAGAAATGAGATCAGCCGCCCTATCAGCACAACCGGATGGGGAAAGCCGTGGGGATCGCCGAGCAGCAGGTCCAGGGCAAAGCCCAAAAGCAGGGGCAGAAGCGGGAAAATCATGCGTTGTCACATCCGTTTTGCATGGTAAAAACATGGATGGGATTCTGCCCTGCCATCATGTGGTAGGGGCCGACAGCTTTGCTGCGGGCGACGCTCAGCAACACCGTTTCAGCATACGAAAAATCAAATTCATTCAGGCAGGCGGTCAGCTCGGCGACAGTCTCGAGCGAGACAGCGGTTGCCACGATGCGGACGCGGGGGTTTTTGACAATCAGCTGCGCGATGATTGAGCGCATGTTCCCCGAACTGCCGCCGATAAAGGCGTGGGTCGGGGCGGGAAGAGCAGCGCAGTCCTGTGGGGCGCAGCCGTGTACAATCGTCAGGTTCTGAACAGAAAAGCGCGCCTGATTTTCCCGCAGCAGGCTTACAGCAGCATTCTTTTTTTCAATGGCATATACCTGTCCCGAACGGGCCTGCAGAGCCATTTCAATGGCAACCGAGCCGGTGCCCGCGCCGATGTCCCAGCAGACGGCGTCACGCGTCAGCCTGAGCTTGGACAGGCACACCGACCGGACCTCACTTTTGGTCATGGGAACGACGCTGTCCGAGGCGCGGATAAAGGCGTCGTCGGGCAATCCGTGGGTCACTGCAGAGCAGGGGTGCTCGTTTTCAATCAGGGCAACGCTCAGCGGGTCAAAGCTGCGGCCGGCCAGTGCATGGGCCTCAGCCGTTATGACGGACTCGTCCGGATAGCTCAGACGCTGTCCGACATGCACAGACACATGGCCAAGTCCGGCTTCGGTCAGCGCAGCACACAGGCTGCTGACACTGTTTTCGCCGCCCAGCAGCACAAAAACGCGGGCATTGGCCCGCACATCGGAAACAATGTCCCGGCTGCGTCCGTGCAGGCTGACGGTGACGACATCTTCGTACGAAGTGTGCAGCCGGGCGCACAGCGCCGCAAGCGAGCTGACGCCGGGCAGGACTCGGACAGAGCAGTCAGAAAGAAGAGGCAGCAGTTTTTTTGCGCCGCTGAAAAAACCGGTGTCGCCCGACAAAAGCACGGCAAAGCGCCGGTGCTCGGGATGAGAAGCAATGTACTGCGCGATGCTCTGGGGGGAAATGGCGTCAAAAGTGCTTTGTCCCGGGCGGGACGCCGAGCGCAGCATGCGTGCAGCGCCGATCAGGCAGTCGGCTGAATCAATGGCGTCGCAGACCTCGCGGGTCATGGCGCTGCGACTGCCGGGGCCAATGCCGACGATGGCGACCTCGGGAACCACAGAAAGCGAAAACCGGCGGCACAGGGTTTTGATGGTCTCGCTGATACTGATTCCGTCCAGCTGTGGGGGCCGGCCGATGACAATGAGCTGCATGCCCGTTTGCCGTGCGGCTGAGGCCTTTTCTTCAAAACCGCCCGCGCTGCCGCCGTCTTTGGTCACCAGAAAACGGGCATTTGCAGCGTGAAGCATGGCAACGTTCATCTCTTGCGAAAACGGGCCCTGCATGGCAAAGATGTGGTCGGGCGGCAGCCCTGCATGGCGGCAGGCGTCCAGCGACTGAGCCATGGGCAGCACCCGGGCGTAGACCCGGCGGGCAAAATCACTGACGCCGGTATATGACGCCAGCTCCTTGCTCCCGGTGGTCAGCAGAATATTGCCGTCGGCCGTATTCAAATACTCGACAGCAGACGCTGCGTCTGGAAAAAACAGCGCGTCGGCAGGCGCATCTGCGCTCTCGCGGAGCAGGCGCAGGTATTCAACGCCGACAGCATGGCAGGCTGAGCAAAGGCTTTCTGTGATATGCGATGCGTACGGATGGGTTGCGTCAATGACCAGGTCGAACAAGCCTTTTCGCAGCAGGTCTTTGATGCTGTCACCGGGAAGCCGTCCTGTCATAACGGTGACATTGTCATAGCTGCCGAGCATGGCCTGACCATATTCAGTGGCCACACAGGCCGTGACGCGGACGGGCTGTGTGGCAAGATATTCAATCAGCTTGCGTCCCTCAGTCGTGCCGGCAAACACACACAGGTTATACATTGCGGTACCCCCTGGGCGTGACCAGCCTGCCGCCGATTTCTTTGGTCATGGCGTTGCCAATAAATATAGTGCAGAACATATCGACAGAGGCGTCGCGCAGCTCCCCAAGGGACAGAATACGGCAGCTTTCGCCCTCGCGCCCAATATTGCGCGCAATGCCGCACAGCCGGTTTGCAGGCAGCGTGCGCAGCAGAATATCACAGGCGCGGCGCAGATGGTCAGGCCGACCGCGGCTGGCCGGGTTATACAAAACAACAGCCAGGTCGGCCTTTGCGGCGGCATCCAGACGCTGCTCAATGGTTTCCCAGGAGGTCAGGCGGTCGCTCAGGCTGATGACTGCGAAGTCGTGGGTCAGCGGCGCACCCAGAAGCGCCGCGCCGCTGCAGGCCGCTGTCAGACCGGGAATGACCTCGATTTCGGGCAGGGAGCTGCTGCCGCGCAGCTCGTAAATGAGCGCCGCCATGCCGTAAACGCCGCTGTCGCCCGAGCAGATGATGGCCGTCTTTTTGCCGTCTGCGGCAAGCCGCAGTGCCAGCTGACACCGTTCGACCTCGCGGGTCATGCCGGTGGTCAGGAATTCTTTGTCCGGATAGCGGCCCCTGACCAGCTCCACATACACCTGATAGCCGACAATGACGTCACAGCTTCGCAGGGCTTCGTCGGCCCGGATAGTCAAATTTTCGGCATTGCCCGGGCCAATGCCCACAACATACAGCTTATCCAAAGCGCACCTCCTGATTTTCTGCCGCGACGGCGACGGTCACGCCGTCAATCGCTGTTTTTCTGACAAGCAGCCTGTCCGCACGCGCCAGGGCCGCGCGCTCGCACACATTGTCCACCCCGGTGACCGACTGAACAAAGGCTGAAGCGGAAAAGCTGCCCTGGACAGACTCAAGTTCCTGCGCTGAATAAAAGGTCAGCGGCCAGCGGTGTTCGCGGCAGCAGTCGAGCAGCCCGGACTCGTCAGACTTGAGGTCAATGGACGATATGCCCTTGACAGCGCGTGTGTCAATGCCGTTTTGTGCGCACACCTGGTCGACAGCGCCGCTGATGGTGCGGGCCGGCGTTCCGCGCCGGCAGCCGATGCCGATGTGCAGCACACGGGGAATGATGTGCAGCGTCACTTCAAAGGGGTCGCGCACGCTCCAGCCAACGCTGATGCCCAGAGAACCCTGCTCGCCCGCAAAAACACCGGGCGGCAGCTCTGCAAGGGGAAGGTCACTGCAAAGGGGAATGTCGCGCTCTAAAATGGCGGCCGATACTGCCTTTGCCTTTTCCATGCTGTCAATGAGATACCCCTGCTGAGCGGCCCAGGTGTCGACGGAAAAACGGCCATTGAGGTCGGTAGCCGTTGTGATAACGGCCTGCGCGCCCAGTTTCAGTGCCAGCTCCTGCGCCAGGCGGTTGGCTCCGCCGATATGTCCGGACAGCAGGGGGATGACAAACCGGCCCTGCTCGTCGATGCACACAACGGCAGGGTCAGTGCGTTTGTCTTTGACATGCGGGGCAATGGCCCGCACGGCAATGCCGCAGGCGCCGACAAAGACAAGCGCATCGGCCCAGCGGAACTGCCCGGCATAAAACGGGCCGGATGGCTGCATGATTGGAGAAAAGCCGGGTTCGCAGAGCCGGGGCGCGGCATAGGCCCGGCATTCTCCGGCCGATAAAAAGGAATATACCCGGTGGGCAGTCTGGCAGCCCTGCCGGCTGAAAGCAAAGACGGCGGCTTTCACTGTGAGGCCTCGCGGTAGCCTGTAGTAAAGGCCGGGTGATACAGAAGAGAGCGCAGATACCGCTCTCCCATGCAGTCTCCTACAATGATCAGGGCCGTGCGGCTGATTGCATTTTCCACTGCTGCCCGGTGCAGCGTTCCCACCGTGCAGCGAATGATTTTTTCATCCGGCCAGGTCGCCTTGTACACGATGGCAGCAGGGGTTTGGGGCGGGTATCCGCCTTCCAAAAGCTCGGCTTGCAGCTTTTCGGTCAGCGAAGCGCTGAGAAAAAGCACCATAGTCGAACGATGTGCCGCCAGCGCCCGCACCGACTCGCGTTCCGGCACGGGTGTCCGCCCGGCTGTGCGGGTGACGATGACCGTCTGACTGATGTCGGGAAGGGTATATTCCGTGTGCAGCGCCGCCGCCGCACCGCACAGGGCGCTGACGCCAGGGCAGACGTCAAAGGAAATGCCCAGGCGGTCGAGTGCGTCAAACTGTTCGCGCACAGCGCCATAAATGCTGGAGTCGCCCGAGTGCAGCCGCACCGTGGTCTTACCTGCGGCTTCGGCCGCCTGGATGACATCCAGCACCTGTTCAAGCGTCATCCGGGCGCTGTCATGCAGCTCGCAGTCCGGGCGCGCATAGGCAAGCAGTTCGGGGTTGACCAGTGAACCGGCGTAAATGATGATATCGGCCTGCCCGAGCAGGCGGACGCCGCGGACAGTGATGAGGTCGGCTGCGCCGCAGCCGGCACCGACAAAATGTACCAAGCTTATCCCTCCATGATGTAATGCAGCAGGGCTTCGGCGTTTTCAGTCCCGCACAAAAGCCCGTATTCCCTGGAAAACAACACAGCGCCTGCTTCAAATGTTTCGCCGGCCCGGCGGGCCAGCGCCGTTCCGACGGCGCGGGTCAGACGCCGCAGAGTTTCGTCCTTGAGGCCAGATTCATCCAAAATGCGCAGCGTATCGTCACACGAAACACATTCCAATAATTCGGCGATGCGTTTGGCATCCAGCCCGGCAGCACCAGCGTGGGCTGCCAGTATTTCCATGCGGCAGTCGCCGTATCTGGAATGGGTGTTGAGCATACCGCCGGCCAGCTTGACCAGCTTGCCGATATGGCCGATGAGAAGGGCGCCGCAAAAGCTCAGCTCACGGCACATATCAAGGGCATCGCCGATAAAGTTTGAGACCTGTACGGCCAGAGCGGGGTCGACACCCAGATCCCCGCGGATGAACTCAGAGCCGTAATTGCCGGGCGTCAGTAGAACATACCGGGTCCCGTTGGCCCTGCGCTGCCGCAGCTCGACAGCAATGGTGTCGAGCAGGGCCTGCTCGCTCATCGGTTCGACAATGCCGGTGGTGCCCAGAATAGAGATGCCGCCCTCGATGCCAAGACGGGGATTAAAGGTCTTTTTGGCAAGTTCTTCACCGCCCGGGACAGAGATGACAACGCGCAGCCCACCGCAAAAGTCGGTCAGACGGCAGATTTCGCGGACATTTTCTTCGATCATGCGCCGCGGTACTGAATTGATGGCAGCCGCTCCGACCGGCTGGTCAAGCCCTTTTTTGGTCACGCGTCCGACGCCGGGACCGCCGTCGATGACAATGCCAGCCATGTCTGCACGCTGTACATCGGCAAAGACCAGCGCGCCGTTTGTCACGTCCGGATCATCGCCCGCGTCCTTTTGAACAGCGCAGCGTACTCGATCGCCGTACATGCTGATTTCGCAGATGGCCAGCGCCAGGACCTCGCCGGAAGGAGTCGTCAAAGAAATCTGCTCCAGGCGGTTGCCGGTCAGCAGCATATATGCGGCAGCCCTGGCCGCTGCCGCTGCGCATGAACCGGTGGTGTAGCCCCGGCGCAGGGGCTTTCCGCTTCTGGCGGTGTATTGATTCATCATCGGGTCAGCTGGTACAAAAGCGCATTGCAGATGGCTGCGGCCACTGCACTGCCGCCTTTGCGTCCCCGTGCGACAATGTGGGGCACAGAAGATGATAAAATCTGCTCTTTGCTTTCAACCACATTGACAAAGCCCACCGGCACGCCGATAACAAGCGCCGGGGCAACTCTGCCGTCGTCAATCAGCTCCCGCAGGCGGAGAAGGGCCGTAGGGGCGTTGCCCACAGCAAAAATACTTGGATTTTGAAGCGCGGCTGCCCGCTCCATAGAGACGGCTGCACGGGTCAGGCCGCGCTTTTGCGCTTCCTGCGCAACGTCGGCGTCAGACATGAAGCAGTGCACCCGGCCGCCCAGCTTTTCCAGAGCCGGCTTGCTGATGCCGGCCTTTGCCATCTGGGTGTCGGTCACAATGTCACACCCCGCACGCAGGGCGCGCAGGCCCTGCTCCACGGCATGCGGAGAAAAGACGAGGTTGTCGGCGAAGTCAAAGTCCGCCGTGGTGTGAATGACCCGCTTGATAACAGGCTCGTTCTCCGGGTCCAGCCGGCGGCTGCCCAGCAGTTCGGCGATGATTTCAAAGCTGCGCTTTTCAATGTCCTTCGGCGCGATGATTTCAGTCATGACGATATTTCTCCTTTAAACAGGCCTGATAAAAGCGGTCGGCAAAGCCGGGGTTGGCATAAAAATGGAAGTGCGGGAAACCGGCATAGAGATGGTCGGTTGCAAAAGCACAGCGCCAGGATTTTCCCGAAGGCTTGACGGCCGTAAAGCTGTCGCCGGGGCTGTCGCAGTCCCAGTAATGAAACTCGTGCCCTGCGATGGCCTCGCCCGCACGGCAGAGCAGGCAGTCGCGCTCAGCGCGCAGCGTTATGTAGCCGAACCGCGTCAGGCGTCCGGTGTCGTGGCACTGCCCGGCAAGAAAGCCGACCATGGGACGCTCGCCGATGGCGGAAGTCAGGTACATAAAGCCACCGCATTCGGCAATGCAGGGAAGACGCCGGCGCAGAGCACTCAAAACAGAGGCGCGCATGGTACGGTTTTCGCTCAGCACTTCGGCGTACAGTTCGGGGTACCCGCCGCCCAGATAGAGACCGTGAACACCGTCAGGCAGTGCCGGATCGGTCAGGGGGCTGAACGGCACGAGCTGCGCGCCCATATCGCACAGAAGCTCCAGACTATCCTCGTAGTAAAAGCAAAAGGCCCGGTCGCGGGCGACAGCAATGTGCACAGGCTCGCGGGCCTGCGGCAACATGGGCGGTGTGAAAGACAGAGGGGCGGCGCTGCGGGCGAGGCTGAGAAGACCGTCGAGATCGAGCGTTTCTTCGGCCTGTGCGGCCAGCGTGTTCATTTTTTCACGCAGTCCGGCGACCTCAGCGGCAGTGACGAGCCCGAGATGCCGGCTTTCAAGCGCGCAGTCCGGCAGGGATGGCAGATAACCAAGCGGGCGGACGCGCCCCCCGAACCGCTCGGCGATGGCCTGTGCCAGCGGCGGATAGACACCCGGCGAGCATTGGTTGAGAATAACGCCGCAAATGCGGCTGTCCGGCTGAAAGGTCAGAAAGCCGTGCACAGTGGCCAGCACGGAAAGCGAAGCGCCCCTGGCGTTTACAACCAGTACCGCCGGGCTTTCAACAGCCTGTGCCACGGCGCAGGTGCTGCCGCGGCTGTCAGCGGTTCCCATACCGTCGTAATAGCCCATCACGCCCTCGATAATGCTGACGTCGCAGCCCGAGGCGTTTTTTGCGAGCAGAAAACGAAGGGTGTCCTGGTCAAAAAAGAAAAGGTCCAGGTTGGCACTTTTTGCACCGATGATGCGGCTGTGAAACATGGGGTCAATATAGTCGGGTCCGCATTTGAAGGCGCAGGCTTTGAGCCCGCGGTTGGCCAGGGCCTGCAAAATGGCGCAGGTGAGCGTTGTTTTGCCGCAGCCGCTGCCGGTACCGGCCAGCACCAGCCGGGGAATGTGCTGTGTCATCATCCATGCACCGCCTCGCTTTCCGGATATCTGGTGTAAACAGGAATGTCCTTTTCGCGGGCAAAGGACAGCAGCTGCCCATTGAGACGGTTGAGCTGGCCGACCGGGGCGCCTGCGTCGAGCACAGCGCTGCAGCGGACAACGGCTGCGGCTGCGGCTTCAAACTGAGCGCTGGTCATACTGCTAAAGGCCGGCGCGCAGATCACATGCTCACTCAGCGCGCGCGCGACCTGATAGTCTGTGTCGTTTTCAAACAGAATCCCGGCGGCAAAGGGAATCTGCCGCCGCTGCAATGCCCTGAAATGGGGAATACCGCACCCGTTTCCCGCAACGACAAAGACCTGCGGCGCGCCCTGCGGGCGGGACAGCTCAACGCTGCCGAAAAGCAGGTTGTACGCGCCTTTTTCCATGTCGTACAACTGCTCGACAGCGTGGCTCTGCAAAACGTCCTCAGGCGGGCCAAAGGCCATGACGGTCTCTCCCCTGACGCAGAGCAGGCAGTCGGACACTTTGGCAGCAAGGTCGATTTCGTGCAGCGACATGACGACCGTGGTGCCTTTGTCGCGCGCCATACTGCGCAGAATGTCGAGCAGCTCGACCTTGTGGCGGATGTCAAGGTAGGCCGTCGGCTCATCCAGAACCAGGACATCAGGCTCCTGACAAATGGCGCGCGCCAGCAGAATGCGCTGCCGCTGACCGTCTGAAAGAGTGGAAAAATTCTGCTGTGCCAGCTCAAGGGCATGAACCTGACGCAGCGCAGTCTCGACCGCAGCGGTGTCCTGCGGCGTCAGCCGGCCGAACAGGTTGGTATACGGATAGCGTCCCATGGCCACGACTTCAGCGCAGGTCGTCAGTTCAGGCCGGATGCGGTCAGTCAGCATGACGGCCATTTGCCGGGCCAGCTGCCGGGGACTCAGGGAAGAAAGATCCTTTCCGGCGACGCTGACCGTGCCGTGAAGCGCGGCGAGATGCCGTGTGATGGTTTTGAGAATGGTCGATTTGCCCGCGCCGTTGGGACCTATCAGCGTCAGGACAGACCCTTTTTTCAATGTCAGGCAGATATCGCGGATGAGAACATTCCCATCGTAGCCAACGGCCAGATTTTCAGTGCGAAAGTAACCGTTCATGCTATATCTCCTGCGACTGCCGGCGCCGAATCATCATGACAATGACGACCGGAGCGCCGAACACCGCGGTCACGGTGCTGATTTTGAGCTCGGTGGGGGAAAAGACTGTGCGCGCGATGAGGTCGCAGAACACGCAAAATACAGCGCCGCATAAAAACGCGGCGGGGATGGCATAGGCCGGGCGCGAGGTCTTTAAAAGCGTTCTGGTGATATGCGGCACGGCGATGCCGACAAACGAAATGGGACCCGCCAGGGCGGTCACACAGGCTGACAGCAGGCTGGAGAGCAGGATGAGCATGAGCCGGAAGGCTTTAATGTTGATGCCCATGCTTTTGGCATAGCCCTCGCCAAGCGCGTAGGCGCCCATCGGTTTGGAGAGCAGACAGGCGGCCAAGAGACCGAGCAGGCAAAGACAGGCCGCTGTTGTCACATGGTCCCAGCTGGCACCGGAAAAGGTGCCCATGGACCAGTTGGTCAGGTTGACAATGTCATTTTCGTCGGCAAAGGTGATGCAAAAGTCAGTCACTGCGCCGCAGATGTCGCCGACCATAATGCCGATGACGAGCAGCATGGCCATGCTGCGCACCCGCTGCGAGCACAGAAGGACGATGGATGTAATGAGCAGAGAGCCGATAAAGGCAGCCGCGACGAGGACAAGAGAGCTGACGTTTCGGATATACCGGGTCAGGAAAATCAGCGTAAAGCTGACCACCATTTTAGCGCCTGACGAGATGCCCAGGACAAATGGGCCGGCAATGGGATTGCGGAAAAAGACCTGTAGCAGCAGGCCGGATACCGCGAGCGCTCCGCCCAAGACAGAAGCCAGCAGCAGGCGGGGCAGACGGATGCTGAACAGAATCTGGCTTTCGGTCGACGTGCGGACAAGGGCCTGCAGGCGCTCGGCAGCGCTGCTGTCAAAAAGTCCGGTCAGCGCGTGGCGGACGCCGTCCCCAAGCATGCGGAAGACCGAGCGGACAGGAATGGCAACTGAGCCAATGCTGACATTGAGCAGAAGCCCCAGCAGCAAAAGTCCGGCCAACAGCAGCATGACGGTGATGAAACGGACGGGGTTTCGCACCTGTATGGTCGGCTGCGCATCCGCAGATACAGCGCGTATTTTGTCTTTCATGACGACCGCCTTTCTGCCGGCAGGAATGGGGCACCCGGCAAACTGAAGTTGAAATCAATAGCGGAGAACAGCCGCTCTTTCGAGCGGCGGCTGTTCAGCGCAGACGGTAGAAGAAGGGGAGCTCGTCAAGCTCATCCGCTTCACCGGAAAAAATCTTGTGAAAGCTCTGGACCATCTGTCCCAGTCTGGTTGTTTCCTGGTACATATTTTGCGCCGTACACCAGACGTTGCCGTTTTGCACTGCCTTGAACTCACCCAGAAGCTCACTTTTGGCCAGCAGGTCATCCAGTGTTTCAAGTTCGC
>DVMR01000004.1 GCA_018714845.1 Candidatus Ventrousia excrementavium
CTGTACAGTCTGACCAGTACATATCCCATGACAGAATTACCAGACGGCATAGCGCCGTCGTACAGCTCGATGGGGCGTGCGATAAGCTGCTCGGCATCAGACGCATACAGAAAAAATCCGCCGCTTTCACTGGCAAACCACTTCTGCACAAATTCGGCCAGTTGTGCCACCCTTTGCAGCAGTTCTGCCTCAAAGGTACAGGCATACAGCTCGAGCAGTGCCCACGCTAAAAAGGCATAGTCGTCCAGCTGGCCCATATGCGCGGCCTGGCCGCCACACCAGCGCAGATACAGCCGCCTATCGGCATCGGTCATGTGTTCGTCAATAAAAAGCAAAGCGCGGCGCGCCGCCCTGAGATAACGACCATCTTCCAGCACACGGGCTGCTTTGCTAAGTGCCGCAATCATCAGCGCATTCCATGCCGTCAGCACCTTGTCATCCCGATGCAGCGCCGTTCGGCTGAGCCGATATTCGTACAGCTTTTTACGGCAGCCGCCCAGGCCGTCATCTTCGCGCCAGCGATCGTTGCTGAGCAGATTAGGAATGTTTTTCCCTTCAAAATTGCCGTGCTCGGTAATATCATACCAGCTGCATAGGCGCTCGGCATCCGCTTGTCCAAGCACCCGGACGACTTCATCCGGCATCAAGACATAATACTTGCCTTCCACTCCGTCGCTGTCAGCATCCTGGCCGCAGTAGAACTCGCCGTCCGGTCCGGTCAGCTCCCGCAGAACATAGTCCAGTGTATCCGCAGCGACGCGCCGGTAGACCGAGTCTCCTGTCTGTTCATACGCTTCAAGATATGCATAGGCCAGCAGTGCATTGTCGTAGAGCATTTTTTCAAAATGCGTCACCAACCAGCGTGAATCAGTCGAATATCGTGAAAATCCGCCGCCAATGTGGTCGAAAATACCACCGCGCGCCATCTGACACAGGGTATACTCAGCCATAGCCAGCGCCCGTTTGTCATTCCTGCACTTTGCGTAGCGCAGCAAAAAGAGCAGATTGTGCGCTGCCGGGAACTTGGGGGCGCGTCCAAAGCCGCCGTTTCGTGCATCAAAGCCAGCGCTGAACAGCTCAACTGCTTCCCCGATCAGTTTTTCACAGGGCTGTGCGGGCTGACGCTCCGGGGACTGGCTGATGTGCTCAATCAGCGCACTGCCGGCTTGCATTAAGATGTCGCGCTGATCCCGCCAGATGCGGGCGCTGTCCCGCAGGAGTTCAAAAAGGCCGGGCCTTCCATTTTGACCGTATGGCGGCAGATAAACGCCCGCCCAAAACGGACGCTGGTCGGGTGCCAGCAAAAGGTTGAGCGGCCAGCCGCCGCTGCCGGTCAGCGCCTGACAGACCGACATATACACAGCGTCGATGTCCGGCCGTTCTTCGCGGTCTACCTTGACAGCGATATATTCCCGGTTGAGCAGCTCGGCGATTTCCCGGTTTTCAAAGGATTCCCGCTCCATGACATGGCACCAGTGGCACGTTGAATAGCCGATGCTGAGAAAAATCGACTTGTCCTGTTCTCTGGCCTTTTCAAAAGCCTCGGGACACCAGGGGTACCATTCAACGGGATTATGCGCATGCTGCTGCAGATAGGGAGATTTTTCGTGGATAAGGCGATTGGGTTTTGCGTTTTGTTCCATCTGTTTCACACTTTCCAGTTTATTGAGACTGCATATCAAGATCCGTCTGCGCCGGGCCGTCGAGACGCCGGCCGCGAAAATCGAATCGCGAACCATGACACGGGCAGTCCCAGCTTTTCTCATCGGGATTCCACTCCAGCTGACACCCCAGATGCGGACACCGGGCTGAAACTGTGTGGATGGCCCCCTGCTCGTCTTTGTACACCCCGACCTTTTGCCCGGCAACCTCTACAATGCCGCCATGCCCGATCGGAAGGTTCTCAACCGTTCCGCGTGGCAGACCAAAAACCTGCCTGCTCAGCCCTTTCACGCTTTGCGCCGCGTCTTCCGCCATCTTCTTTGCAGAAGCTGCCACAGCGAAGCGCTGTGGCGAAAAAACGCCGGACGCCGGGTTTTCGATTCCCGCAATCTGGTCAGACAGCAGCATGGCTGCTGTCATCGCCGTTGTCATGCCCCATTTCTGAAATCCTGTGGCAACATACCAGTCGGGCCGTGACGGCGAAAAGGGACCGATAAACGGCACGCCGTCCTGGGACATACAGTCCTGCGCCGACCATCGGACAGCTTCGCTGCTGTGCGGCCAGTATTCCTGCGCCTTGGCTCGCAGCATCCCGTACCGTCCACCGGTACTGTTTTCCCCGCTGCGGTGCCCGCCGCCGCCAAAGAGCAGCAGATTTCCATAAGGCCGAAGCGACAGCTTTTCCCCGTCTACCCCCAGGTACATGTCGTGCAGAGGCGCGGCGTTTTCCAGTGCGATCACATAAGAGCGCTCCTGGTGCATCCGTGCGAAAAAGTAGCCCGGAATATTGACAAAGGGGAAATGACAGGCAAAGATGATGTGCCGCGCTGTCACACTGCCCTGCGGTGTCACGACCCGGTTTTGCTCAACGGAGACGGCTGGCGTGTTTTCATAAATACAAAGCGGCTGCGCCACCGCCCGCAGAAACTTGACAAGATGAAAGCGGGCCTGTCCGCCAAACCGCAGCCCTGCCGCTGTGTCAAAAGGCAATTCGTCCGGACAGGCCAGCTCTGCATCAATTCCCAGCCTGCATGCCGCCTCGTATTCCCGCTGCAGCGGCTCGGTCTCCTGCTGTGCATACAGCCAGGCATTGCAGTCGGCCCAGTCACAATCAATGTCCCGCGCCATGCGGCGATACTCTTCTACAGCATGCGCATTGGCCTGGGCATACTGCCGTGCCGCGGCCTCATCCCGCTGCATCAGGCGATGATAAATCAGGCCGTGCTGAAGAGTGATTTTAGCGGTCGTCCGCCCGGTCTGGCCAGAGTCAATCCGGTCGGCCTCAACGATTACGGTCTCAATTCCTTTCTGACGCAGGAAATGCGCCGTCAAAACGCCGGTCATGCCGCCGCCGATCACCACGGCGCCGGTCTCGATATCTTCCTGCAGACGCGGATGCTCTTTGGGCTCCGCCTGCGTCATCCAAATACTGCGCATCAGTCTATCACGCTCCTGCACAGTAGTGTGCCCGCACAGGAGCTCCGCATGCAAAAACCGCCTGAAAACAGGCGGTTTTATCCTTAACGCGACTTGAGCTGACTCTTTAAATAGTAAATGGCCTCTTCATAGCCGTCAAAACCTTTGCCGGCAATGGTTTTAACGCAGGCCATGCCTGCATACGAAATCTGGCGGAACGGCTCCCGCGCGCTGACGTCGGACAAATGCACCTCGACAGCCGGCAACGCGACGGCCTTGAGTGCGTCCAGAATGGCCACGCTTGTATGGGTGTACGCGGCCGGATTGATGACAATGCCGTCGCACACACCGTATGCACCCTGAATGGCGTCGACCAGTGCCCCTTCGTGATTGGACTGCACGATTTCACATTCGATATCTTCCCGGCGGCAGACCGAGCGCACCCACTCGCACAAATCGGCATAGGTCTGTCTGCCATAGATATCCGGCTCGCGAATTCCCAACATGTTGAGGTTCGGGCCGTTGACAATGAGCAGTTTCATATTTTCAGCTCCCTTTGTATGGCTTTCGCTGTTTCTTCCGGCCCGCAGACCTCGACAGCTGCGTCGCACCACGCGCGGTAAAGCGGCATTCGCTCAGCGGCGAGCTCGTTCAGAGGTCTGCTCTGCGACACCGGCCGTCCCGCCAGCGGCAGGCTGTGAAGGTCGCGCTGCAGCCAGACGACGGTGCTGTTCTGCCGCAGCAAATCGCGGTTTTCTTCGCGGGTTACAACGCCGCCGCCTGTCGCAATAACCGCGCCGCTCTGCCGTGAAAGCTCGGCCAGCACCTCGGTCTCGAGCTTGCGGAAGGCAGCTTCACCATCCTGCGCAAAAATATCAGGGATTTTCCGCCCTGCCCGGGCCTCGATTTGCTCGTCCGCGTCATAAAAGGGCCGCCCCAGCAAATCAGCCAGCGCCCGGCCGACCGTTGTTTTCCCGCATCCCGGCATCCCAATCAACGCAATATTCTGCGTTTCACGGGCCAGCTTTGCCGTCAGGCGCCCTGTGACGGCGGCGTCAACTTGATTTCCTGTGAAAATTTCAGCGGCTCGGCGAGCCTGCTCGACCAGCATCAACAGCCCACCGAAGGCCGGGATGCCGCAGGCCTCGGCATCGAGCATCAGCCGGGTGCGCGCAGGATTGTAAACCACATCCAGCACGGCTTCGCAGCGGGGAAATCGCCTGATATCCAGAGCCGCTGCGCCGTTTTTGGGGTACATACCGACCGGCGTGGTGTTGACGACCAAACGCGCGTCAGCGTGGCGGTCCAAGTTATCATAGCTGTCCGGACCCGAGCGGGAAATGACAACAACGCTTGCCCCGCGGTCGCGCAAAACTGCCTGTACTGTCTTGGATGCCCCGCCGCTGCCCAGCACCAGTGCTTTTTTCCCGTCCAAACTGATATTGGCCTGTTCAAGCATGGCAGAAAACCCGTCGTAATCGGTATTATCTCCCCACAAAGAGCCGTCGGCCCGGCGGACCAGGGTGTTGACGCTGCCGATTGCCTGCGCACGCGGCGATAACCCGGCGCAGTACGGTATGACCGTTTGTTTATAGGGAATGGTGACATTCAGACCGTCAAAGTCGCCGCTTTTCAAAAATACATCCAGCTCCTGCGGGCTTTTCTCGTACAAACGATACTCGTATCCGCCAAGCTTCTGATGAATACGGGGCGAAAAACTGTGCCCCAGCTTTTCACCCAGCAGACCGCAGCGTTTCATTATACAATCTCCGAATAGCTGCCCAGATACCGCATCTGCTGCGCCATCTGTTCAATTTCGCTCAACATGCGGACAAACTCGGGCGAATAGATTGAGGTTTCCAAATCAAAGTAAAACATAAACTCAAAGTCGCGCCCCGGCAGCGGGCGGCTTTCGAGCTTGAGCAGATTGATGCCCAGCGCGTAAAAGCGCGACAGCACCTGATACAGCGAACCTGGGCGGTGCGGCAGCACCATCATCAGACTGGTCCGGTCAGCGCCGGGATAAATTTCAAGATTTTTGGAAATGCAGATAAAGCGGGTGTAGTTGCTGTCCTGGTCCTGCACGTCGGATTGCAGGCACTGCAGTCCGTACAGCTCAGCGCACGGCATGGAAGCCAACGCCGCCACATCAGTGCGCGGCGACTGCGCCACCTGCTGGGCGGCGACTGCCGTGTTTTCACAGGGCGTGATTTTGACATCTTTCAAAGACGCCAGATATTCCGCGCACTGGCTGAGCGCCTGCGGATGAGAATACACCTCGCGCACGTCGCTCAGAGCGGTGCCCGGCTTTGCAAGCAAATTGTGGTTGATTTTCATGCGCACCGAGCGAACAATGCTGAAATCATACTGCATCATCAGGTCGTAGATTCTGTTGACTGAGCCTGCGGTGCTGTTTTCGACCGGCAGAACACCGTAACGGCATAGGCCTTTGTCAATAGCGGCAAAGACCGCATCAAAGCTTTTGAAGCACATGATGTTAGGCACTTTGAACAGCTTTTCACAGGCAATCTGCGAATAGGCGCCTTCTACGCCCTGACAGGCCACCAGCGCTTCCTGCGGAAACAGCGACTCACTCTGTTCAATGGCATTCTGTACCTTTTGCACCAGTGCGCTGTGCTGACGCAGCTTTTCTCCCTGATACAGCCGGCTCAGCTCGAACAAAAGATGATACAGCGCCCCGACATAGGGTTTGACGGGCGCTTCGGCACGGCTGACAACGTCAGCGAGCTTCTGGCGCTCACGGGCGCTGTCCAACACCGGCAAGCCGTGCTCACGCTTGTAGTCAGCAATCTGATCGGCAACATTCATGCGCTTGGCAAATGCTTCGAGCAGCTGTTCATCCGCCGCATCAATCTGCGTTCTCAATTCCTCAATCGTCATATTTTTTCTCCTCAGCGGTATTTTTTCTGTTCCAGAAAAGCGTCACAGATGGCGACGGCCGCCGCCGCCTCAATCACCGGGACAGCGCGCGGCACAATGCACGGGTCGTGCCTGCCTGTGACTTTCAGTGTTGCATCCTGCATTGCCTGCAAATCCACACTGTTCTGCTCGTGCGCTATAGACGGCGTCGGCTTGACAGCAGCGCGAAAAATCAGGGGCATTCCCGAGGAAATCCCTCCCAATATTCCGCCGTGATTATTGGTCCGGGTGCGGACCTGTCCGTCCTGCACATAAAAGGCGTCATTGTTTTGGGACCCCCACAGGGCCGAACCGGCAAACCCACTGCCGAACTCCACACCCTTCACGGCAGGAACGGCAAACACCAGTGCAGAAATACGGCTTTCCAGCCCATCCATCATGGGGTCGCCCAAGCCGACAGGCAATCCGACGGCTGCGCACTCGATAACGCCGCCCAGTGAGTTGCCGCCTGCACGCGCCTGTTCAATGGCAGAACGCATCTTGATGCCCTGCTGCTCATCCATCACCGGGAGCTCATGTTTTTTCACAGCTGTAAAGTCATTTGCATTGACAGCTATTGGATCAAAAAGGCGGTCGCGCACCTGTCCAATTGCAACAATATGTGCTCCAACAGCAATGCCCTCTTCGCCCAGCAGCTGCATACACAAAGCTCCTGCTATGCAGAGGGGCGCTGTCAGGCGACCGGAAAAGTGCCCGCCGCCGGTGGGGTCTTCATAGCCGCCATACTTTACATGGCCCGTGAAGTCCGCGTGCCCGGGCCGGGGAATCAGGTGCAGACTGCTGTAGTCCTGCGGCCGCACATTGGTGTTGCGGATGACCGCCGTCAGCGGAACACCGCAGGTGCGCCCCTGGTATACACCGCTGATGAACTCAACCTCATCTGCTTCTTTTCTGGGTGTCGACAAGCTCCCACCCGGAGCACGCCGTGCCATAAAAGTGCGCAACGCCTCTTCATCAATAGCCATACCCGCAGGCAGCCCCTCGATTGTCAAACCAATTGCCGGACCATGTGATTGACCGAATATTGTAATTTTAATATTATTTCCGTATGTTGATGCCATTCAGCATTCCTCCACCTGGCCGCCCAGCAGCGCGTAATGCTGCCAGAAAGCGGGGTATGATTTGTGTACTGCCTGCGCTCCCAAAACAGTGACAGGGCCGTTGCATCTCACAGCAGCCACCGCCGCCATCATGGCAATGCGGTGGTCGTTACAGGCATCGACTATACCGCCGTGCAGGGCCGCACCACCGACAATCAGTAACCCGTCATCCTTCTCCTGCACATCAGCGCCCAGCGCCGTCAGGGCCTGCGTAACCGCCTGCAGACGGTCACTCTCTTTCAGCCGCAGGCGTCCTGCGTTATAAATACGCGTTTCGCCGGCGGCCTGCGCAGCGACGGCAGCCAAAACAGGCACCAGGTCAGGGATGTCAGAGGCGTCGATTTCTATGCCATGCAACTCTCCCCGCGTAACCGATACACAATCATCGTGCACCTGCGTCTGCGCCCCCATCTGACGCACCAGCTCAATAATCTTTTTATCCCCTTGAACAGATGAAAGCTTCAAGCCTTTACAGCTGACAGTTTTCAAGCTCAACGCGCCCGCGCACAGCCAAAATGCCGCATTGGACCAGTCGCCTTCGACACATACTGTCCCCGGCGACTGAAATGCGCTGCTCTGTACTGAAAAAACCTGTTCTGACTCCTCAAATGGCACACGAAAAGTCCGCAGCGCATCCAGCGTCAAGTCGACATAAGGCCGTGACTGCAGCGCACCGGAAACAAAAATGCGGCTGCTGTCTTTGAGTCTGGGGGCAGCCATCAGCAGACCGCTGACAAACTGCGATGAAACACCGCCGGGCAGCGTAAAATCACCGGCCTGCAGCTGTCCGTGTATTTCCAGATAGGATGGCATGAGTTCTGTAATGGTGCATCCATGCTCGGTGAGCACCTTCAGCAGTGGTCCCTGTGGGCGTTGTGCCAGCCGTCCCTCAAGCTGAAACCGGCAGTCGGCGCCCAGCGCGGCAGCCACCGGAAGCATAAACCGCAATGTGGAACCGCTTTCACGGCAGCGCAGCGTCTGTCCCTGCCGGACGCTGCAAATCGGCTGCACAAAAAAATATTTACCGTCATAGTCGATGTGCGCCCCCAGCGCGCGCAGACAATCTGCGGTTGCTTCGATATCCTCGGACAGAGCTGTACACTTTATCTTTGTCGGCCCATCCGCCAGGGCGGCACAGATGAGCAGCCGGTGTGCCTGTGATTTGGACGGAATGGCTTCGATTTGACCGCCCTGCAGCGGGGAATGTATGATGACATTCACAGAGCTTCCACCCCTTCGCGAATCAATTCAGCTATTTCAGAAACCGGTAGCGGATACAAAACGCAGCGGCCTATCTCTTCGGGGATGACCAGCGTAATCTGTTTACCGGTCCGCTTTTTATCGGAAAGCGCCGCCTGGGCCAGCATTTCGGGCTCCAGCGAAGTGGAAACCGGCAGTCCGTACAGACGCAGCATTTCTTCAATGCGCCCCGGACAATCGCGTTTGCACAGTCCTCTGCGAAAGGCGGCGCGGGCTACATGTGCCATGCCGATGGCAACCGCCTGCCCATGACTGACTGTGAAGCCGCTGCATTGCTCAATGGCATGGCCAATGGTGTGACCCAAGTTGAGCAGCTGGCGCTCCCTTTTGTCCCGCTCATCCCGGCTGACAATATCGCTTTTAATGCGTACACAGCGCGAAATAACCGCCTCGCGCTGTTCGTTTACCGGTTTTTGCAGGGATTCAAAGAACTGTGCATCACATAAAACGCCATATTTAATGACTTCGGCACAGCCGTCTCGAAATACATCGGCCGGTAAGGTGTCCAGGGTGTCGCAGTCGCACAGTACCAGCGACGGCTGGTGAAAGGCGCCCGCCAAATTTTTGCCCTGCGGAAGGTCGACGGCTGTTTTTCCGCCCACCGATGAATCAACTGCTGCAAGCAGCGTGGTCGGCAGCTGGACCAGCGCCATCCCCCGCATAAAGGTCGCCGCGGCAAAGCCGGCCAGGTCTCCGGTCACTCCGCCGCCCAGCGCGACGACAGCATCGCTGCGTGTCAGGCGGTTCTCTGCCAGGAAATGCAGCAGCTGCACATAGGTCGCGATTGTTTTGGACTGTTCACCGTGCGGAAAGCGAAAACGCACCACCCGGCATCCGGCACGTTCAAGCGATGCCTGAACGCGGTCTCCGTACAGGGCGTCCACGGTGTCGTCTGCAACCACTGCCGCTGTTTGACATCCTGTGGTCCGAACAATGTGTTCGCCTGCTGTATCAAGCAGTCCCGTGCCGACCAGCACCTCATACGGCCGCGAGCAATCGATTTTTACGGTGTCCATCCGTCAACCTCTCCTTTTCTGCGGCGGCCGTCGTCCAGCAGCTGACGCAGACCCTCATAATCTGAACGCTCCATCGCATCACGGTATTGTGTCAACTCGGCGATAAGCGTGTCAATTTCCTGCATCAGGTTATCCTTGTTTTCCAAAAACAGCTCAGTCCACATGTCGGGCGCCAGCCACGCCACCCGCGTCAAGTCGCGGTAGCTGCCGGCCGAAAAGCCTTTGTGCCGCCCGGCTGTCGGACTTTTGATATAGGCATTGGACACAACATGGGCCAGCTGCGAGGTAAAAGCGATGTTCTTGTCATGTTCTTCGGCCGTCGCCACAGTCAGGCACCGCAGGTGCAGCGGCTCAAGTAACTTTTTCAGGTTGTCCAAAAAGGCCATGTCATCGGTCACCGGCGGCACGACAATCATGGAAGCATTGGCAAACAAATCGGCCCGGCTGTGCGCATATCCGGAATGATGGCTACCCGCCATAGGGTGTCCCCCGACAAAGGTAAAACCATACTGCTGCGCCAGGGCAAATCCCTTCTCACACACAACGCGCTTGGTCCCGCAGAAATCCATTACCAGACACTGCGCCGGAATATAAGGCGCCCATTCCTGTAAAAAGGCAATGGCTGCGGACGGCGGGAGCGCAATCAAAAGGCAGTCGCACTCGCGGATATTGTTCTGGTCGAGCAGCACATCCACAACACCGGCCAGCTGGGCAAATCCCAGCACTGTTTGGTCATGGTCCAGGCCGTACACAACGTGTCCAGCCTCATGATAAGCTTTGGCCGCTGACCCGCCAATCAGCCCCAGCCCTGCAATCGCCACATTCATCCTGCCACGACCTCCCGGATGCGGGCCACCTTGTGCGCCAACTCATCAAACTGCTCCGGCGTCAGTGACTGCGCTCCGTCACACAGCGCGTGCATCGGATCGTTGTGCACCTCAATCATCAGCCCATCGGCTCCGGCCGCAGCCGCCGCCATAGCCATGGGCTGCACCAGCCGGGCCTGTCCCGTTGCATGGCTGGGGTCGACGATGATGGGCAGGTGTGTCATTTCACGCAGCAAAGGCACCGCAGACAAATCGAGCGTATTGCGCGTGCTCGGCTCATAGGTACGGATGCCGCGTTCACACAAAATGACGTTCTCATTGCCGCCTGCCATGATATACTCGGCACTCATCAAAAGCTCCTTGAGCGTGTTTGCCAATCCGCGCTTGAGCAGAATGGGCTTGTGGAGCTTGCCCAGGGTCTTGAGCAGTTCGAAGTTCTGCATGTTGCGGGCACCTACCTGAATCACATCGACATTTTCAAACAGCGGCAGGTGTTCTGCATTCATAATCTCGCTGACAATAGGCATGCCTGTGATCTTTTTTGCCTCGAGCAGATACTCAATCCCATTGGCCCTGAGACCCTGGAAGTCATACGGCGAGGTGCGCGGTTTGAAAGCGCCGCCGCGCAGCAGCGTGGCTCCGCTTCTCTTAACAGCCTGCGCCACCTCAATAATCTGCTTTTCCGACTCCACAGAACAGGGACCTGCGATAATCTGAAAATGGCCTCCGCCAATCTGATATTCACCCACCGACACCACCGTGTCCTGCGGATGAAACTTGCGGTTGGCCAGCTTATAAGTCTCGCTGACGCGTTTGGCCGAATCGACGATGTCCAGACTCTGAAGCAAATCGATATCAACCTGTGTGGTGTCGCCGATAATGCCGAGAACTGTGTGGGTCTGTCCTTCTGAAATATGCACATCCAGTCCCTGTGACTTGAACCAGGAAATCAGATTGTCACGCTGGCGTACCGATGTACCGGGCTTGAGTACTGCAATCATGTTTTTAAACCTCCTGAAAAATTAAAAACGGCCACGCAGCGATTTGCGTGGCCGTTTCAGGCTGATATAAATATCAATTCCAGGCTGTTGCCTTCATTGCATTTACATTTTTGCATCACAAATCGCTTTTACTTTAAAATAGCTAAAGTAAAAGTAATAATACGCAAAAACGAAAATAGCAGCGATGGCAAACTTCATAAAATAAGCTCTCCAGAACCAATATTGTATTTTATCATATCACATTCCTGACGTTTGTCAAGACCCGTAAAGGCTTTTCCTGTTGAAAAAAATACAAAGGTATATATTTTGATTCTTTGGCGGCAGTCAACAGAGGTCAAGCCCCAGATACGCTGTCGGGTTTTTCATCATGTAATGATACATTTCTCCGTGCGGAGATAAAATGGCATAGGGCACAGCCTTCGCGCCGATGCTCTCCCCCGACCAGACCGGAAGGCGAATACTAACCTTTTCTGCCGGCAGGTGCTGTAAAACGCCCGCGGCACAGGCCAGAAGCTGTTCATCCGGGGCCAGAAGCTCGCTGATGAGAACATGACCGTCGCCTTCATATTCCGCTACAGCACAGCAGGGTTCATGTCCGGGAAAATACAGCAGCCCACCGCCGCTGTCACGGCAGACGTATTCCTGCATCTGCACGACCGGCAACTCAAACGCATAGTGGTCTGTACCCTGTAAGGACGCTTCACGCAGGATGTTGTACTTTTCAGGCGTTGTCCAATCCGCCTGTATGGCCTGCGGAAGTTCGTTTGCCGCAATAGCCAGCTCCCTGACATAAAAGGCGATTTTCCACGAGTGACGAAGGTAGAAATGGAGAAGACTTTCGTCGCCTGGGCTGCTGGCAATACATACCATTCCATCCGCCATTTTTCGATCTGTCAAAGAACGATAAACTGCAACGCCAATGCCTCGGCGCCGATAACCCTGTGCGGTTGTCAATGCATAAGCATATCCGGCTGGCAACGGTTCTTTACCTGCTCTGTGAAACGTCGTTGGGACCACCATGATCATGGAAACGATTTTCCCGTCACAAAAGGCAACTTCAGCATTTTGCGGCTGATAAATCAGCCGCTGGTATTCATCGATAAATTCGTCAGAATCACCGAAGCCTTCTTTCCAAAGGACACGGAGCTGCTCGAACTCACCATCGCGGGCAGCTCGGTATTCACAGTCTGACATTTTCTTTCACTTCTTTCCCCGAGCGGTTTTTTTGCCGGTCTAACAGGCATGAAATGACAAAGACCACCAAAAGTACGCCCACAATCTGCGCCATCAGCAGAATACCGCGTTCCGCTCCGAGCAACAACAGAGATGCAAAGATAATGGGCCCCAATGTCTGCGCTATGTTTTCAACAGCACTGTTGATTCCCATAGCCTTACCCGCGCCATACCGCTGTACTTCGGGCAGCGCACTGAAGTATACCGCCTGCATGGACAACCCAAAACTGTCGGCCACAGCCAACAGTGCGATAATGATAAAGCAGGTCGCAATAGAAGGGTGAATAGCAAAAAACGTAAAGCCTGCTACATACATGGCTGTTGACAAAACAAGTGACCAGCGCGCCCCTAAGCGGTTGGAAACGACTTTTGTGAGGACTGGTCCAAGATAGATGGAAATAACGCCTGCGAGCAAAAAGGCCTGCGCCACAAAAGACGTACTCAGTCCATTTTCTTCGCCATAAATGGGGAAAAAATAGCTGAGGAAGGACGCACAAATCAGGTACGGCATGAGCATGAAAATGAAGAAAATCAACACACGTGGCGACAGCATAAACCGCACAGTCGACATGCCGGCGACCTCTTTTTCCTCATGCTCGCCTGATGTTGTCTGCCGGCGCAGACAGACAATAATCATAACAATGCCGGCGACCAAAATCGCGCCCCCGATATAAAACACCGGCCGGTAGCCCAGCCATTCTGCAATAAGCGAGCCGATGACCGTGCCGCAGTTCATACCGGACAGATATGCCGCATTGTAGCCCGAAAAACCACGGTTGCGCTGCTCTTCCTCACCGTAGTTGCTGATAAAGGTATTGAGCGAAACAAGCATCAATCCTTCGCCGACACCCAGAATGGCGTTGCCTGCAATCAAAAGCCACAGAGTCGGTACAAAGCCACACATGACCAGACCGCCGGTCAAAATGATGCTGCCTATGACAATCAGACGCTTTGTCCCTACACGGTCCACGATAAAACCGCCCAGTACTGAAAACAGCGCCGCAAACAGAACCTCTGCCGACAGCGGCAGGGCAATGGCAATTTCTTCCTGAATGCCCATCGCCGAAGTCCACAGCTGCTTGCCGTAAACCGGGAGGAATGTCGTCGACATATTGCCGGCAAAGAAAACGAGAAAAGCGATGGGCCGGATAATGCCGACATCCTGACTGAGCTTGCGCTTACGCTCGCGCCGGCTGCGCTGCAGTGCACTGAAGAAAACCGTAGACTCGGAAAACAGCAGAATCATCGTGATAATAAACATGAGCACCTTCAGCAGCAGCTCTCGGATCAGCGCGTTATTGGCCTCGTTATAAGCATACAGATCTGTACCGACTTCGATCAGTGCAATGACATCCCCAGCATCGTCAAATACCGGCGCAATCGTAAACATGTAGTGACCTTCTGCGCTGGAATAGGCGGAAATTTGCACCAGTTCGCCTGTATTATAGATTCCTTCTTCCGCTGAGCCCTCATAAGAACCTTCCATGGGAGACATAACGCCATTTAAGCCCTCATCTGAATACAGGGTGCACACTATATCATTGTACTCTCTATACATGATACAGTAAATACCCCTGTCTTCTGTTAGCTCGTCACGAAGAATCTCTTTAACCGACGCATCTATACGCTGGTAGGCTTCGCTCCAATAGTCCTGCGGCGATTCAATGCTTTGGATATCTTCTGCCCGCAGGTCACGGGCCATCAATGTAGCCATAATGCTCATCTGACTCATCATGGAATCCGTATATCGGGTGCTTGTATCATTGATGATAACTGTCGAAACCGGCAAAGCCGTTAAAAGTGCTGTTGCAATAACCGCAATCTGCATCATAGCAGAAAACGACAGCTTTGCCCGGCTCAGCCAAGTGATAAGCCGTACAATGCTCACCCCAGCAAGCACGGCCAAAACAACAAGCGCCGCACAGCACAACCATCCACGGACTTGTACAGAAAGCGTTTTATTGGCTTCGGCACCGTTGAATTGCACCGTTCCATCAGCATTTTTGATAAAAAGGTTGTAATTATAAACCTGCTCATTGAGCTCACTATCATAGTAGGAATCAGAATATGCAACGCTGACCGTGCCATCTTCAGCAACCGAAAAGGCCGAATAAATCGGCAGGATATTAAAGTCTTCCGGCATCTCGGTCATGGGTTCACCGCGGGAAATGATGGTTTTAACGCTGCCGTCAGCAAGCAGACAGCCGATTTCACGGCGGCCAATATCATTAAAGTACACATTGCCTTCAGCGTCACAGCCAATATCTGTTACCATGCTGTAAAAATTTTCATCTCCGTACTGCGACGCATCATACAGGCAGATATGAGCGCTATCTGCCGACGCCTGCCAGACTGAGCCGTATTTGTCAGAAAAATAGACTTGTCCATCCGGTGATACGGCGAAAGCCATCAGTACTCGAAAGGCATCTTCATAACGATAGCTTTGGACTGCATCCAGATGGCCATTCTCCAGATCAATCTGATACAGGGTGAAACTGTCCGTTTCAACACGAACCATCTGAAGCGCGCCGTCCAGATAAGTCAGCGCGTAAAGCTGATTGCGGTTCTCACCTTGAGTATCGGTGTCATGCGGTTCTTCAAACAGATATTCTTGAAAACGGCCGGCATGGTTAAAAACCACGATTCGCTCGCTGTCAATATCCTTGCCATTTTCATTGAGCAGACGATCATGAACGTACAGGTTTCCATCTTCGTCAGCCACTATACTCTGCGCATAATAAAACCCGT
>DVMR01000073.1 GCA_018714845.1 Candidatus Ventrousia excrementavium
CTGATGTACATACAATCTTTTTGGCCGCACAGCGGCGTTTTGTCTGCCTTACACAACAAAGCAGAGCAGCATAACGCTACGGCAGCTTCTGCAGTGGGCGCATCGCTTCCGCTGCTTCAACGGCAGTCAACACAGCAACAACTGTCGGGACAGGGCAGGCTGGGGGAAGACCATGGCGCTGTATGGCCTCTTCCTGCCGCGGCTCAGGTGTTAGACCAGTTGCCGAAGCGCCGGCAGACTGAGACGCAGCCTTCGTCAGCTGGCCTGAAGCCAGACTTCGGACCGCTTGGCGGCAGGCAAGCAGCACGGCCCGTGACAGCGTCGCCAGGACGCCCGTTTGTGCCAGCTGTATTGCAGCGGGCAATAGCCGAAACGGCGTTGCCTGAAAACCGGAATACGCTGAACCAGAATTCGCCGCTGCGGACCATTATGCGGAATCTCAGGATTTTCAGACAGAAGGCAGCAGCAGATGGGGTGCAGGTGTCAGCGGCTTTGCGTTTTCTGCGCGGTGAGCCACTCGCTTACGCTGTCCCGGAACAGATGGAGCGCTCTATTCTGCAGGAACCGGTCGCTGAAATACCGGCGAGCGGGAGAGTGCCCGAGACGGGACTGCTTTGGCCGGCGCATTATGCGCAGACGCAGGGAATGACAATGTTTCGCAGCGCAGGCCTGCGTGCGGAGCAGCTGGTGAGGACGCTCATTCGACGGTCGGGGCCTGCACACAACGAACAAAATGCCGGAGGCGGCGGGCTGACCTATTTTACACAGCCGCTTGAGCCGGTACAGCCGCTGAATACTGAGAGTGCAGTAGAACTTCCAGCCAGTGGAGCGGAGCCGCGCATTGTGTATCGCAGTCCAGCGCCGCAGCCGGCGGCTGTGCAGGCTGTGCCTGAGCAGAGCGGTGAAGATGTTCTACGGCAGCAGATGGTGAGCCCGGCGGCGGCCCCGCTTAATGCGGCGTTTTCATACCAGGCTCCAGCCATGCCTGCCGCTGCGAATACGGAACCGACAGAGCTGACGCGGGAACAGGAAGCGCAGATTGCGGAGCGTGTTCTGGAAGAAATCAACTACAATCGCCTGACCGAAGAGCTGCTGGTGCGGGTGGAACGCCGTCTGCGGGCGGAACGCAGAAAATTTGGACTGTGACCAAAGGGGTGTGACAGATGAGCCTGCTGGGCGGACGGTTCGGAACGGTCGACAAGGCCGCATTCCTGATTGGAAAAAAGCAAAAGGATGGCGGCAGCTGGGAATATGAAAGCCCTGTTGAGGTGATGATCAATCCCGCCAGCATTAAGATTGGAGCCACAACGCCGGTCAAGCGTGACGAGGGCGTTGCCAATGAATCGACGAGCGAAACGGCGAGCACAGACGGAAAAATCACACCCAAGGGCATGACTGAGCAACAGGTCGATCTGGTACTTATTTTCAATATTGTCGAGGCGTACAATGCCAAGACCGAGGGTGCTGAGTTCAAGGCACTGGTGACAGCAGCCACAAGTTTACTCGGCAGTCTGGTCGGCAATGTAAATACCGGCGATGCAGCTGAGAGCGCACTGACCGCTCTGATCAATAAAACTGATTTTACCAACATCAGCCTGTTTAACAAAGATCTGTGTTGCTATATGCCCCTGCTGGTAGCATCACACAAACAGGTGCCAGTCATTTTTTATTGGGGCAACATGATGTATTCTGGCATTATCACAAAGTTTCAGACAACTTTTAACTACTTTTCGAGCCAGGGCGCTCCGCTGGGCGCTGAGGTGTCTATGACTATATTGTCTCATGTCGACGACGAATCAGAAAAAATCAGTCTGTCCACACAAAAGCTGATCGGACTGACAAAGGTGGCAGGCAGACTGATTCGTCAGCTGCCGGGATCGTGACAGGAGGTGACCACCGGTGACGCTGAGTGATGCCGAAAAAAAGTATAACGGCTTTGAGCGGCCGGTCGCTTACTTTAAAATCAACGACACTCCGCTGTCAGGGACATCGCTGATTTATCATGACATCCGCGTGACGCTGACGACCGGTATGGAAGCCAGCGACTGTACGGCAGAAATCGTCGGCCAGTATTCCCGGTTTGAAGATGGCGAGCTCAAGCTGGACGCGGCACTTTCCAAGATTATGCTGGGCGCCAAGCTTGAGGTTTTCCTCGGGTATGGCAAGGCGGATAACGCAGAGTCGGTGTTTGTCGGCTATATCTCGTCCATAGAGTTTGACCTGCAGGGCGAGACAACGTCCATGATTGTCACGGCCATGGATTGCAAGCAGTTCATGATGAACAGCTATCGCTCCCTGCGCAAAAAGGACATCAAAAAATATTCAGAAGCAGTGTCCGATGTTTTGAAAAACTACAGTGCTTTGTACACGGGCACCGTGGTTGAGGCGACGAGTGAAACGCTGTCGCCCATTGAACAGCATAATCAAAGCGATTATGACTTTATCGTGGCGCTGGCCAAGAAGGTCAACTATCTGTTTTATGTTGTGGCGGGCAAGGTCCACTTTGTCAGCTATAAAAAGTACACCGACAGCGTCCTGACCGTTGAGCCGGGCAAAAACCTGTATCGCCTGCGGCGTGAAGTCACGCTGTCCAACCAGGTCAAGTCGGTCACCGTGCGCAGCCACAATGTCGAAGACGCCGACAAACCCTTTGAGTCAAAAGCAGTCAGCGTGACCGGAGTGGGCGGCGGCAGCAAAACAGGCGCTGATTCATCAAAGCTTATCAACGACACCATGTCCAAAACAGTGGTCGACAACTCGGTGCAGTCAGAGGCAGAGGCCAAAGCCCGGGCCGAGGCTCTGCTCAACGAAATGTCCATGGGGTTTTTGACCGGTGAAATGGAAATCGCCGGCCTGCCGCCTGTGATACCGGGCAGAATGGTGACGGTCGGCAAGGTCAACAAAGACTTTAACCGCGACTACTTTATCACCAGTGTAGTTCACCATGTGGACAAAGAGGGATACCAGACAACCATCCGGTTTGCCGGGAACAAAGTATAAGAAAGGGGGAGCGGCCGTGAGCATTTACGAAATGCTGTCGCAGGAACTGAAGGAGCAGTCCTTTTGCGCCATTACGATTGGCGTAGTTGTCGACATCAAGGATCCGGACAAGAAAAACCGTGTCAAGGTCCGGCTGCTCAACCGCACGGATTCAGTACAGGAGACGGATTTTATCCGTGTCATGACGCCGGCGGCAGGCAAGGAATTCGGATTTTTCGACATGCCTGAGGTGGGGGATGAGGTGCTGGTCGGCTTTGTCGACGGCGACTTCACGGCGCCCTATGTTCTGGGCTGTCTGTGGAATACCAAAAATCCCGCGCCGGCCAAGCTGGAAGAGGGAAAGAACGAGCTTCGCATGCTCAAGTCCAAAACAGCGCACCGGCTCGAGTTCAATGACGGCGAGGAAACGCCCGGTCTGACCCTGACCACGGCTAAAGAGAGCCGCTTGGTCATAGACGACAAGGCGCAGACCATCACGCTGTCTGACCCTAAAACAGAAAACAGCCTGAAAATTGACATCGGCGGCGGCAAAATCGTGCTTGAGGCCAAGACGTCGCTTGTGCTGCAGTGTGGCGGAGCTTCCATAGAGCTCAACGGCAGCAGCAACGAAATCACCGTCAAGACGTCCGGAAATATCAAGATTGACGGCCAGCAGGTCGACATCGCCGGCAAAACGGCCGTCAACGCCAAGGCCAGCGGCCAGCTTAATCTGGAAGCCAGCGGGCCGGCTAATCTGAAAGGCGCTATTGTAAAGGTGAATTAAGGAGGGTTTGCAATCATGGCAGAGCTGAGCGGCTGGGCGTTTCCCGTTGCCGTGGACGAGGCCACGGGCCGGATTAAAATGACCACAGACAACGACTGTGTGCGCCAGAACATCCGGCTGATTGTGCAGACTGATCGCGGCGAACGCAAGATGCGCCCCAACTTCGGCGCAGGACTTAACCGGTTTTTGTTCCAAAACGTCGACCTGGTGCTTGTCAACCGCATGTCCGAGGCCATTGCGCAGAGCATCCGTCTGTGGGAAGAGCATCTGCGCGGCGTCAATGTGGGCGTTATGCAGTCTCAGCAGGATTATGCGGCCGTCAATGTCAATATCGAATACATCACTGATCTATTCCCCGGAAGAACCGAGCGCATTACACAGGAAATCGAGCTAAATCAGACAGCGCTGTAGCATGATGAAAAAGCGAGGAGGGACGCGAAGTGGATACTCCCAGACTGGACAGCCGGGATCGCAATGACATTTTAGAGCAGCTGCGCACTTTGGCGTCCAGCTATGTACCAGAGTGGCGGTGGGATGACCGAAATCCCGATGCCGGCGTGGTGCTTGCACACCTGTATGCCGAGATGATGGAAAATACCATCAGCAAATACAACCGCACCGTGCACAATCATTATCTGACATTTCTCAATATGCTGGGCACGCGGCTTCTGCCGCCGTCACCGGCGGAAGGACTGGTCTCGGTTGGCGTGATTCCGGGGGCAGATGGAGTTTACATTGACCGAGGGACCCCGGTGTATGCCGCGGCTGACACCGAGACCGGCAGGACTTTTTATGAAACGACTGAAGCGGTCAACGCGCTTGACGCTGAGATCGATCGCATATTTTTTACAAGTGCTGAACGCGACAGCATTGTCTGCGCTTATGAGCGCGGACAGGAAAACGGCCCTGTCAGACTGTTCGGCTTTGACGTTTACCCCGAAAAGCAAAAGCACGTCCTTTATTTCCGTGACGATGCGGTGTTTTATACAAAGGACCGCGTTGACATTACGCTCAATGCTGTTCACAGCCGATCGGCAAGGCTGAGCCGCCGTCTTCCTGAACTGCTCGGCAATCCTGACGCGGTGACCTGGGAATATCACAGCCAGGGGCAGTGGCTGCAGTTTGACAGAGTTTTGCAGACGGAAAAAGGCGTCAGACTGATTGGTGAGCACGGCAGCACGCCTGTGGAGTCAGAGGCAGAGGGAAAGCAGGGGCTTATTCGCTGCCGAATCAACCGTATCCCTGCCGGCGGAGTCTTTGTCACCGACGTCAGCTGGACCTCGTCAGGGGCCGGGCTGCAGCCGGATTCCCTGTCCGGAAGCTCTTCTGAGCTGACGCTGGAACGCTTTTCGCCGTTCGGCGACATTGTTACGCTTTTTTCGGATTTCAATATCTCCAACCGCGAAGCCTTTTCCAAGGCCGGAGCGACCATTGACATTGATTTTGAGCTTGATTATTTCAAGACGCCCATCGAGCGGGCCGGGACGCCCGAGGACAATATCCGCTACCGCAGCATCATGACGGACGAGGACTTTCCCAAGGTCCGCGAGCGCGATGTGCAGATTGAGCGCGTGCTGTGGGAATACTGGAACGGCCTGGGCTGGGCCCGGCTTTTTCCAAGCGGGCAGTATGAGGACTTCTTCACCCCGGGGAAAGAGCGAAAGCCGGTCAGGCGGCTTTCCTTCCAGTGTCCCCCTGATATGCAGGACCTGACGCTCGGCGCGTCCAGCGGCCCGTTTATCCGCGCGCGCGTCGATAAGCTGTCCAGCATGAACACACTGGCGGGCAACTATATCTCGCCGTTTGTCCATAAAATGAGCATCAGTTACCATTATGACGGCAATCCGGTTGAGTGCCGTCAGGTACTGGTCGAGTCCAACGCAGAGCGCACCGTGCGCGAGTTTCCCGTACAGGACGACGCGCCGGTCGTGACGGCGAGCCTGTGCCCTGACCCGGCCATGTATCTGTGCCTGACCGGGCCGCTGACAGGGGGGCCGATACGCATTTTCTGGGACATCGGCGAGGGTGTATACCCCGATCCGGCGCCACTTTTGTGGGAGTATTACGGCGTCACCGTTAACGGGACCCCGGGGTGGAAGAGTATCGAGGTCATGGACATGACGGACAATGCCACAAAAAGCGGCATTGTCACACTGGTGGGCAAGCGGGATTTTGTCAAGGCGTGCTTTTTCGGAAGCGAGGGCTATTTTATCCGGTTGGTTGATTCTGACAGACGCTATGACCGGTCTGATTCACGGAAGAATCCCCTTGTCAACGGCATCTGGTTTAACACGGTCCCCGTCGTTCAGCGTGAGCGCCGGCAGCCGGAATATTTTTACATCGCGCGGGGAGAGCGGACCAAGACCTGTATTCTGTCCGCAGCCAACGTGTCTGATGTCCGCGTGTGGGTTAATGAACAAGGGGCGCTGTCTGCCCGGGAGGAAGAACGACTTCTCGGCATGGATGGGACGATAGTGGCCCGCAGTGCGGAGGGAAGTGTGACCGAGCTGTGGGTTCCCTGGCGCGAGGTTGAGCGGCTGGAGTCCGCCGGGGCCGGGGACAGGGCCTTTTCTGTCGACTACGCCAGCGGCGCCGTTGTCTTTGGCGATGGACGGCACGGGCGCATACCGCCTGATGGAGCAGCGGAAACCATTATGGTCCGCTACACTGTCTGCGACGGCGCACAGGGAAACATCGAACCGCATGCCATTTTGGGCTTTGCCGCAAAACCGGCGCAGGCAGCCTGGGTGACCAACCGCAAACGCATCAGCGGCGGCGCTGACCGCGAGACCATCGAGCAGGCGGCGCGGCGTTCTGCCGGCGCTTTGGCGGGAATGGGAAGACTCGTAACACTCGAAGACTTTCAGCGGGCGGTGCTGGCGTCTAATCGCAATATCCGCCGGGTCAAATGCCTGGCGCATGTCGACCGCTATAATCGTCCGCGGGAGGGCGCTTTGGCGCTGGCTGTTCTGCCGCGCGAATACCGGCAGGGCGGTGAGCAGTTTGCCGCAGTGGTGCGCGGCGCGCGCGAGGCTATCGCGGCGCGTGCGTCCATGCTGTTGACTGGTTCATCGCATGTTGACGTGTTCGAAGTACGCTATGTAGAGCTGTGTGTATCAGCTGATGTTGTTATTTCCGATTATAACCAGTATCACGAGGTGTATCAGGCCATCAGCCAAAGGCTGGAGGGGTTTTTGGACCCCATTGCGGGCAACTTCAACGGCCAGGGCTGGGAAATCGGCCAGCTGCCCGGACGCGAGCTGATTTACAACAGCATTAAAACCATTAAAAATATCAAATGGATTAAAAGCCTGCATGTCTTTGCCTATACGGCGACCGAGAACGGGCGGCAGGCCGTTGAGTTCAATGAGGCGCGGCGGGATGTATTTGCCGTGCCGGTGTTCGGGGAACCCAAAATCAACCTGACGGTCGAGTAAGACGCAGGCTGAAGCGAGGTGACAGAATTGCTGGAGCTGGAGAAGCTCAACGATCAGAGCTTTGACGATATTGTTGAAAAAGCGGTCAGAAGCATTGCCCGGTTTGATACGGAGTGGAACAACCTGCAGGCGTCAGACCCCGGCATGACACTGGTCGATTTGTTTGCATGGCTGAAAGCCCTGCAGCATGAATACATGTCTGTCATCGTGCCGGAAAGCCAGCGGCGGTTTTTGAGTCTGCTCGGCATCACCCGGCGAACGGGGCGCGGCTCGTCTACGCTGGTCGAGCTTTCAGGTGCCGAGAAAAACCTGATTCTGCCGGCTGAAACCAAATGGACGGCAGGGGATATGGTGTTTGAAAATCCTGTGCCGGCGGTGGCTTTGTCAGCAAGGCTGACCGGCATTTGCTTCAGCGGCGGCGGAAGCGAGCAGCTCGTCGACCCATCTGCACTGGACGGGACACGTATTTTTGAAATTTTCCCCGGTCTGGGGCCTGAACCGGCCAGCGAGCCGGTTGGTGCGCTGACATTGTTTCTCTCAGCTCCAGCCCCGTCAGGCTGTGAATTTTCCCTGTATTTTGAAATCTGCGCCGACAGCGCAAACCGCGTCCCGGTGAATGGGGAACCCTTCTGTCCGATGGCGGACATCAGCTGGGATGTCTGGACTGAAAAAGGCTGGGAGCCTGCCGAGGTTACCCGCGACGATACATATGGCTTTTTGTTTTCCGGGGTTGTGACGCTGCGTCACAGCGCGGAGATGGCAGAGACTGAAAGCGGCTTTGCCGTGCGGGCGCACCTTGTCCGCGACGACTATGACCTTCCGCCGCGGCTCACAGCGGTGCGCGTCAATGTCATCGAGCTGCGCCAGCAGGACACGCTGGTACGGTGCGACGTGTTTGAGGCCGGCGAGAGTCCGGTTCTGACAAGTGAGCTGGGGATTTACGGCCAGCACCGTGTGTTTATCGAAGACGCGACGGGATGGTATGAAACGGAAGACTTTTACTGTGAACCGCAGCCAGACAGGGGGCGGGCTGTTCTGAACCTTCCCGGGTATTCTGGCAGGGTCATGGCAGTGTGCTTTGACAAACGTGCGGCAGACCACATTGTATTGGGAAGTGGAACCGGGTTTTCCGGTCAGGAAATTCCTTTTGAACAACAGAACGCGCTGTATGACAGTGTGCGGCTGATGGTCGGGCGGCAGACCCCGGCAGGGGTGCGCTTCAGCGAATGGGAAAAGTGCGAGGACTTCTATTCGTCAGGCCCTGAGTCAAGACATTTTATCTGGGACGCCGGGCAGCGTGTGCTTCGGTTCGGGGACCATGTGCGGGGCGTCATGCCGCCCAAGGGGAAAGATAACATCCTGCTCACCGGTCTCAAGACCTGCCGCGGCCGGGATTCGGATATCAGGGCAGGAATGATCAGCCAGGCGCAGAGCCCGGATGCACATATTTCGGCGCTTCAGGTCCGGCAGATTGTACCGGCGTCGGGCGGCGAGGACCCCGAAAGCCTGGAAGAGATGGCGGTACGCGCTGCAGATACGCTGCGCACCGGTGCAAGAGCGGTCACGGAAGAAGACTATCTTGCTGCGGTGCACGCAGTGCCGGGGCTGATTGTCGAAAATTGTCGGGTTCTGACCGGATTTGAAGGCGAAAATGACCGGCGCATCACGGTGGTTGTACAGGGAGCGGGACGCGCGAGGTATGTGCAGCGCAGGGCATACGTTGAAAACATCCGCATGGCACTGGACCGCTGCCGATTGCTCAATACGCAGGTCCAGGTGGTCTGGCCTCAGCCGGTGCGGCTGCTGCTGCGGGCCCGCATCATCACCGCGCCGTATTATCACGACGCCGGCACGCTGGTGCGCCGGCGCGCTGAGGAGTTTATTGCACAGCTCAACCGCCGTTTTGGCACGGCGCTCAGCTATGGCGAGCTGTACTGTGCCATCGACCTGATGGACTGTGTGTCGTCCATTGAATCGCTCAGCGTTGAGCCGTTGGGCGAGTGGATTGCCAAAACGAGGACTGACGACATCATTGTTCCCCCAAACAGCTATTACGAGATCGAGCGTTTTGAGCTCAACTTCATCAACAGTCTGGACTGATACCATTCCGGCATAAGGAGGCGAAAGGATGGCCGCGGGGACAAAGCATTTCATGTTCAACCGGCCTGACGACTGGCTCGGTCAGGGCATTGCCGACGGGTTGTCGGCGGAAAGCGGCGGACTTGCCCTGCAAAAAGCGGGCAAGGGCGTTTACGCGTCGTTTGCTCTGGACACCCTGGAAAAAGAGACCGTCTGGCACAGGCTGCGCGTGACGGCGGATATCCCGGGCAACACGCTGCTGCGTCTGTACCTTTACTGCAGTGATGACGACAGCCTGCCTGCCGGTTTTGGGCCGCCGGATGAAGAACGGCGTCTGGATGACTGGCTCGCTGATCCGGCGGTGACGGCCGAAGAGCGGGAGCAGTTTTTTATGACGTTCTCCCAGCGTATCTGTGAAGGCCCCCGGGATTTGCTGCTGTATGACCTGAGAGGGCGCTATCTGTGGTTTTGCCTTGTTTTTTTCAGCTATGGCGGGGAGACGCTTTCAGTGAGCAGCATTCAGCTCGAGTTTCCGCGCATTGCTTTTATTGATTATCTGCCCCAGGTCTATCGGGGCGCAGAGAGCGTCAACTCCTTTTTGGCGCGGTTTATCAGTGTGTTCCAGTCTGTTTATGTGGACTTGGAAGAGGACATTGACTTGGCGCCCACACGGTTTGACCCGGCAGTGGCGCCGCCTGAGTTTTTATACTGGCTGGCCGATGGGCTTGCGGTGTCAGACTGCTTTCTGTGGACAGAGCAGAAGCTGCGCGAGCTGCTGCAAAGCGCTGTCCGCCTGTATCGCATCAAGGGTACCAAGCCGGCGCTGCAGGAAGTGATACAGCTTTATACCGGCCAGAAGCCGCTGATTATCGAGCAGTTTGAAACGGCGTCGTCCGAGCTGTGGAAAGCGGACGGAGAAACGCTGCGGCGGCTTTACGGCGGTAGCAGCCACACCTTTACCGTGCTGATGCCGCAGACGGACTGCAGCCCTGACGAATACGCCAAGCTCTATCGCGTCATCGAAAAATTCAAGCCCGTTGACGCCATCTGCAATCTGGTATTTTTGGAAAACGTGATGATATTGGGGCGGCACTGCTACTTGGGCGTCAATTCACGCATCGGCCGCAGCGAAGAGCTGGTGCTGGATACCGGCGCTTCGGCGCCCGGCGCGCCTTATCTGACTGAATAGCCGACAGGAGGGACACATATGAACAACCTGCAATATGATTCCGCCGAAAGAAACCATTATTTTTATGGCAAGCTGATGACGGTCCGCGACTTTGAAAACGAGCAGACCTATATGAACGACAAGCGCCGTTTGGGCAACCGCATGCTGCACGGCGCCGGCATTGTATCCGGACTGGGTGTACTGCTTGTCGACAACCAGACCATTTCGCTGGAAGCCGGCATGGCGCTCGACTATCTTGGGCGCGAAATCGTTGCGCGCGAGCCGTGCGTCAAGCAAATCAGCGTTTTGCGTGGATTTGATGAAATTCACGGCAGCGGCGATGTGTATCTGGGCATCGCCTACCGCGAGGAGCTGTGTGAAGGAACCTTTTCCGTGGCGGGCGCAGCCGGCCAAAACGGAATGCCCCGCGAATATAACCGGGTGCAGGAAGGCTACGAGCTTTTTCTGACAACGCGCGAGCCCAATCCGGCCGTACTGGGCGTGGATAATGTCCTGTATGATTTATGCCGTTTGTACGATGAGAACGGCGTGACTATTACACTGCAGATTCCCCGGTTTGCCGCTGCGGGCGACAGCTTTGCGGTGCGTGTTCTGTTCGAAAAGCGCGACGTTTCGGCGCCGGTGCATTTTTCGTTTACCCTGGAAAGCGATATGTTCAGGGGAGAGAACGGCGAGAGGTCGGTCAGGGTCGACTATACCGAGACCGAAGTGACTACGCACAAGCGTCTGGAGCTGGATTACACCATGGCCTGCGGCCCGGTGCAGGACGATTACACCGAGATCCGTGTGCCGGCCAACGGGTTTTCGCTTTCGATTGGCAGCAGGGAAGGCGGCAGGCCCGAGGACGACGTTGTCCGGCCGGTACGGGTGAGCTCGCGCTCCCTGCGCGAGGTCGTGACAGATGCGTATTTTGACCTGCATTTTGACGACCTGCTGACTGCGCGCGAAGGTCAGGCTATTTACCTTGCCAAGCTGCACGTTATCGCCAGTCAGTCGACCTATTTTATTGAAAAAATCACGCGGAATCCTTTCCGTCAGCACCTGTTGAGTGCTCAGCTGCTCGGCCTGCTGCAGAGCATTGATAAGGCGCCGTCGCAGGCGCTCGGCGGCAGTACGGCGATTCCTCAGGCTGCCGACAGCACGCCCGAGCTTCCCGGCGAGGCCCAGCAAATCCTGACAGGTGCAGAGGTTATCAATCTGGGTGTCAGCCCCAAGGTAGGGCGCGCATATTTTTCACACGAGTTTATACACGGCCTGGGACCCGGCAACATCTGTGTTGTTGTGGCGGCGGAGAACACGGCCCGCCAGGGCGATCCGGATACGCTGATTTTCGGCAGCGGCGGAGTGTTCAGCACCGAAGAATTTTCACTTGCCGCCCCTGCGTGTCAGACAGCTGCCATGCTCAACGCCAAAAAGGGCACATTGCAGCTGGGTGTCAAGCTGCTGGAAAAAACCAGCCAGCAGACGGTTCGGTTGCGCTGGTGGGCGTGGCGACCCTCGGGAGAGCCTGTGGGTAGAAACCAGGAAGTCGCATCTGATGTTCGCGTCGTTATCACGCCCAATACATCCAACCTTGAACCGCTGCAGCAGCTGCGCTTTACGGCTGTCGTAGAGGGGTGTGCCAGCCAGGAAGTCAACTGGAGCGTTGTCGAGAAGAACGGCGGCAGTATTGACCGAAACGGACTGTACACCGCGCCGGCCATGGAAGGCGTGTTCGAGGTGCAGGCGCAAAGCGTCAAGTATGGCAACTGCCACGCCAGCGCTTTTGTGGTGGTCAGCAAGGCATAAACAAAAAAATCCCTGTCCCGGTGAAAACGGGACAGGGGTGACAGCTTGAGATCAAGTGATATATGCGGCCAGCTGGTCACGGAGCGGCAGGAGCAGTATGCTGCCTGCGTCGAGGACGGCGTCTTCAGCAAGTCCGTTGAAAGACGCCACAGCGGCGGCATAGGCCTCGGCGCCGTACTTGGCAAGGCAGATGGATTCCAGCGTGTCGCCGGACTGAACGATGTAGTCCTCGGAAGAAAGCTCAGATGTGGGAAGAGGCAGACTGGAAAAGGCGGGTTCACTGCCTGACGTCTGCGGCTGGCTGGGATCGGTCAGCTGCAGGTTGCTGTCTTCCTCGTCCTGCGCGGCAACATAGGTGATGTTTCCGATGTCAGAAATGGCAGCTGCCGGCAGCTCGTCGGTGCGGGTCAGCTCGGTGACGAGATAGATCACCAGAAAGCTTGCCATGGCTACAAGGCTGAGCCATGACATTTGCAGGATACGCGCCTTTTTACGCAGGACAAAGGATTTGATCCGATAAAGCCATTCTGCCTGCTCCAGCGTCTGTGCAGCCTTTTCCAAATCGTTGATCAGAGCGGGCAGAGACGGGTACAGGCCGGCACGGCACTTTTTGCAGATATCCTGCAGCGCCTGATGATGTCTGCCGAACAATTCGCGGGCCAGCATGAACTGCACCAGCGAGGCGGCTTCGTTCCACAGGCTGCACTGGCTGTCGGTCAGAAACTCGGCCTGGAGCTGGTAGAATATCCTGATATTGCCGTCGTCGTCAATGAGGATGTTGTCGGGCTGCAGGGCGCTGCACACGACAGGCAGCGGCATGCGCAGCGTGTCGTTGTAAACGCGGAACAGGGCGTCAATCAGAATGGAAAGGCGCCGCGCGGTCGGGCCGGGACAGCTTCCGTACAGGCTGGCCAGACTGGGGGCCTGATGGTATTTGAACACGGCGTAAAAGTCGCGGTCAGCGCTGTACAGCTCGACAAACTCCGAGCGCTCGGGGCGGTGGGCCGAATAGAAGTACAGGTCACGGAAAAGGTCCCGCGTGTCCTGGTCGTGCGGAATGCGGTTGAGCAGCAAAAGCTCGTCTGAGTCGGACTTGCGTGCAGCGCACACAGTCAGTTGGGGCGTATCGGTCAGGGTGCCGAGTATCTCATAGGGAATACGGGCAGTGGTTTCTGTAGCCATTAAAGCACCTCCGATTTTACTGATAGAAACCGAACTTGAAAACTTTTCGATAAAACAACGTGATTTTGTATAGTACGATTATATATGCAAAAAAAATTGTTGTAAAGTGCCAATCAAAAATTACATCCTCGGTCATGGGCGTCCGGGTGGATGGAGGACTGGATATGAAGCGGATCAAAGCCATCGTTATTTTGCTGCTGGGAGCTGCGGCGGCAGTGCTGTTTGCACTCAGCAGCCAGAAAGTCGTGTTGGACAGCGCGGCGGAATACACCATGGACCCGAACGGTGCGCTGTACCTGCTTTCATCAGACAGCACTCTGACAAAGGTGTCAGCGGACGGCCGGCTTGAATGGACGCTGACCTTGCCCACCGAAAGCGAAGACGGAAACAATGTGCGCTACGGCCAGATTGCTTCCGACCGCAGCGGCGGCCTTTATATCACATCACAGGAATACAGGCGTCAGGTCAATGCCGCGGGCAAAAGCGAAGAAATTATTCTCGTCGAACGCATTGAAGCATATAACGGTGACGGCGTGCGCCAGGACCCGGTCCTGACGGTTGACAAAACGGCGCTGTCGCAGTACAGCACAGAAAGCTACATATTGAAAATCCAGGCGCACGGCGACAGCCTGCTGGCGGTCTGCCGCAACGAGGGACAGTACGAAATCGTGCAGGCTGAACCGTACGCCGACCAGACACCGGCTGTTTTGGCGTCGTTCCGGCTGGAGACACCAAATGAAGAAATGCAGGATTATGCGGCGCTGTCCGACGGCACGCTGGTCTACACCACGAAAAGCGGCGATTTGATGGCTGTATCCCCCGGTGGTGAGCCGTACAGTCTGCTTCCGCTGATTGGCGAGCAGAGCCTGCCCGGCCGACTTTCGGCAGATGAGACGGACAGCGTTTACCTGACTGAGCTCAGAAGCGGTGCTTTTTACAGCATCGACGTGGCAGGCGGCACCTTCTCCCGTCTGTACAGCGCGACAACGGTGATTGATGAAGAAAACGGCATTTCATTCGGGCAGGTGCGCGGAGCTGCGGCCGCTGGGGACGGTGAGTTCTGTGCCGTTTCCATCGATACGGCACAGCCCTACTGGGTGCGGTTTGACGCCGATGGTCAGGGCACATGTATGGCACAGGTGCGCAGGGGCTGGAACCTGATGCTGGCCGCCGGGACAGTCGCGGTGTTCGTCGGGACGGCTGCTGTGCTGGCACTGCTTTTATGGGTGCTGACCCGTCTGGGACGGCGTTCCATGCTGACAGGGCGTATTATCCTGCACTTCCTGCCCGCGCTTCTGCTGGTGCTTGCAGCGCTGGGAATAGCCGTGCTGTATGTTGGAACTGCCGAACGAAGGGACCGCTGGAACGACAGCCTTGCCGCAGCGGCCCGCACGGCAGCGGGCCTGCTGAGCCAGAGCGCACAGCAAAATGTTGGCGTGCTCACAGGGGAGAATGGCCGGCAGGCGTTGGCCGAGCTCATGGAGGCCGCTGCTGTCCAGGCACAGAGCGTTTCCGGTGTACAGGATGTTGGGTTGATTTTATATGCTTTGCAAAACGATGAATACTACGGCCTGTACGCGACAAGCCAGCGTGATGCGTTCTACAGCGCCGGTTTTATGGCGCCGTTGGACAGTGAACTGCCCGCTGACACCGTGCAGGCGATTGCAGACTGCGCGCAGTCGGGCGGAAGCGTAGAGCTTTACCACAACGGCAGCAAATATACTGGATATTTTCAGCCCATTCAAACAGATGCCGGAGAGACCGTTGCGCTGGTCGAGGCGAGAAGCGAGGCGGCGCCGGCGCTGTCAGGCGAGTATACGCTGGCCTTTGTGGTCTGCGTTGCGGGCGGCGCAGCGGCAGTGATTGTTTTTCTGTGGCTGCTGTATGTACTGGTGCGCGCCTTCCGGCCCCTGCAGGAGCTCGGCCGCTGCATTGCCGAGATCGGGGCCGGCAACTGGAGTGTCAAGGCCAGAATCACATCAAAAGACGAGCTGGCTGAAATCGGCTCCAGCTTCAACCAGATGACGGAAAAGCTCAACCAGTACATTTCCAATATGGTTTTGCTCAACAACGAATATATCAAGTTTGTCCCGCGTGAACTCTTTCAGCTCATGGGAAAAACAAAAGTGACCGATGTCCATCTGCATGACAAGAGCGTGCGCAGTATCAGCCTGCTGTATGTCAATTTCCAGGCCGAGGGGACTGCGCTGGACAGTGAGGCCTATTTTGACCTGATGAACGAGCAGTTTGACAGGATTTTCGATTTGGTCGAGAAAAACCGCGGCATCATCGAGCGGTTTG
>DVMR01000074.1 GCA_018714845.1 Candidatus Ventrousia excrementavium
TGGTCTGCTCATTTTTCAGCACGGTCAGCTTGGCGGTGTTGACGCCGCAAATCTCAACTTTTGACTGCATGAGATGCCCTCCCGAGGTGTGATATAATCATTATTTCCCCGGGTTTTGGGCTTCATACGGCAAACTTTTTTTGTTTGTCGCCACCGTTCGCAGGACAAGCTGTTCTTTTGTCAGGATGGGACTTTTTCCGTGTTTCAGATCATGCGCAGCATGTCTTTTTTCAGCCGTGAGATAATGCGCTTTTCCAAGCGCGAAATATACGACTGCGAAATTCCCAGCCGGTCGGCCACCTCTTTCTGCGTCAGCTCGTCACCCCCGCTCAGTCCAAAGCGCAGGGTGATGATGGTCCGCTCGCGCGGGGACAGCCGGTCGAGGCAGCGGCCGAGGACCTCGCGGTCCGCGTCGTCCTCGATGGGCCGCAGAACGCAGTCCGGGTCTGTGCCCAGCACGTCAGACAGCAAAAGCTCGTTGCCGTCCCAGTCGGTATTGAGCGGTTCGTCAATGGAAATTTCCGTGCGCTGACCTGCGTTTTTTCGCAGATACATGAGAATCTCGTTTTCAATGCACCGTGAAGCATAGGTCGCGAGCTTGGTGTTTTTGTCTGCCCGGTAGGTGTTGACCGATTTTATCAGCCCGATGGTTCCAATCGAAATCAGGTCTTCGATACCGATACCGGTATTTTCAAACTTTCGTGCTATGTATACGACCAGCCGCAGATTGTGCTCGATGAGCACCTGGCGGATTTCAGGCTCGCTTCCCGTATATCGGGACAGGTAATACTGCTCTTGCTCGGGTGTCAGCGGTGCGGGGAGACTTTCCGAACCGCCGATGTAGTAGACCGGCGGGGCCTGACGCAGCCCAAGCCGGTGCAGAAGGCGCCACAGCCAGATACGCGCTCTGTTGATTTTCTTCATATTAGCCCCGCCTTTCTTTTTATACGCCCAAAACGGCCATACATCCGTCCGGAGTTTCGATGTTTTGCCCTGCTGCACCAATCAGCAGGTCGTCCTGTTTTTGCCCGTCAACTGTGACGCTGTCGGCCCGCAGTGCCAAAATCAATCCGAACCCTCTCGATGCATCCCGGAAGGGCACGAGGCTGAACATACCGGGATACAGCGCCGAAAGCTGCTCAAAGCACCGATCGGCTCCCAGCCCCCCGCAGCCTGCAATCAGGCTGCGCGCAGGTTCGGGAAAGAGCGGCGCCAGCACTGTGCCGCCCGCCACCAGCACGCGCTTGCCCGTCATGGGGTCGCGCAGCAGATTGCCGCTGTCAATCAAAGCCCGCAGCCGCAGCGTCCGGTCCTGCAGCGCAATCTCGACCTCAGCTGTTCTGCGCGACGGGCGCAGTGCGCCGTTGCCGAACACCACCCCCAGCACACCGTAGGCGACAACCGACGACAGTGCCAGAAGCCGCAGCGATATGTCGAGATAGGGCACGCCGTTTCGTATCGTAACTATCTGGCCGCCGCCCGTCAGCATGGCCAGCGCCAGCACCACGCCGGCCAGCGCAAATGAGACGCTGCAGAAAATAAAGCAGAGCCGCAGCAGGCGGCCCTCGCACTTTTTGCCAAAGGTGACGACGGTGACAGCGGCGCACAGCACGCACTTAAACAGCGCTGACGGCACAAGCGGCAGGTCAGGGAAAAACAGCAGCACGGCAAAAAGAGCCCCCAAAGCCGCGCCGCCCAGCAGCCGCAGGCGGCGCACATATACGCCGCTGAACCGTGATGTCAGAAACAAAAGCAGATAATTGACCACCAGGTTAAGCCCGAACAGCACGTCTACATAAATCACTTGCATGGCATTTCCTCCGCTGTCTACCAGTATACCGGGACGAGCGGAAAAAACCTGTCTGTTTGTGGTACCCCCAAAGGTCAGACCGCGGGGACAAAGCGTCGGGCCTCTCCTTCCCTGTCAACACACAGAACACCGTACAGCGCTCCCTCGAGCCAGACCGGCGTCACCAGACAGAAAAAGGCGGTAAAATCCATTCTGCCGCCGACCTGCAGGGGAAAGACAAGGTATTCACACCCCTCAAACAGTTTGTACCTCAGCCGGGGAACCTGCTGCGCACACATGCACAGTAACGGATCGCGCCGGCCGCCGAAATCTGCCGGCAGCCCGCCCATCGAAGAAAAGGCAAAAGGCAGCGGCAGGGTGCGCGTCTCCCCGGGCAGCGTGCGCGAAATCTCGCCATGCAGGGCGTATACCGGCGTTTTCAGCAGCAGTCTCGCTTTGTGCAGCGGGAACTCGCGGTGTACGAAAAAGCGCCCGCCCTCCGGCGCCATCACGCCGATGGACAGGCCGTCCTCACCCTCGCCGTAAATCGTCACGCGGTAAATGACCCGCTCTTCAAAGGGACACTCGGCCCAAACCGACACCCGCGTTTCCCCCAGGCTCCAACGGACCTCGCCCACACTTTGTCCGTTGAGCCACAGCCTGCACCGGTACATGTCCCTTCACCTCATTCTCGTCCGCCTTTTCCTAAGACAGGATATGCCCGGCCTTTGCCGTTTATGCGCATAAAAAACAGCCCCGCAGGGGCTGCTTCGCACCGAATGTTATTTGTTTCTGCGGCGCCATTGCCGCATCTGCTCGGCGTCCCGCCGGTCCAGCGAACTGTCGCCGGCCAGGCCCTCGACATGGTGGGTCAGTTCATGCCGCAGGGTCTCGCGCAGCTCGCGCTCCCAGTCCTCGTGCGACCAGTTCTCTTCACCGGCCAGGGCGGCAAAAGAGCCGTAATACAACTGAATATACCGGCCCATCTGGTCTTCACAGAACTCGCCGAGGATGTAGACCTCGTCCTCGAGCTCGGGGTCGAGCACTGTGTCCGGCAGCAGGCTGACGCCGCCGTTCAGGCCCTCAAAAACAGCCTCAGGCAGTTCTTCTGCCATTTGGTCAAGCAAATCGCCGGCCTGGTCAAAGCTCAAAATCACAGCATGTCCTCCCATCTGAAAAAACGGCCCCGCCGGGCCCAAAGGCCCGCGAGGCCGCCAAGTCATCATTGAATGGTATAGGTCCCGTTAATCAGCAGAGTCGCGTCGCTGGTCG
>DVMR01000075.1 GCA_018714845.1 Candidatus Ventrousia excrementavium
TGGGCGAGCAGCGAGTGCACATAGCTGGCGCTCAGGCCAAAGGCTGTGACCTTTTCTTCATCAAGCACACGCCAGATAGCGCCGGTGTCCGGCCAGGCCGGGTTGCCGTCGTACAGCACGACTGTAGCGCCTGCGCCCAGAGCGGCAGCTTGCCAGTTCCACATCATCCAGCTGCACGATGTGATGTATAAGAGGGTAGAGTGTTCGTCAATATCCCCCTGCAAAACCAGCTCCTTGAGCTGATTGAGCAAAAGTCCGGCCGCCGACTGCACCATGCATTTGGGCTTGCCCGTTGTGCCCGACGAGAACATGACAACAAGCGGATGCTCGGCCGGCAGCTGTTCAAAGGCAAAGTCCGCAGGCTCGTCTGTTCCCAAATAATCATCCCACAGGACTGCGTTGGGGATATCCCCCACCGCATTGTCGCCCGCATAGTGCGCTACAACAACGCGCTCCAGCGAAGGAATTCCCCGCGCAATCTCCGCCGCGTTGGGCAGGACGTCAAAACGCTTTCCTTTGTAATAATAGCCGTCGGCCGTCACCAAAACACGGGGCGACACCTGCCCCAGCCGGTCAATGGCGGCCAGCGGGCCAATATCCGTGGCACATGAGCACCACACGGCGCCGACTGCCGAAGCCGCCAGCATGGCGATGACGGTTTCAGGCAGATTGGGCAGGTAGCCGGCCACGGTATCGCCCGGCCTCACGCCTTCTCGCCGCAGCGCCTGTGCCAGACGTATGACCTGCGAGCGCAGCTCGGCGTAATCATACTGACGCCGTGCCTGGTTTTCGCCGCGGAAAATCAGAACCGATCCCTTTTTATCCGAAAAACGCAGCATGTTCTCTGCGTAATTGAGCATTGCGCCCTCGAACCAGTGTGCACCGGGAAAATGCGTCAGGTCATCGACCACACGGTCAAAGCGTCGGGAACAGCGGATGTCAAAAAAGTCCCACAGAGTACCCCAGAATGCCGGGATATCATCGACAGACCAGCGGTAAAGCTCGTCATAACTGGCAAATTCTCTGCCGCGCCGCTCGCCTGCAAAGCGCATGAAGCGGGTCAGATTGGACCGCTCGACGCGCTCGGGCGAAGGAGTCCACAGCGGCTGCTTCATCATTCTCTCTCCTTTCTCATCGGGCATAGGCTTCGGCAATCTTGACAAGCAGGTCGGTGCATTTGTCCATAGCCTGCACGCTGGCATACTCCAGCTTGCCGTGGTGGTTATGACTGCCTGTACCCAGGTTGGGGCAAATCAGGCCCATATAGGTCAGGCGTGCGCCATCGGTGCCGCCGCGGATGGGGTTGCTCTGAGGCTCAGATCCAAGCTCGCGCACAGCACTGCGCGCGGTTTCGATGATGTGCATATGGTCACGCATGGCCTCGGCCATGTTGCGGTAGCCGTCTGTCAGGGTCAGCGTGACTGTTCCCTCGCCGTAGCGGGCGTTGAGAAAGTCCGCGGCGCGCTGCATGGTCTTTTTGCGCTCCTCCAGCACAGCCGAGTCGTGGTCGCGCAGGATATAGCGCATTTCAGCCTGTTCGACGACGCCTTCAACGCTGGTCAGGTGATAAAAGCCCTCGCGCATTTCAGTGTGCGCCGGGGTCTCGGCCGGGGGCAGCAGCGCGGAAAACTCCGCTGCAATGAGCAGAGCGTTTTTCATTTTGTTTTTGGATGAGCCGGGGTGAATGTTTTTGCCACGGATGGACACTTTGCACGACGCGGCGTTAAAGTTCTCATACTCGACCGCGCCGAAGGCTGCTCCGTCGACGGTGTAGGCAAAGTCCGCGCCAAAGCGGGGAATGTCAAACAGGTCAGCGCCGCGGCCGATCTCTTCATCCGGGGTAAAGCCCAGCTTGATGTCGCCGTGACGGATGGACGGGTCGCGCAGCAGCCGCTCGGCCATGGTCATGATTTCGGCAATGCCGGCCTTGTCGTCAGCGCCGAGCAGCGTTGTGCCGTCTGTAACGATCAAATCGCCACCCGCGTAGTTTTTCAGCTCGGGGAACTCATCGGGCGACATGACGATGCCCTGCTCCTCATTGAGCACGATGTCCCCGCCGTCATAGTGGTGCACGCGGGCCCTGATGTTGTCAAACGGCACGTCGCGCACCACGTCCATGTGGGCAATGAACCCGACGACCGGCACCTTTTTATCCACATTGCCGGGCACCGTGCCATAAACATACCCGTTTTCATCCATAGCCGCGTCGGCAATTCCCAGCTCCTTCATCTCCTGCACCAGAGCGCGTCCCAATTCAAGCTGCTCCGGGGTGCTCGGGCAGCTTTTGCTGGTTTCGTCCGATGCAGTCGGATAAGTGACATATTTCAGCAGGCGTTCATAAGCGCGCATGGCAATTCTTCCTTTCTTACCGGGACAGTTTTTATAAAAGCTCTCCCTTTAAAATAACGGCGCGGACGTTCTTAAGCGCCAGAATATCTTTGGACGGGTCGCCGTCAACGGCGATGAGGTCGGCCAGATAGTTTTCGCGGACCTGTCCCAGCTCATCCCCCATTCCCAGCACCTCAGCACAGTTTCTGGTGGCGCAGGCGATGGCCTCGAGCGGCGTGATGCCGTAATCGACCATATACTGGCACTCGCGGGCGACCGGCGAAACCGGCGCGCCGCCCAGGACCTGGTCGGTGCCCGTCACAACAGTGACCCCGGTGTCGTACAGCGCTTTGAAATTGCGTTCATAAATATCAGCCGCTTCGCCGATATACCCCAGATCAAGCCCTGATTCCTGTTCTCCTGCGGCATTTCTCATCACATCGCGGATATAGCTGAAAGCCACAATGGTCGGCGTCCATGCAATGCCCTTTTCGCGCATCTCATGCGCCTGCTCGACTGTCAGGTAGGTTCCGTGCTCGATGGTGTCAAAGCCGGCCTTGATGGCCATTTCGACCGACGGAATATAGCCGGCGTGCACCGCCACCTTGCATCCCATGCGGTGACATTCGTCGACCGCGGCGTCCAGCTCAGGCTGGGTCAACTCCTGGCCGCGGTACGCTTCGCTGGTCAAAACCTTGATCCAGTCGGCGCCGTCGCGCAGCTGGCGGCGGATGGCCTTGCGGATTTCCCATTCGCCGTCGCACTCACACACCGCGCCCGTCATCGTCCAGCCGTGACCGCCTGTCATACAGATGCCCTGACCGCAGGTAATGATGCGCGGAATCACAGCCAGCCCCTTTTGCTCAGCTCTTCTGAGTGTCTGCGCAATGCCCCGGGCTGAGCTGACGTCGCGGACCGTAGTAACGCCGGCCTCGAGCGTTTTTTTCATGGAATCGACAGCAAACAAAGCGGCCAGATCCGAATTCTTTTCAAACTCGCTGGCATCGTCCCGCTCGCCGAAATAGCCGATATGTACATGCATGTCAATCAGTCCAGGCAGCAGCGATGCGCCGGGAAACTCAATCACATCCTCAAGCGGAAACTGCGAGCGCAGCTCCTGCGGTGTGCCGACAGCGGCGATGCGTCCGTCCTGCACGCAGACAGCCGCGCCCTCGAGCACGCTTTTTCCGTCGCCGACAATGACGCGGTCGGCTTTCACTATCATAGCAATGACCCCCTTGATTCTGGTTTCGCACTAGAGCGCGTTTTCTTCTCTATTGTACCATGCTGCCCCCTGTTTTTCAAACAGCTTTTGTCTTGCCAATCGGTCCGCAGTGCCTTATAATAGAAGCAATAAAAAATCTCATTTCCGGCAAGGAGGGATTGGCCATGCCCGGTCCTCTGAGCCCCTATCAGGTGCTCGACACCCCCGTCCTGCTCATTGACCGTGACATTCTCATGCGCAATATTGCCGACATGCAACAGCGTGCCGATTCATTTGGCGTTTGGCTGCGGCCCCACACTAAAACGCACAAGTGCCCGGACATCGCCAGAATGCAGCTGGCGGCTGGCGCATCCGGCATTGCAGTGGCCAAGCCGGGAGAGGCCGAGGTGATGGCTGAAGCCGGTATTTCGGATATTTTCATTGCAAACGAAGTCGTCGGCGTGCAAAAGCT
>DVMR01000076.1 GCA_018714845.1 Candidatus Ventrousia excrementavium
CCAATATGTTTGACAAACCTACACGTATTCATTTTCTCATGAACTAGCGACTAAACAAACCATTTCCCTCAACTCTGTGACGAAGCAGCAGACGTGGAAACCGTCACAGACCGCGTGATGGATCTGAACGACCAGTGGCAAAAAAATTCTGCCGCTATACTCATAATACCGCCCCATGGTAAAGATGGGAAGCAGATAGTCATATCTTGCAGGTTCAGATTAAACCCCTCAAAGGATTCCCACGGCAGCATGGATACATTGAACAGATTGTCCGGTGCACCGGGCTTTGGCATAAACCCCGGAGTGTCTTTATATTTCTCAACATCATCCCGATAGGCCCTGCAAAACACTCGATAGTCGTCGGTGTACTCTGTCCAAAGATTAGAAAACGTTTCCGAGTCCTTATGGAACACCGTGTAGCAGGGATGCATTTGCGTAAAAAAGCCCAGCCGGCCTGCTTTGTCAAAGGCCATCCGAAACTCGCGGTGACGATTGACCACCACTGCAAGGCAGTAAAGCATCGAGGGGTAAAGCCGGACTTTCGCCCTGATGAGCGGCGTGATGTCCAACTTGACCGTTATGCTGTAGGTGCATGGAACCTGTGAAAAATAATGCTCAAAATATTCACGGCGCTCCCAGTTTTCCAGGCTGATGGGCTGAAAAATCATTACAAAGGCCTCCATGACAAAACTATATCATTTGCAGACAAAGGGAATGGCAGACTCAAAGCCTGCCATTCCCCCATTTTATTGCTTTTTATAAGCCTTGAGCTCTTCAATAAGGGCCGGGATGACCTGCAAAGCATCGCCGACAATGCCGTAATCCGCAACCCCGAAAATGGGGGCCGTCTCGTCCTTGTTGATGGCGACAATCATATCAGACTCTTCCATGCCGGCCAGGTGCTGAATGGCTCCCGAGATGCCGCAGGCGATATACAGGTTAGGGCGCACGGTCTTGCCCGTCTGACCGACCTGCCGGTCCTTTGCAATCCAGCCGGCGTCGACAGCAGCGCGCGACGCTGCAACCGTTCCGCCCAGCACCTCGGCCAGCTGCTCAAGCAGCTTGAAATTCTCCGGACCGCCCATGCCGCGGCCGCCAGATACCAGCACTTTGGCATCCTGAATGTCCACAGCCTCGCTGACCGCTTTGACGACCTCGAGGATTTCGACATTGCGCGTCTGCGGCGGAACTTCCCAGTCCAGCAGGACGACTTCGCCCTGCCAGCTGGCATCGGCCGGCAGGCGGCGCATGACGCCGGGGCGCACCGTCGCCATCTGCGGCCGGTGCTCCGGGCACAAAATGGTGGCCATGATGTTGCCGCCAAAGGCCGGGCGGGTCATCAGAAGATTACCTGTTTCCTCCTGAATCTCAAGCCCTGTGCAGTCGGCAGTCAGACCGGTATGCACACGGGATGAAACACGGGGCGCCAGGTCGCGGCCAATGGCCGTGGCCGGTGTCAGCATAATTTCGGGCCGGTATTCGTGAATAATCCGTGCCATAGCCCAGGTATAGGGCTCGGTCATGTAGACTTCCAGCTCCGGGCGATCGAGCACGAGAACCCGGTCAGCCCCGGCGGCAATCAGTTCGCCCGTCAGGCCTGAAACATGATGTCCCAGCAAAACGGCAGTGACCCGTGTCTGGCGCACCTGCGCCAGCTCATGCGCTTTTCCGAGCAGCTCAAGCGCCACGCCGGCAACCTGACCATCGACCTGCTGGGCAAAAACGAACACGCCCTGATAATCTGCATTGCTCATTTTTTCCGCCTCCCCTAAATGATGTGCTTTTCAGCCAGCTTCTGGACAATGGCTCTGGCGCCCTCACGCGGGTCGAGCTTTTCCACTGTGCCAGCCGCCTTGGGCGACTTGGGGAAGGACTTGAAGACGCGCGTAGGCGAGCCCTGAAGTCCGATGTTGTCATCTGAAATCTCCAGGTCCGGGCGGGTCCAGACCGTGACATGCTTTTGGCGGAAAGCGTCAAAAATGCCGCCCGGCGTCATGTAACGCGGCTTATTCAGCTCGCTCAGCGCTGTCACCAGACAGGGAAGCTTGGCGCGGATGACGTGGACGCGGTCCTCGAACTGACGGCGGACAACGACGCTGTCGCCTTCGAGCTGCAGGTCCTCGGCGTAGCTGATATGGGGCAGGCCCAGATGCTCGGCAATCTGCGGTCCGACCTGCGCCGTATCGCCGTCAATGGCCTGACGGCCTGTGATAATCAGGTCATAGGGCAGCTTTTGAATGGCCGCCGCAAGCGTGGACGAGGTTGCCCAGGTGTCAGCCCCGCCGAACGCGCGGTCCGAGACGAGGACAGCGTCGTCAGCCCCCATGGCCAGCGCCTCGCGCAGGGCCACATCGGCCTGCATCGGTCCCATGCTCAGCACCGTGACATGGGCGCCGAACTGGTCTTTCAGACGAAGCGCCGCCTCAAGGCCCGCCTTATCGTCCGGATTGATGATAGACGGCACACCGTCGCGGATCAGGGTGCCGGTCACAGGGTCAAGCCGCACCTCGGTCGTATCGGGAACCTGCTTGACACAGACAATGATATTCATGACCTTTCCCTCCTTACAGCGTGCCGGCAATGACCATGCGCTGGACTTCGCTGGTGCCTTCATAGATCTCGGTGATCTTGGCATCTCTCATCATGCGCTCAACTGGGTATTCACGGGTGTAGCCATACCCGCCAAACAGCTGCACGCATTTTGTCGTGACTTCCATGGCTGTTTCAGCCGCAAACAACTTGGCCATAGCCGCTTCTTCGGAAAAACGCTTTTTGGTATCCTTGGCCAGAGCGGCGCGATAGACAAGCAGACGCGCTGCCTCGATACGGGTTTTCATGTCAGCCAGCGCAAACTGAGTGTTCTGAAACTTCATGATCGGCCTGCCGAACTGCTTGCGCTCTTTAACATACTTGACGGTCTCATCAAAAGCGCCCTGCGCCAGCCCCAGCGCCTGCGCGGCGATGCCGATGCGCCCGCCGTCCAGCGTGGCCATAGCGATGCTGTAGCCCTTGCCTTCCTGTCCAAGCAGGTTCTCAGCAGGAACAATGCAGTTTTCAAAGATGAGCTCCGTTGTCGAGCTGCCGCGAATGCCCATTTTCTTTTCCTTTGTGCCGATGGAAAAGCCGGGGAAATCCTTTTCCACAATAAAGGCCGAAATACCGCGCGTGCCTTTGGACTTGTCGGTCATGGCAAAGACAATATACACGTCGGCCTGGCCGCCGTTTGTGATAAAAATCTTGCTGCCGTTTAAGATGTAGTGGTCGCCCTGCTTTTCCGCACGGGTCTGCTGATTGCCGGCGTCGGTGCCAGCGCTCGGTTCAGTCAGGGCAAAAGCGCCCAGCTTTTCGCCGCGGCACAGCGGGACAAGATATTTTTCAATCTGTGCCTGCGTGCCGTACTGCATGATGGGGCCGCAGCCCAGCGACGTATGCGACGACACGATGACTCCCGTGGTGCCGCATACGCGCGACAGCTCCTCGACGCACAGGATGTAAGTCAGGGTATCGCATCCCTGTCCGCCGACTTCGCGGGGATAGGGAATCCCCATAAAGCCGTATCTTTGCAGCTTTTCCACCGTCTCGCGCGGAAAGCGCTCGGTCTCGTCGATTTCCTGCGCAAGGGGCTTGACTTCCGCTTCAGCAAACTGGCGGAACAGCTCCCGCGCCATCACCTGTTCTTTGGACAGAGCAAGGTCCATAACAGTGCCTCCTTATTTGCTGTAATCGAAAAACCCTTTGCCTGTTTTGCGTCCCAGCAGTCCGGCGCGCACCATTTTGCGCAGCAGCGGATGGGGGCGATACTTGTCGTCGCCCGTCTCGTGGTGCAGGACCTCCATGATAGCCAGCACAACGTCCAGACCGATCAGATCGCCCAGCGCCAGCGGGCCCATGGGATGATTGGCGCCCAGCTTCATGGCCGTATCAATGTCCTCAGCCGATGCAACCCCTTCGGCGTATACGGCAATGCCCTCGTTAATCATGGGCACCAGGATGCGGTTGACGACAAAGCCGGCCGACTCGCTGACCTGCACAGGGGTCTTGCCCAGCCCGGATGCAATGTCCATCACCTGATTTACCAGAGTCTCCGGGGTCTCCATGCCGGCGATGACCTCGACCAGCTTCATGACGGGAGCGGGGTTGAAAAAGTGCATGCCGATGACAGGATGACGCAGTCCGTGACCGATTTCTGTAATGGACAGCGACGAGGTGTTGGTGGCAAAGATGCAGTCCTCGCGGCACAAAGCGTCAAGTGCTTCAAAGGTCTGGCGCTTGACCTGCATGTCCTCGAGCGCCGCCTCGACGATCAGGTCGCAGTCTTTGCAGATTTCTTTGGTCCCTGTCGTCAGGCGCTGCGCGACCGCTTCGGCCTCAGCCTGTTCCATTTTGCCCTTTGCGACCAGCTTGTCAAGGCTTTTGACAATGCGTGCCTTGCCTTTTTGCGCCAGCTCGTCGTTGATGTCACACAGCAAAACCTCGTGTCCGCTCTGCGCAAAGACCTGCGCAATGCCGCCGCCCATAGTGCCGGCGCCGATAATGCCAACTTTCATGATGCTGCCTCCCTTATGTAGTTAACGGTTTTTAAATCCTTCAACCTTGCGTTTTTCCAAAAATGCCTGCATCCCCTCGCGCTGGTCCTCGGTCTCAAAACAGCTGCCGAACAGTTTTTCCTCAATGACAATGGCGCTGTCCATATCGACCTGCGTCCCCTCATTGATGGCCTTTTTACAGGCGCGGACGGCAATGGGTGCATTTTTTGCAATCGTCCCTGCCAGCTTCATCACCGCCGGCATAAGTTCTGCCTGCGGATACACGGCGTTGACCAGCCCGACGCGCAGCGCGTCATCAGCCTTGATGCTGCGCGCCGTATAAATCATCTCTTTAGCGCGTCCCGGGCCGACGGCGCGGACCAGGCGCTGCGTTCCGCCGAATCCGGGCGTGATGCCCAGCCCGACCTCAGGCTGACCGAACTGCGCGTTATCCGAGCAGATACGGATGTCGCAGCACAGTGCCAGCTCACATCCGCCGCCCAGTGCATAGCCGTTGACCGCGGCGATGACCGGTACCGGGAAGGTTTCAATCATGCGGAACAGGTCGTTGCCCTTTTTGCCGAACGCCTCTGCCTCGCCCTGCGTCAGATTGCTCATCTCTCCGATGTCAGCGCCGGCGACAAAGCTTTTTTCGCCCGAGCCGGTGATGACGACACAGCGCACTGTCTCGAGGTCGATGGCCTCAAAAGCCTGGCGCAGCTCGTCAAGGACGGTGCTGTTGAGCGCGTTGAGCGCTTTGGGACGGTCAATGGTGACGACGCCGACAGCACCTTCCTGCGTATAAAGCACGGTTTGCATACAGTCTCCTCCTCAGTCGCGTTCGACAACAGCGGCGCAGCCCATGCCGCCGCCAATGCACAAAGTGGCCAGACCGCGGCGGGCGTTCCGGCGCTGCATTTCATGCAGCAGGGTGACCAGGATGCGGCAGCCCGATGCGCCGACCGGGTGCCCCAGCGCGATGGCGCCGCCGTTGACATTGACCTTTTCCATATCAAAGCCCAGGTCATGCGCCACAGCCAGCGACTGCGCGGCAAAGGCTTCGTTGGCTTCAATCAGGTCAAAGTCGCCGATGGTCAGCCCTGTCCTGGTCATGACCTTTTGGGTGGCCGCAACCGGTCCGACGCCCATAATAGCGGGGTCGACGCCGGCCATTGCGCCAGCAACCCAAGTCGCCATGGGCTTGACGCCCAGCTCGCGGGCCTTTTCTTCACTCATCACCACTACGGCGGCCGCGCCGTCATTGATTGAGGACGCGTTGCCCGCCGTCACAACGCCGCCCTGCTTGAACGCCGGTTTCAGGCGCGCCAGCCCTTCAAGCGTCGTTCCGGGACGCGGGCCCTCGTCGGTATCGATGACCACAGTTTCTTTTTTCTTTTTGACCTCGATGGGGACGATTTCATCGCCAAAGCGGCCGCTTTCGCGCGCAGCGCAGGCGCGCGTCTGGCTCTGGACTGCAAAAGCGTCGAGCATTTCGCGGGTCAGGCCCCACTTTTCGGCGACGTTTTCAGCGGTGATGCCCATATGATAGTCGTTGAAAACATCCCACAGCGCGTCATTGACCATGGCATCAACGAGCGCAGCATTGCCCATGCGATAACCGTAGCGGCCGTTTTTCATCAGGTACGGGCCCTGCGACATGTTCTCAGTCCCGCCCGCGACGACAATGTCCGCGTCTCCGCACAAAATCATGCGGGCTGCCATGTTGACGCACTCCAAACCGGAGCCGCAGACGGCGTTGACCGTGACGGCCGGCGTTTCAACCGGCAGGCCGGCCCCGATAGAGGCCTGGCGGGCGACATTCTGCCCCAGACCCGCCTGAATGACGCAGCCCATCAGGACATGATCGACCTTTGCGGGCTCTACGCCGGCCCGCTCAAGGGCCGAACGGATGACGGCAGCGCCCAGCTGCGCGGCAGGCACCGTGCTCAGCGCACCGCCCATACTGCCGATGGCTGTGCGGCAGGCGCCCGCCAGTACAATTTTTTTTGCCATGACTTGCTTTAGTCCCCTTTCTTCTCACATCACACTCGAATGTCGGCGCTGGCCGACACATTCTGATATTTTTCCAATACCGGCTGCACCTGTTCATGCAGGAAATTCTCAACCTGCATGGGTGCGCAGCCGACAAAGTCAGCAGGATTCATATGCTTTTCCAATTCCTCGCGGGTGACTCCAAAAGCAGGGTCAGCTGCAATCCGGTCGAGCAGGTCATTTTCCCCGCCTTCCATTTTGACGACGCGGCCGGCCTCCATCGAATGCTGGCGGATGCGTTCATGCAGCTCCTGCCGGTCTCCGCCGCGCTTGACGGCGTCCATCATGATATTTTCAGTCGCCATAAACGGCAGTTCGGCGCGAAGATGCTTTTCAATGACCTTGGGATACACTACAAGTCCCGAAGCGACATTAAGATACAGGCTCAAAACAGCGTCGCACGCCAGAAATGCCTCGGCCACAGAAATGCGCTTGTTGGCGCTGTCGTCAAGCGTGCGCTCGAACCACTGAGTCGCCGCTGTGACGGCGGGATTCTGCGCGTCGACAATCAGGTAGCGCGCCAGCGACGCAATGCGCTCAGAGCGCATGGGATTGCGCTTGTACGCCATGGCCGAAGAGCCGATCTGCGTCTTTTCAAAGGGCTCCTCAACCTCTTTCAGGTGCGCGAGCAGACGAATGTCGTTGGAAAACTTATGGGCGCTCTGGGCAATTTGCGCCAGCAGATTGACGACGCGGCTGTCGGTCTTGCGCGAATAGGTCTGACCCGACACGGGCACTGACCGCTCAAAGCCCATTTTACGGGCGACCAGCCTGTCCAATTCCTTGACTTTTTGATAATCGCCGTCAAACAGCTCCAAAAAGCTGGCCTGCGTGCCCGTCGTGCCCTTGACGCCGCGCGGAAGCAGGGTGCTCTGCACAAACTCCAGCTCCTGCAAATCCAGAAGCAGGTCGTTCAGCCACAGCGCGGCGCGCTTGCCGACCGTCGTCGGCTGTGCGGGCTGAAAATGGGTAAAGCCCAGCGTGGGAAGGTCCTTGTACTGCTGCGCGAAGTCAGCCAACACGCGAACGACGGAAACCAGCTTGTCGCGCACCAGCTTCAAAGCCTCGCGCATGATGATGATATCGGTATTGTCGCCGACATAGCACGAGGTCGCGCCCAGGTGGATAATGGGCATGGCCTTGGGGCAGACCTCACCAAAGGTGTGGACATGGGCCATGACGTCGTGACGCAGACGCTTTTCATGCTTTGCCGCTGCTTCAAAGTCAATATCATCCAAGTGAGCGCGCATCTCGTCGAGCTGCTCGTCAGTGATGTTCAGGCCGAGCTCTTTTTCGCTTTCGGCCAGCATGAGCCAAAGGCGGCGCCATGTCGAAAACTTGAACTGCGCGGAAAAGAGCCGCTGCATCTCGTCGCTGGCATAGCGCGAGGAAAGCGGCGACTGATAGCGTGTATTCTGATTTTGTTCCATAAGTCCATCCCCCTGGCCGGTTTATTTTCAGCACTGTGTCAAAATATTATCAACATCCCCATTCTACAACAAAAGACAGCCAAATGCAATACGAATACGCTCACCTTGACGCGCCGGCTCTGCCCCTGTTATACTGTATCTGTTCACTTGTCGCATCCTGTAGAAACGAGAGAGCTTTTATATGGGTAAAAAGATTCTTCGTGCGCTCAAAATCATTGCTGTTATCATCCTTATTCTGGCCGTTTTAGCCGGACTTTTTATCCTGCTGTGCGAGTGGCCGGTCTATCAGGAGCTGTAGCGGACCGCAGGCTGTGAAAAAGCCGCCCCAAAAATGGGGCGGCTTTCGTCATTGACCGCACTTATTTTATTGCTCCAGGCCCAGCGTGGCGTAATAGTCCTTGTCCAGAATCAGGGTCGAATAGGCCATCTTGTTGGACACCAGCGCCGAATAATACTCCTCATAGCCCTCGGGGAGCAGCTCGTCTGTCGTCGGTTCCAGTTCACCGGTTTTGGTGTTGTACCGGGCTTTGTCCGTGATAAAGCTGCGGTTGGACAAAATGACGAGCGGCTTGGCGTCAGAAAATATGTCCCTTCCCATAAGCAGGCGGGAGTCAAAGTCCCAGCCCATCAGGTTGGAAACGGTCGGCAGCAAATCAATGCTGCTGCACGGCTCATCAATGGTTTCGCTCTCCATTCCCTTTTTGTAAATGATACAGGCATTGCGGTACAACTCGAAATCGGGGTCCACATCATGCCCGGCCAGCTCGGACAATTCTTCCAGCGACAGGCCGTACGGATAATGGTCAGCCGACAGCACAATGACAGTGTTGTCGAGCACTCCGGCCTGTTCAAGCCGCTCAAGCAACAGCTCGAGCGCGCGGTCCAGCTCGATGCTGCAGGCAAGGTAAGCCCGCGGTCCCTCGGAGTAAGGCAGGTCCTCAACGAACTCCTGGTTTTTGTCCGCAATGCTGTTGCTCATAAAATCATAAAGCAGATGCCCGCTCACCGTCATATAGTACGTATGAAAAGGCTCGTCCCGCACATATTCATCGGTGGTGACGTCAATCATCTCAAGGTCAGACTCCGGCCACTGCTCAGTGATTTCAAGGCCATTGCCCACGCCCTTATAGTCATAGCCAAGATTGGGATGCGACTTATCACGGCTGTAATAGGTGTAGGTGTGGTTATGATAGGCACGGCAGGAATAACCAAGCGAGCGCAGCTGGTTACCCGCGGTAAAAGGCATGGCATTGTCCGACGACTGATACAGACTCCACACGCCCGACTTGGGATACAGGCCGGTCAGCGCAACATACTCCCCGTCCGAAGTGCTGACGCCCCACAGCGGCGTATACCAGTTGGTAAAGCGGAATCCCTCGTTCGCCAACTTGTAAAGGGTGGGTGTCAGCTCTTTGTCAATGGCATACTGCGAAAAGCCCTCAGCAGTAATCCAAATCAGGTTGCACCCGGCAAAAAGGCCGGTCTTTTCGTTTTTCGAGCTGGGCTCCAGGCTTCCAAAATACCGGTGTATATTGGCGATGGTCTCGTCGCTTTCAGCGGCGGCCAGCGCCTCAAAATCGAGATCCAGCGCGTTGACCCCGTATTTTTCCCGGTCTGATTCGGGCTCTGTGGTAGTGTCATCCTCTTTCGGCTTGTCCGGCATCTCGTCGGGCGCCAAGGCCTCGGGAATGGGTGGCGGTGCCTCGACCTCGTACTCCGGCTCAAAGCCGGTGACCAGACGCCACAGGTCTATGCGCATGGTGTTGACGACTCCCAGCTGTTCCATTGAATAATCAATGGATACCGTCTGGTAATACAAGTCCCACGGGCTGAAGTCCTGCGTGCCGAAAATCGGCAGCATCAGCCGGCACAGCACATGCAGGCAGCCGACCATCACAAGTCCCAGCCCCTGCCGGACAGGCGGGCGCCTGTCAAAGCACAGCACGGTCTGCAGCGGAATCCACAAAATAAGTGGAATGAGCAGCGTGAACAGCTGAACCCAGTTGCGGCGCATGGTAAAGAGAATCTCGTTGATAAACTCCAGCACCTGACCGCCATTGACCGCAGAATAAACAGTATAATATGTGTAAAAAATGCGGTGATAAACCATCTGGGACCCAAACAAAACCGCAATTCCCAGCACCAGCACCCAAGCGATGACGCGGTTGGCCCTGCGCGGCAGCGATGTCGACAAAATCCACAGCAGCAGGGCCGCCGGTATGCAGAACACAAAGGAGACCCACAGACCCGGGCCGCGGAAATCTGGAATCTCCCATGCGCGGAAGGTCCATTCAAAGGCCCACAGCATTCCAAAATAAAAGACAAGCAGGGTCAGCGGATGACGCAGCCCGGCGGCAAACAGCCGCGCCGCTCGCCTCAGCCGTTGCAGCATGCAGCCTCCTCCTTTTTCAAGGAACTTGATCTATGCTTAACGCAATTTTTACTTATTATATCACTGGCGGAGGAAAGTTCAAGCCCGCAAAAACAACATTAAGAATTCTGTCGGTATCAGCCCTTCCACGCCCGGGCCAGCAGGGCGCAGGCCGGCTCGATATCGTCGGCCGTCAGACCGCCGTAGCTGAGAACAACGGTCGGCGGCCCGGCCTTCTCTGTCCTGCGGTAAGCGCCCAGCGCGCGCACCCGCACCCCCTGGGCGGCGGCTGATGCGACCAGCTCGCTTTCGGTCATGCCATTGTCGATTCGGACAGGCATATGCAGCCCGGTATGTACGCACAGGGGCTGCGCCTGCTTCCCCAAAGCCTGCGTCAGGGCATACACCAGAGTGTCCCGCCGGCTGCGGTATATGCTGCGGATGCGGTTGATATGCCGGGCAAAATGTCCCTCTTCCATAAATCGGCTGAGGGTGTGCTGCTCAAACCGCGACACTGTCGACGCATATTCCCCGTACAGGGCCTGCCAGCGGGGTAGCAGTCGTTCGGGCAGCACCATATAAGCGACGCGGATGGCGGGAGCCAGGCTGCGTGAAAAGGTGCTGAGGTAGATGACGCGGTCCCCGCCGTCCAGGCCCTGCAGGGCGGGAATGGGCCGGCCGTCAAAGCGGAATTCGCTGTCGTAGTCATCCTCAATGACTGTTCGTGCGCCCGCGCGGGCCCATTGCAGCAGCTCAGCCCGGCGCGGCGCGGGCATGGTGACCCCTGTGGGGAACTGATGCGACGGCGTAACACAGGCGGCACAGCAGCCGCTGCGCTCCAGCTCGTCGACGCAAATGCCGTATTTGTCCACGCTGACCGGGCAGGGGCTGAGACCTGCATTGCGCAGAACGCCGGTCGTTTTTGCATAACCCGGGTCTTCTACAGCTGCTTTTCCCCCATCCAGCAGCCGCGCCGCCATGCCGAGCAGCGTCTCGCTGCCCGCCCCGATGATGACCTGCGACGGCTGTGCCCGCGCGCCCCGGTACTCGTGCAGATACCGGGCTACCGCGCGGCGCAGGCATTCGTCCCCCTGTACTTCGCCCTGATTCAAAAGCGGTGCGCCTGTGCGCATGACGTCGCGGCTGATGCGCTCCCATGTGCGCAGGGGGAAGAGCGAGGCGTCGATACCGCCGCCGGCAAAATCATACTGCCACCGCGGCCGCAGGGGGCCGTTTTCTGCCTGCTGCGGATTTTCGGGCGGCGGAACCAGGCCAGAGACGCCCTGCGGACAGACATAATAGCCGCTTTTGGGCACTGCCTGCACATACCCTTCGGCCACCAGCATCTGATAGGCAGAATCCACTGTGTTAATGCTGAGCCCCAGGTGCGCGGCCAGCGCCCGGCGCGACGGCAGCCGTTCGCCCGGAGCCAGTCCGGCACGGCGGATCTCGCCCAGCAGCATCTCATACAGCTGGCGGTACAGCGGCGCGTTGGGCATGGGCGAAAAGGTTAACTGGTGCATACTGCTTACTCCTTTCCGGCGCCGTACTGCGGCGGTTCAACATCTGGACCCATGTTTTTTTCTTATTCTGGGCATTTTAATGGGTCCAATTTTATCTTACAATAGCACCAGACAATCGCTTTGTCAAATCCCCTGTGGGGAAACTGGAGGGTTTTCAATGAAAGATGCTCGTGTTCGACTGCTCTGCATCACGGCGATGTTCGCCGCGCTCATTCTGGTGTGCACCATGTTTGTCAAACTGCCCGTGCCCGCCACGACAGAATACATCCACATCGGCGACGGCGTGTTGTATCTGGCCGCCGCGCTGCTTCCGCTCCCCTATGCTGTAGCGGCAGGCGCTGTCGGCGCAGCGCTGGCCGACGTGCTGGCCTCTTATGCCATCTGGGCGCCGTTTACCTTTGTCATCAAAGCCGTCATGGCCGCAATCGTCAACAGGTTGTGCTCCCCGGACTGCGGCCGCGGGCGTATGGCTCTGGCCGGGCTGATTGCCGGCATCGTCAACGTCGCTTTGTATTTTGCTTCAAGTGCCATTTTGTACGGTATCGCGGGCGCCGCTGCCGGCATCCCCTTTAACATCATCCAGTCGGCGCTGGCCGCAGTGATTTTCATTGTTCTGCTGCCCGTTGTGCGCAAGGCCCTGTCCGGCATTCTGCCTGCTCGCAAATAGGGAGGACATCATGAATCGCCATCGTTATTTCAGCACGGAACGTCTGGCCGTTATCGGCCTGATGGCTGCCATGGTTTTCGTGGCCACTTACTTTCTGCACATCGACATTCCCACGCCGCTGGGAAAAACCATGCTGCACTTCGGCAACGTCATGTGCGTCCTTTCCGGCCTGCTGTTCGGCGGGTTGACAGGCGGCCTGGCTGCCGGCATCGGGTCGGCCATCTACGACCTGATGGACCCCGCCTTTGCCCCCGAGTTCTGGATTACCTTTATTCTGAAGTTCGCCATGGCCTTTATCGCGGGCACACTGGCCGGGCGCGGCGGAGCGCGGCACGCCAAACCGCCCCGCCTGATCGCGGCTGCCATTGTCGGTGCTGTCAGCTACACCGCTCTGTACATCGGCAAAACCATTATCGTTGAATATTTTGTCATGCGCGCCGAATGGGCGACGGTCTGGACCGTCGTTGTCACAAAGGGCTCTGTGTCCCTTTTCAATGCCGCGCTGGCCGCGGCCGTGTCGGCGGTGCTGGCCATTGCGCTTCGGCCCGCGCTGGAGCGTGCCGGCGTCTACCGCAGACTGGACGGTGAACGCCAGTGAAGACCGAGACATTGCTTGTTGCATCGCAGTTTGACGGCACACCCCTTTCCATACTGCTCACATTGCCCGAGGAGACCCCTCGGGCTTTGGTGCAGTTTTCGTACGGTATGAGCGAATACAAGGAACGGTACCTGCCCTTTATGGAGTTTTTGACCGCGCAGGGCTTTGCCTGCGTCATCAATGACCACCGCGGCCACGGCCACAGCGTCCGCAGCGAGCGCGATCTGGGCTGGTTTGGGGCCAAGGGCCAGGGCGCCGAAGGGATTTTGCAGGACCTGCGTCAGGTGACCGAGCTTTTTACCGCCCGCTTCCCCGGGCTGCCCCTTTTGCTGTTCGGGCACAGCATGGGCTCGCTCGCCGCGCGCTGTTATGCGCGGCGGTGGGACGACCGGCTCGACGGCCTGATTGTCTGTGGCTGCCCGGGGTACAATCCGGGCGTGACCTTTGGACGCGCCTACTGTCATATGCTAACCGCTTTAGGGGCGCAAAAGCATAAAAGTCCCCTGCTCGCATCCCTGATGTTCGGCACTTTTAACCGCATGGCGGGCGGCCACGGCCTCAACGGCTGGATTTGCCGCGATCCCGCCACTGTGGCCGCCTACAATAAAGACCCCCTGTGCGGCTTTGTCTTTACCATCAACGGCTTTGAATCACTTTTCGACCTGATGGTCGAGTGTTACAGCGACTCGGGCTGGCAAATGGCCAATCCGTCCATGCCCATTCACTTCATCTCAGGCGGCGATGACCCCTGCCGCGTCAGCGACGCGCGCTTTGCCGCTGCAGGCGAGCATCTGCGCCGGCGCGGCTACCGACAGGTGACGCAAAAGCTGTATCCCGGACTGCGCCACGAGATTCTGAACGAAGGCGAAATGCAGGTCTGGCGCGACGCCGCCGATACACTGCTCGGCTTTACCGGTGCCCCGGCCGAGCCTCTCCGCTGATACTTCCCAGGCAAAAACGGCCCCCGTACCAGGCACGGTACGGAGGCTTTATATGAAGGAATCCCGCTCAGTTGCTGCCGTCGGCTACAAGCAGACGCACCTGGCCGCCGCTCGACGCGGCTCGATCGATGTAGGCGGTCAGCACATAGCCGTCAGCCAGCACGGTTTCCAGACCTTCGGTGCCCTCGAGCCACAGCCCGGAGCCGCTGAGATAAATCTGCACCTTATCCGAAATGCGCACCTCGGCAATGCCACACTCGGCATACCAGTTGCCGTCCTGTGTGAAAAAGTCGTCGCTTGTCACAGTGCCGGACCGGGTCAGCTTCTGGATGCTGTATACCCGCTGATAGCCGTAATCGGTTTGCCCCAGTACGATGCCGACGTAGCCATTCGTACTGCTGGCGATGGTGCAGAGGTATTTTTCACTGGTGCCGCTGCTGTTGGTCAGCGTGGCAGCGCTGTTATAAGCATCCATCCCGCTGGTGCCCAGGTTGATGCCCGCTTCGTCGGGGTACAGGGTCAGCCTGCCGTACTCATAACAGTTTCCGGTCACTGACTCGAGCAGAATCACGTCGACCTGTCCGGCCTCGTTGACGCGGTAATAGCTGACCGCGCTGGATGAAATGCTGTCCGTCCAGTCAATGGCGCTCAGGTCCGATGACGCCTGTCCCTGGCTTCCCTCGAGGTCGTAAACATATCCGGTGCCCGCCCACTCATAAGTGGCACATGAGGGTGCAAGCTCGCGGCTTCCCAGCGTATTGGCTGCAAGGTCTATTTTCGCCCCGTCCCTTGACGGAACGTGGCAGGACAGCGCCGTGGCCGAGGTCGCCTGTACGCGGACCAGTCCGCCGAGTGACGACTCATCATATGACATGGTGTCGGCTGACAACGTCAGCCCGCTGTCGCACAGGGTGACGCTGCGCCCGTCCTCGGCCAGCACGCCAATCATCTCAGCCGACAGGCGGGACGACGAGTAGGCCGCCGCCACCTTGCCGTCGTCCGTCAGCAGCAGAGTGACGCGGTCGCCCAGGTCCATGCTGCCCAGCGTGTCCCAGGCACATTCAAGCACTTCGACGGTGCAGCCCGCCACAGTGACTGTTTCGGCCGCCGTGACGTTGGGTGAGGCATTTGTCAGATAACCGGTCAGACGGTAATCAGATACGCACAGCACGCCCGCCGCCGCGTCATAATAGCCGACGTCATACCGCGCCAAATCATCTTCCGTCGCGGCTGCGCCGTTTTTGGTGATCGTATAGGTCCTGTTTGTAATGCCCAGTGCACGGGCCAGCGAGCTGGCTGCTGACGTCGTCTCAGCCACCGCCGCATCCGATGTCGACAGCGTTCCACCGGCCAGGTAAATACAGATGACCGCACCGTCAGCGTCGCGGTACAGCCGCGCTGTTCGGCCCGCACGGCTGTCAAGCTCCAGATATCCGCTCGTGCTGTATGATGTGCTTTCTCCCCCGGACACGACAATCGCTCCTGACGAGATGCGGTATTCCGTCCCGTCCTGCGCCGTCAGCACTGACGCCGTTGCGTCTGCAATGGTCAGCTCGATGCTGTCGCCGTCCTCAGGCACAAATCCCATGACCTGCCCGGCGCTGTTGAGCAGCAGAGTGCCCATGCTGCCTTCCAGCACTTCGCTTTGGGTCCTGCTCTGCGAATAATAGGCCAGCCCGTCTGTCCCGTTCAGTGAATAGGTCATAAGCAGGCCGGTGCTGCCGCCGTGCTCGGCGCCGGTTTCAAGCAAAATAACATCTGCTGTAGAGGCGACGCCGTCGATGGTCTCATAAAACGCCTGCTGGCTGCCGTTCATCGTCTGCCTGATTGTACGGTACAGCAGCACCGCGGCCTGACCGCGTGTAATGGACTGGTAGGCCGTCAGCCCGAGCCCGTCAGACAGGCCGAGGGCATCGCAATAGCTGGTGTAATCCTGCGGCCAGACCGAGCCGACTTCGGCTGACGTGTAGTCGAGCAGATGCAGCAGGATGGTAGCCGCCTGTCCATAAGTGACCGGGTCGTCCGGGCCAAAGGTCCCATCGCCATAGCCTGAAATGATGCCCTCGCTCGCCGCAAGATTGACATAGCCGTTGTACCATGCCGAGGCCGGCACGTCAGAAAACAGCGTCCGGCGGCTGTAGGTGCTGACCTGCCCGGACAGGCCCATGGCGTTGACCGCCATGGTGCACAGCTCGGCACGGGTCAGTGTGCCGTCCGGCTCAAAGGTCGTACTCGAGGTGCCCGAGACGATGCCCAGCCCCTGCAGCACGGCGGCGGCCGTTGCCATCTCGGGGTCCGAAATATCTGTAAAGGCGGCCTCTGCGCCGCCCGCCAGGGCAAGCAGGCACAGTGCAAAGCAGAGCACCATTGCGATAAGAGATTTTTTCATGGGTCTCACTCCTGTCTGTGTTTAGTCAGCCCGCAAAGCGTCAACCGGCTGCAGTGCCGACGCCTTGACGGCCGGGTACATGCCAAAGCCCACTCCCATGGCCAGTGAAAAGGCAAAGGCGGCGACCGTCATCCAGGTATCAGGCAGCAGAATCATATCGTAAATGGCTTTGCCCAGAATCAGCGATCCGGAGTAACCGATGAAAATGCCGATGACTCCGCCGCACCCCGACAAAACGGTCGATTCGACCAGAAACTGTGAAATAATGACGCTGCGCTGCGCTCCGATGGCTTTTTTAATGCCGATTTCACGCGTGCGCTCGGTGACAGTGACCAGCATGATGTTCATGATGCCGATGCCGCCGACCAAAAGTGCGATGCCCGCAACGCCGCCCAGCACTACCTGCAGCGACGCTGTTTCATCCTCTGCCGCTTCCATGGCGTCGTTGCCGTTTTCAACGGTATATTCACTCGTGTTTGTGTTGATATTTTCCGCCAGCCAGTCCTCAACGGCCGCAATGACTGCCGACATGCCTGTCGACGATGTCACCTTGACAGTGAACTCGGTGACCGAATCGGTGCCCAGCATCTGCCGGTTCAGAGTATACGGCACGACAATGGCGTCGTCCATGGACGATTCCTCGCCTCCGTCCTTCTGATAAAAGGTTCCCACAACGGTCAGGGGCGTGCCGTTGACCATCAGCGTCTCGCCCACTGCGTCGCGAAATCCGAACAGCTCGTCGGCCACATAGGAGCCGATAACGCAGACCCGGCTGCGGGCGTCGATGTCCTCAGTCAGCAGGTCCCGGCCTTCGTCAAGGGTGTAGTTGTTGCAGGCCGACCACTGCTCGCTGCCGAAATAGATGACCGCCGTGTCGCTGGTATTGCTGTAGTACTTCAGCGTGCCCGATGTCGAGGTGCTGGGGGTGACGCCGGCAATCTGGTCAGAAAGGCTCTCGCTGACCCAGTCCATGAACTCGCCTGACTGATCGACCGTGTTGGTGCGGTCAAAATTGATGATGCTGACATTGACCTTGTTGACGCCCTGCTTTTCATAGTAGGCGGTCAGGTCGGCGTTGTAGCCCTGCACGACCGACACCAGTATCAGCACCGCGCCGACACCGATAATGATGCCCAGCATGGTCAGAAAAGAGCGCACCTTTTTGTCTTTTATGGACTCAAAGGCCATCAGTACAGAATCCACCACTGCACCTCCTAGATATTTTCGTTGAGGGGCCGGGACTCATCGGGCGTATTGAGGTAGTCCTCGGTGATATGGCCGTCCTGCAGGCGCACCACCCGTTCGGCTTTGGCCGCAATACCGTTGTCGTGAGTGATCAGAATGACTGTTGTACCGCCCTGGTGCAGCTCGCGCAGAATGTCCAGAACCTGCTGGCCGGTTTTGCTGTCAAGCGCGCCGGTCGGTTCGTCAGCCATGATGATGGGCGACTTTGTCGCGATGGCGCGGGCGATGGCAACACGTTGCTGTTGTCCGCCTGAAAGCTGGGCCGGCCGGCTTTCGGCCTTGGCCGTGATGCCGACGGCGTCGAGCGCTTCCAGCGCGCGGCGGTAGCGCTCAGCCGGGCGCACCCCCTGATAGGTCATGGGCAGGGCGACGTTTTTCCACACTGACAGCGACGGAATCAGGTTATATCCCTGAAAGATAAAGCTGATCTTGCGGCTGCGGATGTCGGCCAGTTCACGCTCTGTGCGGTGGGCGATGGGCGTGCCGTCCAGCATATATTCGCCATAGGTGGGAATGTCAAGGCACCCCAGAATGTTCATCATGGTCGACTTGCCCGAGCCCGATGCGCCGACAATGGCGACAAACTCGCCGTAGTCAATGGACAGACTGACCCCGTCCAGCGCCCGGACCTCGTTTTCCATGCCCTCGGCGTAAATTTTATAAAGCTCGTTAATTTCTATCAGCTGCATGGCCATTCCTCAGTTCCGCCCACCCGGCATGTTGGGTGCTCCACCGCCGCCCGGCATGTTGAAGTTTCCGCCGCCGCCGAAATCAGGCATTCCGCCGCCCGGCATACTGCTTTGTCCGTCTTCACCTTCAACAGTAGACGTCGAGTCACCGCCTGACGGTGCGCTGTTCTGGTATCGTAAAAAGACCTCCTGATCCTGCTCAGCGCCCGAAAGAATCTGGATATAGTTTTCGTTATAGTCGCCGACCTCGACCGGCACGGCATAGTAACCGTCCGGATAATCGGTGACGCTACCGCCGGTCTCCGCAGGGTCGATGGCGTTTTCCGGCCGGCTGTCAGAGCGAATGATGAGATAGTACCCGTCGTCATAGGTGCACAGCGCGTTGAGCGGGGCCAGAACGGTCTCGGTCAGCGCATCTCCTCCGCTGGTGTCGATAGCATAGTATACCGTGACGCCCGAAGACAGCTCACCCTGAGAGTCAATGGTAATAGTCGCGGCAAAGGTGCTGACGCCGCTGCTGTTTGACGTCGCCTCGAGGCTGAGATACGTCAGCGTGGCCGGATAATAGACCGTATCGGACGACGTGGTCCGGTAGACGGTAACTTCCATGCCCTCTTCCAGATAATCTGCATTAAGCTCGTCGACATTGATTGAAATTTCCATGGATTCCTGATTGTAGATGGAAATGCTGCCCGTGTCAGTGCCGGTCATCCAGTTGGTGCTGTAATAGGCCGAAACAACCTGGCCGCTGATATCGGCATAGCGGGTGTACTCGGTATCAATCTCTTCCTGCAGGTCTGCGATATTCTTTTCATAGTTATCAATCTGCTTCTGCAGTGTTTCAAGCTGGGTCTCGTACTCCGAAGCGTCTATGGTGAACAGCAGGTCACCCTCCTCGACGCGTCCGTAATTGGTCACATTGACCTGCGTCAGCTCTCCTGATGCGCCGGATGTAATGGTCTGCGATTGGTTGTACTCAAGCGAGGCATCACCGGCGGCATAAATTTCGCTGCCTGTGCTGTCCGTCAGCCAGCCGGTCACCGTCGTTCCCTCGGTAAATGAGCCGGGATTGTCAACGCTGACTGTCACGGCAAAGCATTCCATGCCCTCAGGTGTGACGTAGTCGACATACTGCACATCCGTCACAGTGCCCGTTCGCGTCAGCATCTGGTCCTGAACCGACAAAGTGACCGACATGCCGGTGCGGATAACGTCCTGAAAGGAGTAACTGAAATACAGAGTGGCCTTCATGGTGCTGTCGTCGATAAGCGTAGCCAGCACCGTCCCGTTTTGGACATTGTCGCCCGCCTCGACCTGTACCTCTTCAATGCGGCCTGAAAAATCGGCAGTGACGCGCTGGTTTGCGATATTTTCCTGCAGCTCGCTCACCTGTTCATACACCTCGTCGAGCTCGACCTCGTATTCCAAAAGCTCATCCTCAGCCTCTGACGAGTCGAGCACATACAAAAGGTCGCCTGCCTCGACACTCTGGCCCTCCTCGACATGCCATTCAAGCACCGTGCCGCTGATTTCATAGGTCACCGAATCAGCCGGTGTCGTGGTGCCCGATCCTTCTATCGCCTCATTGAGTGTGCCGTAAGTCAATGTACCGGTGACTGGCACCTGTTCTTCCTCGCTTCCAAAGAGCAGATACAGTCCGCTGGCTGAACCGGCCAGCAATACGGCGACAATCACACAGATGACCAGCTTTTTCTTCCATCTGCCGCGCGGGCGTATCTTTTTCCCCGGTTTCTGGCTGTGCGTCGGCTCTTTCCGGCGCCACCACGTCTTTTTATCATTCGCGGGCTCTGCCGCGCCGCTTCCGGGCGCTGTCATCGATTTCATAAAAACCCTCCGTTTCAACCAGTGTAGGCCAATCATACCCCCCTTACCTTAAATGAACCTAAAAGGAAAAAACAGGATGTCGATATTTTCCCGTCCGCTTCGACGCTTTTCGTTTTTCGGCGCTGAAAAGCCGTGCCTTTTTAGTGTTTATATGGTATAATGCCATTGATTTAAGGCAGTTTTTTATCTTGATTTAAGGTTGAGGCGCAAAAATATAAAGCAGGAGGTGACGCGCCATGCGCTTACTGCTGGCCGAGGACGAACGCTCTCTTTCGCGCGCCATTGTCGCCATCTTGCAGCACAGTCATTATTCAGTCGACGCCGTGTACGACGGTGAAGAGGCCCTGGCCTACCTTGAAGCCGGCAACTATGACGGGCTGATTCTGGACCTGATGATGCCCAAGCTGGACGGACTGACTGTACTGCGCACGCTGCGCGCAAGGGGCAGCCGGCTGCCCGTACTCATTCTGACGGCCAAGTCTGAAATCAGCGACAAGGTCGAGGGTCTGGACTCAGGCGCCAACGACTACCTGACCAAGCCCTTTTCCACTGCCGAGCTGCTGGCCCGCATCCGGGCCATGACCCGCAGCCAGACCGCACAGCCAACCTCGCGCATTCAGGTCGGCAACATCACGCTTGACCGCACGACCTTTGAGCTGTCGTCGCCGACCGGCAGCTTCCGACTGGCCAACAAAGAGTTTCAGATGCTCGAGCTTCTGATGAACAATCCCCGTCAGCTCATCCCGTCCGAGCGTTTTCTGGAGCGCATCTGGGGCTATGACAGCAATGCCGAGCTCAACGTGGTATGGGTCTACATCTCATACCTGCGCAAGAAGCTGGCCGCCCTGGGCGCTGACGTTGAAATCCGCGCGACGCGCAACGCCGGCTATTCGCTGGAGGCGCGGGCATGATTAAAAAGCTGCAGATGCGGCTGATTGCCGTATCTATGCTGTCACTGCTGCTGGTGCTCATTGTTATTGTCGGAAGCATCAACCTGTTCAATTTCCGGCGTGTCGCACGTGAAGCTGACGGTATCCTGACCTTTCTGTCCGATCACGGCGGGACCTTCCCATCTTCCGGACCGCCGTTCGAGGACTGGCCCGGCCCGCGCCCCATGTCACCTGAGCTGCCTTTCGAATCGCGCTATTTTTCCGTAGAGCTTGCCAGCGACGGCAGTGTCGTCTCGACCGATACCGCCCGTATTGCCGCCATTGACGACGAAACTGCGGCCGACTACGCGCTCAGAGCTGTGCGGCGCGGCGATGAATACGGCTTTGCAGGAGATTATCGCTATTACGCACAATCTGATGAGCAGGGCGGGTATCACATCATTTTTCTCGATTGCTGGCGCAGTCTGACCAACGCCCGGGATTTTCTCGGCACCAGCTGCTGGGTCAGTCTGGCGGGGCTGCTCGCTGTTCTGCTGCTCGTTGTTCTGCTGTCCAAGCGCTTTGTCCGTCCAATTTCTGAAAGCTATGAAAAGCAGCGCCGTTTCATCACTGACGCCGGCCACGAAATCAAGACTCCCATCACCATCATCGATGCCGATGCGCAGCTTCTGGAAATGGAGATTGGAGACAACGAGTGGCTGCGGGACATTCAGACCCAGTCCCGGCGTCTGGCCGATTTGACGAGCGACCTCATTTATCTGGCCCGCATCGAAGAGCTGCAGGACCAGCTGCCCATGATTGAGTTTCCTTTTTCCGATCTCGTAAGCGAGCTGGCCCAGTCCTTTCAGGCGCTGGCCTCGGCACAGGGCAAGTCGCTTGCCATCGATGTTGAACCCATGCTCACCCTGCGCGGTGACGAAAAATCCCTGCGTCAGCTGGTGTCCATTCTGCTCGACAATGCGCTGAAATACTCTGACGCGGGCAGCGACATCTCGGTGTCTCTGCATCAGCAGGAGCGCCATCTGTGCCTGAAGGTTTGCAACGCCACGCACTCGATCG
>DVMR01000077.1 GCA_018714845.1 Candidatus Ventrousia excrementavium
ACCAAGGTCAATGCCAATGATTTTAGACATAGTGTGTTTCCTCCAGACGTTCTATCTTCATTTTATTTTTAACAGATTTCAGGCATGCCAGTCAGTTTGCGACCTTGACCATGGCATGACGAATGACGCGGTCGCCGCGCACAAAGCCGCGCAGCAGCACCTCGCACACCTTGTTCTCGCCCAGGCTCTCGTCCTCGACGTGCATGATGGCGTTGTGCAGAGCCGGGTCAAAATCCTCGCCGACTTCGCCGAGCGGTTTGACGCCCGACTTATCCAGAATCTCGTAAAACTGCTTGACCATCATCTCGACGCCCTTTTGATACTCAGCGTCCTGACATGTCTGCTGCGCTGCGCGCTCCAGGTTGTCGAGCACCGGCAGGAACAGGGAAACTGCCGCGGAAAAAGCATCGGCAAAAACGCCCTCGCGCTCTTTCCCGCTGCGCTTGCGGAAATTGTCATATTCAGCCAGCATTCGTTTATAGCGATCATCCAGCTCATTCAGCTGCGCTATCAGCTCTGCCTCGCGGTCAGCAGGTGCCTGCGGTTCAGCCTGCGCGGCACCCGCGGGCTGTTCGTCCGCTTCCGGCTGGCAGGCCGCAGTCTCTTTTTTATTTTCCTCCATGCGCTTCACCTGATTCTTTCAGCTTGTATTTGGCGTTTTCACCCGACGCCAGACGGGAAAGCTGCCACGCAATGGCCGACAGCCGCGCAATCGTGCGTGCGTAATCCATGCGCGTCGGACCGATGACGCCGACAATACCGCGCGTTCGCTCGTCCAAATCATAAGCGGTAAAGACAAAGCTGACATCGTGCAGACGCGGCTCGGTATTTTCCGGTCCAATGCGGATGTTGACGACATAGGGAATCTCGTCGCGCGCAAGCTCACCCATCTTCTGTCTGTCAGACAGATAGTCGAGCAGATCGCGCGCCTTTTCCGGGTCCTGGTATTCACGGTTGCTCAAAAGACGGGCCGCCCCGTCGACATAGACGTCGGCGCTGTGGTTTTCACCTTCCATTTCGCGGACCTGCTCAAGCACCTTTTCGGCCAAAAACAACGCGCCGTTGCCCGGCGCTGTCATGGCGCGCAGCCCGGACACCAGCTCGGCCAGGCGCTCCTCGCTGATAGCGAGGTTTAAGGCTCGCTCCAGCACCGAAGCCTCGCTGCCGGGCAGCGGGGCGGGCAGACGCAGCACTTTGCTGCGCGCGTCATTTTCCGTAACGAGCACAGCGGCATAGGTCATGTCGTCAATCGCGATGAGCTGCACTTTTCTGACGCTGGCGCCTCCCGCACGGTCGACAATCGACACCGAGGTATGGTCGGTAAAGTGCGACACAATGCGCGACGCGTTGACCATGATATTGTCCAGCTCACGCAGCCGGCTGCGCATGGCAGCCTGCAGCCGCTCAATCTCGCCGGTCGTGATGCGGTAACGGTCCATCAGCTCATCGACATACAGCCGGTAAGCGGCGTACGACGGTACGCGCCCGGCCGACACATGCGGCTTTTCGAGAAACCCCAGCTCCTCGAGCTCACTCATTTCATTTCGAATGGTTGCCGAAGAAATGGGCTGCGAAAAGATTCCTGCAATCATCTTGGAGCCGACCGGCTCCGCCGTTTCGATGTAGCTTTCCACAATGGCCTTGAGTATTTGGCGCTTTCTCTCCGGGAGCTCCATGGTTCCGCCTCCTTTATGACGGTTAGCACTCAACTCCCTCGAGTGCTAATATCAGTTTACCACAATTCGATGGGATGTCAAGAGGCTGGGGCAAGAAAATATGTAAACAATTTCCGAACGCTTTGGGCGATTTTCCGTCAATATTTTCTCCCGCATGAACCGCGAAAATACCCAGTATTCGCAGCCCGCTCTTCTCTGTGGCAACATGAAAGGGCCGGCAGGAATCTGCCGGCCCTTTCGTGTGAAGAATTAGAGGGAGAAAAAGAAAAAACTGTTCTTGCCTTGCTCTCAACTATAGTATAACCGAGAGATATTAAAAAATCAGCTTTCGCATATTACAAGAGTATTAAATCTTTTCTTTTTCCTGCGAAGATGCCCGCAAATCGACAAAAAAGCTGCTGAGCAGAGCGGCACACTCCTGCCGCAGCACGCCGCCGTACAGGCGCGGGCGGTGCCGAAAAGCCTCTTCAAACAGATTGATGACGCCGCCGCAGGCGCCGTAGTCCGGGTCTGACGCACCATAGCATACCTCGCCTACGCGGGCGTTCAAAATGGCGCCTGCGCACATGGGGCACGGCTCGAGGGTGACGAACAGGCGGCAGTCGCCCAGCCGCCAGCGGCCCAGCGTGCGGCAGGCCTCGCCCAGCGCCATCATCTCTGCATGCTCCAGAGCGTTTTGTGTCTGCTCGCGGCGGTTCCAGCCCCGGCCGACCACCGTGCTATCGCACACGACGACGCAGCCGACCGGTACCTCGCCCTCATCCCGCGCGCGCCGCGCCAGCGCCAGCGCCATGCGCATGTACTTTTCACGTTCCATTGGTTTTCTCCTTTGACAGAGCCGCGCGCATGGTTTATACTAATGGCAGCGGCCTTTAACAGCCGGAAAGGAAGTGGAGCATGTCCCCTTTGCAATCGGCCCTGATTTATGCCATCAATTATCTGCCGCCCATCCTGGTCGGCATTTTCACTTACCGCAAAATGAAAGCGCGCTATAAGCGTCCGCTGCACCAGGGCACTGACCCGCGCGTTTATGTTGTCACAATTTTTGCCGCAGCCATCACCCTGCTGGCGATCACGCTGCTGCTTTATTACCTGATATCCGTTTACTACGCCGGATACACCGCTTAGGAGGTCTTTGTATGTTGGACACCATTCGTTCTCAGACCCGCGCCGTCGCCGACGCGCTGCTCGAGGTTGCACGCCTGCGCGAAGGAGATATTCTGGTCGTCGGGTGTTCCTCAAGTGAAGTTCTGGGCCAAAAGATTGGCTCACATTCCTCGCCCGAGGTGGCAAGCGCTATTTTTGATGAACTGTACGCTGCGGCCCGGCAGCACGGCCTGTATCTGGCCGCCCAGTGCTGCGAGCACCTCAACCGCGCCATTATCATCGAAGCGGCGGCGGCAGAAAAATACGGACTCGATCCGGTCAATGTCGTGCCACAGCCCAAAGCGGGCGGATCGTTTGCCACTGCGGCCTACGCTGCGTTTGAACACCCTGTCGCAGTTGAGCACATCGCGGGGCACGCAGGCATCGACATCGGTGACACGCTGATTGGTATGCACCTGCGCCATGTCGCCGTACCCGTGCGCACACCGGTCAGGCAGATTGGCGAAGCCCATGTTGTCTGCGCCCGCACAAGGCCCAAGTTCATCGGCGGCGTACGTGCCCACTATGACGAAACACAGCTGTGATGCCAAAGCAGGCGGCCAGATTGACCGCCTGCTTTTTTTCATGCTCAGCCGCACATGCCCACAATGACGCGCGCAAACATCCGCGCGCTTTCGACCAGGTCTTCAACCACGGCAAACTCATCGGGGCCGTGCATATGATTGTCAACCTCTTCTTTCGCGCAGCCAAAGGCGACGCCGCCCTCGATGTTGTGCACATAGGTGCCGCCGCCCATGGAATAGCAATATCCCTTTTGGCCGGTGACCTCTTCGTACACATGCAGCAGCGTGCGGACCAGCGGCGAATCGGCCGGCGTGTGGTGCGGCGCGCGCATTTTTGTCGTCGACAATGTCAGTCCGCGATCGGCCAGACGCCGCTCGAGCACGCGGGACATGTTGTCCTCATTGGCGCAGACAGGCACACGGCTGTCGATGACACCGCGCAGACCGGTCAGCGTGTATTCAAAAATGCCGATGTTAAGTGTCAACGCGCCCGAAATTTCGTCGCTCTGAGCGACGCCGGCCGCCTGGCCCGCGCCGTCGCCGTGGGGGAAGATCTCAGCCACAGCGCGCAGGCGCTCGACGCCCTCGCAGGGGGCAAGCGGCAGACCGCACAGCATCTCAACCAGCGCAAGCGCGGCATTGTTTCCCTTTTCCGGCGTCGAGGCATGCGCTCCCTCTCCCAGCACGGTGATTTTGACGCCCTTGCCGTCCTCGGACGTTGTCACAGTAAACCGGGCTTTGGTCTTGTCCGCATAGGCGCGGGCCACGGCATCCACCTCGGGAACCGACAAGCCCTCAACCACTGCCTCGGCGTCACGCGGGACGACGTTGGATGTCTGTCCGCCTTTGGCGTACACAATGCGCGGCAGCGCGGCGCTCTCGGCCCATTCAGCGGTAAACGAACCGCCGAAGCTGCCCTTTTCGACATTGCAGACCGGGTAGGACGCATCGGGCGAAAAGCTGTGGCGCGGTGCTTTCTCGCGCTCAAAATAGTATTTCAGGTCCGACGAGCCCCGTTCTTCGTCCGTGCCGAGCAGCAGGCGCACATTTCGGCTGAGCGAAACGTCAAGCTCGCGCAGGACGCGCAGCGCGTACAGCGCCGCGACTGCCGGCCCCTTGTCGTCGGCTGATCCGCGGGCATACAGCCTGCCGTCGACCACCTTGGGCGCATACGGCTCGGTGACCGTCCATCCGGTGCCCTCGGGCACGACATCCAGATGTGCCAAAATCAAAAGCTCGGTCTCTTTGTCGTTATAGTCGACTGTACCGACATAATTTTCATAATTGCGCGTGGCAAAGCCCATGCCCTCGGCCATGGACAGCGCCTCAGCCAGCACGCGGGCCGGGCCCTCGCCATAGGGCATGCCCTCGCGGCTCTCTTCGCGCACACTGCGGATACGGCACAGCCGCATGATATCCTGCACCATCTCGTCGCGGTGCTCTTCAAACCACTGGTCGATTTTTCGCTGCATGACAATCATACTCCTTTTCTTGCGGGTTTTCTTTTCCGTTATACTGATGGCTCAACGCCGGTCAAATCAAAGTCGGGGGTGTAGTCTGCACTTGCAGACGAGCGGTCCTGACAATAGCCCTCAAGTCCCAGCTCCTGCACCTGTTCAAGGACTTTCCGGTATTCGTATGTCGTCACTCTCCGTTTAAGTTCAGGGAAATCGCCCTGCACAAAGGACGGGGTGTACTGACTCATCACACTGACCAGAATCTGCCCCTGCGGGAAAGTCTGTGCCAGCCACTGCATGACCGCTTCGCCGTCACGCCATGCGCCGGGCAAAACGAGGTGGCGCACCAGCGTCCCTTTGAGCAGAATCCCCTCGGGCGAAAACTGCGGCTTTCCCGTCTGCCGGACCATTTCGCGCAGCGCCTCGCCGGCGCGCTCAAAGTAATCGGGAGCCGATGAGTACCGGGCCGACAATTCTGCACTTTTGTACTTGAGGTCGGGCAGGTAAACGTCCACCAGGCCCTCGAACATCGCGAGTGTCTCGGCCTTTTCGTAGCCGCCGGTGTTCCAGACCACGGGAATGTGCAGGCGGCCGCGCACGTCGGCCAGCGCTTGTGCAATATGGGGCGCAAAGGGCGTCGGGCTGATGAGCGACAGGCTCTGCGCCCCCTGTTGCTGCAGCTCGAGAAAAATCGATCCCAGACGCTCTAGCGTGATGTCGCGGCCAAAAGCTTTGGCGCTCAGCGCGGCATTCTGGCAAAAACAGCAGCGCAGCGTGCACCCCGAAAAAAAGACCGCTCCGGTGCCTCGCTGCCCGCTGATGCAGGGCTCTTCCCACTGATGCAGCGCCGCCCGCGCCACGCGCACCTGTGCTCCCACGCCGCAGAATCCGGTCCTCGCAGTCCGGTCCGCACCGCATTGCCGCGGGCAGAGCGTGCAGTGTTTTACAGTTTCTTTCCAGTTTTTCATATTTGATAGTATACCATACCCCGGTCAAAAAAGCACTGCTTTTATGTGTATTCTATTTCGCCAGTCCCAGCTCCATGACCTTTTTTACCAGCAGAGGCTGTATCTCAGCATAGGTCCAGCGCTCTTTATCCGGCAGCTGGTCAAACAGTTCGATGCGCTCGATTTCCATCGGCGGCAGCGGGCCCAGCCTAGTGATTTCAGCGGCGTACAGCATCCCGCAGGTCGTCTGCCCGTCCCGGCGCACCGAGTAAGTACAGACCGGCGTCAAATCAAACTCCTGTGCGCCCGTCTCTTCCCACAACTCACGCCGGGCCGCCTGCAGAACAGTCTCGCCCGATTCGCGGTGTCCGCCCGGACACTCAAAGGTATTCCACTCCCGGTGCACACAAAGCACCCACTTCCCCCGGTACCGCGCCGCCATAATGACAAAGGCAATCTGCGCATCATCAGCGCAGTCATACAGAGTGACTTCTATCATGTGCTCTCCCCCGTTTCATCTCCAGAGGCCGGTGTACTGCCGTGATTTTTTCAGTATACCACATTCAAAGGGGAATTGCCAAAAAATCTTGACAAGGGTATAATAAGGGCAGATTGACACAGAAAGGATTCTGCCCATGAAATACGGATTTGTCCGCGCCGCGGCCTGCGCGCCCGCGCTGCGCGTCGCTGACTGCGATTTCAACACGTCGTCCATCATCGGCGCCATCGACGAGGCATCTGCACACGGCGTGACCCTGCTGGCCCTGCCCGAGCTGTGCATTACCGGCTATACCTGCGGCGACCTGTTTTTGCAGGAACCTCTGCTTCGTGCAGCCGAACAGGCCCTGCTGCGCATTGCCGCCGCCACCCGCGGCCGGCATATGCTCGTGGTCGCCGGCGTGCCGCTGCGCCAGCATGGCAAGCTCTACAACTGCGCTGCCGTGCTGTGTGGCGGCAGGGTGCTCGGCGTGGTGCCCAAGACCCACATTCCCAATTACGGCGAGTTTTACGAGCTGCGCCATTTTTCTCCTGCGCCGGCCGGCCTGTCTGAGCTCAAGCTGGGGGGCGAAGCCGTTCCGTTCGGGACCGACCTGCTCTTTTGCAGCCAGGACCTGCCCGAGCTGAAGCTGGCTGTCGAAATCTGCGAGGACCTCTGGGTCCCCAGCCCGCCTTCATCGCGTCACGCCGCAGCCGGAGCGACGGTCATCATCAACTGCTCGGCCAGCGACGAGGCCGTTGGCAAGACCGAATACCGCCGTCAGCTCATTCCCGGACAGTCGGCCCGGTGCGTCTGTGGCTATGTCTACGCCAGCGCAGGCGCTGATGAAAGCACGACGGACCTTGTCTTTTCCGGCCACCATCTGATTGCCGAAAACGGCGCTGTTCTGGCCGAGTCCAGGCCCTTTTCCGGCGAAATGGCTGTATCTGAAATCGACGTGCAACGCCTTGCTTACGAGCGCCGCCGCATGAACACCTTTGCGGCTGTTTCCGGCAGCCCGTACCGTGAAATTCCCTTTGAAACCGGGCTGTGCGGCGGCACGCTGACCCGCGCTGTTCCGCGGCACCCCTTTGTGCCGTCCGACGACACAGCGCGCGCTGAGCGCTGCGAGGCCATTCTGACCATGCAGGCGCGGGGGCTGAAAAAGCGGCTCGAGCACTCACACGCCAAAACAGCTGTCATCGGCATCTCCGGCGGTCTCGATTCCTGTCTGGCTCTGCTGGTCGCCGTCCGCGCCATTGACCTGCTGGGCCTGCCCCGCCGCGACGTCATTGCCGTCACCATGCCCTGTTTCGGCACAACGGCCCGCACCCGCCGCAACGCCGAAGAGCTGTGCACTCAGCTGGGCGTCACACTGCGCTGCGTCGACATCACCGATTCTGTGCGTCAGCACTTCCGCGACATTGGACACGACGAAAACGACCACAGCGTCACCTATGAAAACGCCCAGGCCCGCCAGCGCACGCTGGTGCTCATGGACATTGCCAACCAGACGGGCGGCCTGGTCGTCGGCACCGGCGATTTGTCCGAGCTGGCGCTTGGGTGGGCCACCTACAACGGCGACCACATGTCGATGTACGGCGTCAATGCCGGTGTGCCCAAAACGCTGGTGCGCCATATCGTCGCCACCGTCGCCGCCCAGAGCGACGATGATTTGCGCCGGGTGCTGCTCGATATTCTCGACACACCGGTCAGCCCTGAGCTTTTGCCGCCGGGCGGCGGCGAAATCTCGCAGAAGACCGAGGACCTGGTAGGCCCGTACGAACTGCACGATTTTTTCCTGTACTATATCATCCGCTGGGGCTTTTCGCCGGCCAAGGTGCTGTTTCTGGCGCAAAAGGCGTTTGACGGCGATTATTCCCGGCAAACGCTGCTGCACTGGCTGCGCAATTTTTACCGCCGCTTCTTTGCCCAGCAATTCAAGCGCTCATGCCTGCCCGACGGGCCCAAGATTGGCTCGGTCACCCTTTCTCCCCGCGGCGACTGGCGCATGCCGAGCGATGCATGCGCCGACCTGTGGCTGAAAGAGCTGGACGCACTTGAACAGGAGGAACTGTCATGAAGCTGATTTCATGGAATGTCAACGGATTGCGCGCCTGTATTCAAAAGGGATTTTACGAATTTTTGGAAAACGCTGCTCCGGACTGCATCTGCCTGCAGGAAACCAAAATGCAGCCCGGGCAGGCTGACGTTCAGACCCCCGGGTATCATCAGTACTGGAACTCTGCCGAGCGCAAAGGGTATTCGGGCACGGCCATTTTCACGCGGCACGAGCCGCTGTCTGTTGTTTTTGAGATGGACGATGCCCGACATGTCGGCGAAGGGCGTGTCATCACGGCCGAATACCCCGACTTTTACCTGGTCACGGCATACAGCCCCAACGCGCAGGAAGGTTTGGCCCGCCTGCCCTATCGCATGGAGTGGGAAGACGCTTTCCGCGCATGGCTGACCGCACTCGACGCTAAAAAACCGGTTGTAGTGTGCGGCGACCTCAATGTCGCCCATCAGGAGGTTGACCTGAAAAACCCCAAGCCCAACCGCGGCAATGCCGGCTTCTCTGACGAAGAGCGCGCCAAGATGACCGAGCTTCTGGCGGCCGGATTCACCGACACTTTCCGTTTTCTGCACCCCGATGCGACAGGCGCCTATTCGTGGTGGAGCTACCGTTACAACGCGCGTAAAAATAACGCCGGGTGGCGCATCGACTATTTTCTGGTCTCAGACCGGCTGCGCGGCCATGTCAAAACAGCTGCCATTTTAAATGATGTTTACGGCAGCGACCACTGCCCTGTCCTGCTCGAGCTGGAACTTTAAAACTCGGGGCGGACGGTGATTCGCCCTGCGGTGCTACCGTCCCCCTCCGGTCTGCGCCTGTGCCGGCAAAACAAAAAATAAGCCCTCTGCGGTTCGACGACCGCAGAGGGCAATTTTCTTTTACGCAGTGATTGTATGTCACTCGGCCAGCTGTTTCCACAGGCAGTAAACGACATCAGACCGGGGGCAGTTCCCACTTGCGGTGAAATCCAGGCCGTCTGTCAGGCCGTTTTCCGCCGCCCAGCTGACGGCCGCGTCGGACCAGCCGCTTCCTGCGGCATCTTCTCCGGCCGCGCGGCAGAGCATGGCCAGAATCTGGTCATAGGTCAATGTTCCGTTGAGGTCGAACCGGTTGTCTCCAACACCGCCGGTAATGCCCTGCTCTGCCGCCCACAGCACAGCGCTGTAATAGTAAGCGCCGGGATCTGCGACATCACTGAAAGGCGAGGCGGAAGAGGCCGGCTGCGGCGACCCGGCCGCACGCCAGAGGAAGGTCACGGCCTCAGCTCTGGTCACGGTATTATCCGGTGAGAAGGTCGTGGCCGATGTCCCGCCGGTGACGCCGGCGTCTTTGGCCCATGCGACAGCCTCAGCGTAATAATCGTCCTCGTGAACATCACTGAACCCGGCCACCGCAGGCGCCGTAGGTGTCACAGCAGAAACCGGCACAGCCACATCGGTAAGCACCAGGGTCGGGTCCTGCACCGTATTGTTGTCGCCCCAGCTGCCTACACCAGCTTCGCCCTCCAGATTATAGCCCCACATCCACAACGTTCCATCGGTTTTGAGCGCCGCTACATGCAAATTCAGGCTGACCGCTGCCACGTCGTCCATCACCTTTGTGGGCGTGGTCACCGAACGGGTCGTATAGGGCTGCTGGCCAAATTCATCGCTTCCCCACATCCACAGCGTACCATCGGTCTTAATAGCGGCAACAGCCCCGCCGCAGGATGTGACATAAGAGACATTGTCCATCACTTTTTCGGGAGTCAGGCGGTCAGTATAAGTCCCGTCACCCAGCGCAGCACTGGAATTACTTCCCCACATCCATAGGGTTCCATCGGTCTTGACGACAGCAGTGGTCGTTCCGCTGCAGCTGACACAAGCCACATCATCCATGACCTTCACAGGTACGGTTTGAAACCACACGGTTCCACGCGGCCCCAGATTAAGAGATCCATTTCCCACGCCGCCGTTGAGCAGCTGGTTGTAATCGTTTCGTCCCCACATCCACAGCGAACCGTCACTCTTGATGGCGGCAGAACTGCCCATAGCGCTACTGAAGGCAACGACGTTGTCCAAGATTTTTACCGGCGTCATGGTGGGCTCCGTCGTTCCATTGCCCAGGTCGCCAGAGCTGTTTTCATAGCCCCATGTCCACAAAGAACCGTCAGTTTTGATAACAGCTACATTGTTGTCGCTGTAAACGGCAGCCACATCATCCATCACCTTCATCGGAGCAGTAACTACGGCCGGCCGCTCCGCACCTATCAGCGGAACATCTCCCCACATCCACAGGGAACCGTCCGCCCTGATGGCCGAAGCAACCCTGCCATTGCAGTTGAAAGAAACCACACTGTCCCAGACCTTCAGCGGGACGGTCTGAATCGGATGATCCCCGCTGTAGCCATAGTTGTCGTTCCCCACAGCGCCATTGCCCAGCATCGTCGCCGGGCCCCACATCCACAGCGAGCCATCCTCCTTGACGGCGCCGGTCGCGGCGCCGGCGCTGATGGTCGTGCGCTCTCCTACCACAGCCATTTCAGCGGCAGCCGGCGGGGTCATCCCCAGGCACAATAGCAATACCAGCACTGAAGACAGCAATTTTTTCATTGATTTCCCTCCTGAACTCTTGTCCTGCCGGCGTGAAAAGACCTTCGCGCAGCCCCAAATCTGCCGTGCCGAATACTTTACGCCTTTTCCAGGGGAGCGCGCAGGTTCCAGCGCGCCGCACAATTTTCCTTTAATTTGAATTTCTGAATATATCTTACATTACGCTCTTTGAAAAAGCAAAACCTGTTTTCCTGATGCGATATTGCCGTCCTGCCTTCTCCATCCGGGACAAAGCTCATCTTCCGCAGCATGGCCCGAGCATAAAAAAGCGGCGGCATCATACGATGCCGCCGTTTTTTCCGCTATCTGCAGTAAAAAATAAATCCGAACCCACTGTGCAGACAGGTTCGGATTTATCAGTTCCTGGTGGGCCTTCAGGGGCTCGAACCCGGGACCGGACGGTTATGAGCCGTCTGCTCTAACCAACTGAGCTAAAGGCCCGTGCTTACAGTGTATTATTATACCTGAACGCAGGGAAAAACTCAAGGCTTTTTTTCTCGCATAACACAGCGCTGCTTTTGCATAAGTATTAGGGCAGCAACGCGAAAGTGCGGGCAAAACACACAAGGGGGAATGTCCATGCCGCTCACCGACCGTGAGCTGTTTGCGCGGCTCATTCAGTGTGAAGCCGGCGGAGAGGGTGACACCGGAATGCGCGCCGTAGCCAGCGTCGTCATCAACCGCGTCCGTGCCCCGGGCGGCGAATATGCGCGCGTCGGCCAGGGCAGCATCCGCCGAATCATCTACCAGCCCTATCAGTTTGTCTGTGCGTCCGAGACCGAGGGCGGCCAGTATAACCCGCAGAATATCTACAACATGAGTCCTGAACCCATTCATTTCGAAATCGTCGACTGGGCGATTGCCGGCAACCGGCTTTTCAACCTGGGCGAAGCCCTGTGGTTTTTTAACCCGTTTTCCCCAAACTGCCGGCCCAATTTCCCCTCTGACGTTGGCTACTTTATCGCGCGCATCGGAGACCACTGCTTTTACAATCCCACAGCTGCTTATTTTGACACCTGACAGAAAGGATGAGCCCATTGAACAATGACAACTTCAACCCCTATGCCTCGCCTTATGCCAATCAAAACAGCGGCGGCGCAGCCTCGAGCAGTCTGGACGCCGCCATGGAACCCCTGGCCGGCGGCATGGAGTCTGCGCCGCAGAGCGCGCAGGAAGCCTTTTACAACTCTTTTTCCGAAGTTCTTGCACAGAGCATCGGTTATTTTGCTGTATGCGAGTTCTTAATCGGCACCGGCGGGCTGGTCGAAAAATACGGCATTTTATTCGCAGCCGGTACCAACTTTGTTACGCTGTATAACCGCGAGGATGACAGTTATACAACCTGCGACCTTTACTCACTCAAGTTTGTCACGTTTTATAACAGCCGTGTTCAACCGCCCAACTTTGTACCCCGTCAAAGCGGCCGCAGCCCGCAGGGCGGGAACATGCCCAACCGCTATATGCGCTGAAAGCTGGATAACTTTCTCTATTTTGGGGCATAATACACCCAGAATCTGAGGAGGTGAATCAAGATGGCAAAAGCGAATCCCAGCATCGGCTGCACCGTACACCAGTGCAAATACCACGCCAAGAGCCAGGACAACTGCTCGCTCGAAAAAATCATGGTCGGTACGCACGAGTCCAATCCCACCATGTGCCAGTGCACTGACTGCCAGTCCTTCCAGCCTGAAAACTGATTGTCTCTTTGATTTAAAAGACGTCCATGCCCATTGTGACCGGGCATGGACGTCTTTTTCTCCATTACTGTGGCTTTTTCTGATAAATTCTCGAACCGATGGCAACGGCCCAGCACTCCCCGTCACGCAGCAGGAAGCGCAGTACCATACCGGGAGTTAATTTCCCTTTACCCTCGGGCGTAAAGACGCTGCCGCCGCAGAACAGCAGGCGCTCAGTTCCTTTTTCGCCGTGTCCCCAGAGCTGTCCGGCGTCATCAGCTGTGACGCCAAGCTGCTCGTCTAGGTCCTCAAGGCTGACATAAGTGCCGGCGTAAAAGGCGGGATTTTCCACGCCGTCTGCTTGGGGATGCAGCCAGGAATGGCTCGCATCAACGGACAGGCCCAGCCACAGGTTGAATGCGGCGTTGGAAATAGGTGCGCAGCTGATTCCGCTCAGGTTGGTCAGCACGGTGACAGCAAAAGCGCCGTCCTTGATAAAGCCGCCCTGTGACGATACGCCGGTCAAACCGCCCGAATGCTCGCAGATGGCGACATCTTCAAACAGCCGCTTGTTCAGGCCAAAGCAGTACACGCCCTGCGGCAGCTCGGCAAACCCACGGCCGACCACGCGCTCGACACAGCTCTGGGGCCAGAGCTGACGGCCGTGGAACAGTCCGTTTCGCGACAGAGTCAGATAATAACGGCACATATCTGTCGCCGTCGATTTGACCCAGCCGCAGCCGCGGTACGGCGGCGCGACATCCCATGTATCGGTACTGCGCAGCACGTCACCATCCCAGGTGAACAGACTGGTGATGTTCCCCAGCGCTTTGGCGCGGTCGATATCAAAAGTTGTTCGGCTCATACCCAACGGCTGAAAAATGCGGCGTTCGACATAGCTTTCCAACGGCTCGCCGGCAGCCACGTCAATGACGCTGGACAGCAAGGCGTAGCCATCATTGGAATAGCTCATGTACTCGCCCGGTGCGCCCAGCAACCGGTATCCCCGGCCCGCGGCAATGTAAGCGATAATGTCGTCGACCGTTTCGACCCTGCTCTCTGACGAGTCGCGGATTCGCTTGACCACCTCTTCGCGCCACGGTTCAAGTGGTGTGTTCCACGCCATTGACCAGGACAGCGTGGGCAAAGGCGGAAGTCCTGTGCGGTGTTCGCACAGATGACGGACCAGCACGGCTTCACGCGGCACGCCGGGCAGCCGGAAGGACGGCAAGTACTTGCTGACAGGATCGTCCAGGCTGAGCCGCCCCTCATTTTCAAGCAGTGCGACCGCGAGGCAGGTAATGGACTTGCTCATGGACGCAATGCCGAAGATAGTGTCGGGGTTCACCGCATGTGTGTGCTCTGCATCGCAGTGCCCGAAGCCGCGGGCAAACAAAATACCGCTGTCATCACTGACGCAGACCGAAGCGCCAGGCACTTTGAGCTCATCGAGCTTTTTCTGGACAAAGTCAGCATATTGATTCCAATCGTATCGTATGGCGGTTGCCTCCCTTCAGAATGCTGTGGGAGCTTTCTTATTTGGCGGACATATCCACCGTGCAGTCCCACAGCGGCAGGACAGAGTTATACATGTTAAAGTTCTGGACATAGGGCTTGAGAAGATAGAAAGATGTCGGATAGCAGATCGGCGTGGTAACAAAGTCCTCAAGCACCAGCATATCATCGGCCTGCTTATAGAGCTCAATGCGCTTTTCAGTGTCGAGTTCGTGACGAGCAGCTTCGACCAGTGCATCGTACTCCTCGCTCTCGTACATCACCGAGAAATACTTGTTGTTCGAGCTGTGGAAGAAGCCGTGCAGAATGCTGTCAGCCTCAGGCGTGCCAAGATACCAGTTGCCGAGAGCAAACGGAACCTGACCGCTGTTGCGCATCTCTGTCCATGTTGCACTGTCAACCTGTGTGATCTCCATAGTGAAGCCCGCGGGCTCGGCCTGGGCCTGCATGGCGACCAGCATCTGGCCACCCTGCCCGGTCAGACTGGTTGTGTATGCCTCAAAAGAAACACCGTCCGGATAGCCGGCATCAGCCAGCATCTGCTTGGCCTTTTCGGGGTCATACTTGATAACTTCACGGCCCTCATGGCCCATAACTGTGGGGGCGAGCAGGCACGAAGCCGGCTCCATCGTCCCATTGAGCAGATCGCCGGTGATGGCCTCGAGATCAATGGCGTAGGCAAACGCTTCACGCACTTTGATATCGTTAAACGGCTCGATGGTCTGATTCATGATAGTGAAGAAGTGTCCATAGGTCGGGAAAGACTTCACTTCATCGGGGATGGTCTCCTGGAAGTCGGCGACCTGCGTTGCATCAATAATGTACGAATCAATATCGCCGTTCTGGTAGGCCAGCTGCATGGTCGCAGTGTCATCATACTGCATAAAAACAACGCGGTCGACCTGGACAGCGTCAGCGCCGCCCCAATATCCATCAAACTTTTCAATGACAATTTGGGTATCGGTATTTTCGACCAGCTTGTACGGGCCGGTGCCGATGGCATTGAGCTGCAGACCCCAGTCAGCGCCGGCTTCCGAGCAGGCTTCTTCCGGATAGATGGGCGTCGGAGAAATCAACATCATGGTCAGAGCCAGGACTTCGTTGGTCTCGATGACAACGGTATAGTCATCCGGGCAGGTCAGGCCGGCCAGTTCAGTTGCTTCACCGTTCATCATTTCGACAGCGCCAACAATCATGTTGTAGTCCTCGCCGATCAGAGCGTTGGTCGACGGAGTCAACAGACGCTCGAACGAGTACTTGACATCAGCCGAGGTAAAGTCGGTGCCGTCATGGAACTTGACACCCTCGCGCAGATGGAAGGTATAGGTCAGGCCGTCTTCAGAAACGTCGTAGCTCTCGGCCAGGCAGGGCTCCAGCTCGCCGGTTTCGGGGTTGATGCGGTACATGCCTTCGTACACCCATTCAGTGATCTGACCAGTCTGGATGTAAGTGCCGACCGTACGGTCGAGCGGGGCTTTGGGGTTGATCTGACCAAAGCGAAGCTCCATAGCTTCGGCGCCGCCCTCGTCCGGCGTCTGGGTGTCGCCCTCATTGGTTTGTCCGCTGGGGTCCTGATTCTCGTCGGTTGTCGTCTCACCGCTATTGCAGGCAGCGAGGGCAAACAGCATGACGAGCGCAAGCAGCAGAGACAACAGTTTTTTGGCTTTCATGTGTCTTCCTCCTTCAATTATATCTTTTCAGCCTGATCGGCTGAAGAGTACGATTTTGCGTGCAGGCAGGCGCAGTAATGGTCCTTTCCAATCAGCTTGAGTTCAGGCTCGTTTTCTGCGCATTCCGGCGTTGCATAGGGGCAGCGTGTGTGGAAACAGCAGCCACTTGGCAGATTCATGGGGCTTGGGATATCGCCTTCCAGACGGATGCGGCGGCGCTTACTGTCCGGGTCCGCAATGGGAATAGCCGACAGCAACGCCTGTGTATAGGGGTGTGTGGCATGGTCATACAAAGAATGTTTGGGAGCAATCTCGACGATTCTGCCCAAATACATGACAGCCACTTTGTCTGAAATATACTTAACGACCGACAGATCATGGGAGATAAAGATATACGCAACACCGCGTTTTTGCTGAATCTCCTCCATCAGATTGATGACCTGTGCCTGAATCGATACGTCAAGCGCCGAGACCGGCTCGTCACAGACAATGAGCTTGGGGCTGAGCGCCAGTGAACGCGCGATACCGATGCGCTGACGCTGACCGCCCGAAAACTCATGTGCATAGCGCTTGAGGTAATCGGGGTCCAGACCGACCAGGCGGCACAGCTCGATGACATGGTCTTCGCGTTCGCTGCGGTTTGCATGCAGACGCTGAATGTCCATGGGCTCGGCAATAATATCGCCAACCGTCATACGCGGGTCGAGTGATGCAAAGGGGTCCTGGAAAATGATCTGCATATCTGACCGGCGTTTGCGCAGCTCCTGCGGCGTCAGGGCGGAAAAATCTTCTCCGTCAAAACGAATCTTGCCTTCCGTCGGCTCGATCAACCGCATGACACTGCGGCCCATCGTCGACTTTCCACAACCTGACTCGCCAACAACACCCAACGTCTCGCCAGCACCTACAGTAAAGTCGACGCCGTTGACCGCCTTGACATACCGGTTGGGCCTGCCGAACAGTCCTTTCTGCACCAGAAACCACTTTTTCAGGCCCTGCACCTCGAGCAGGGGAGCTGCTTTGTTCTGTTCTTTCATCGTGCTCCCTCCTTCCAAAGCTCGCTGCATTCGGGATCATATTTCAGGCACCGAACAATGTGTCCGTCAACCTCCAGGTTTTCTGGCTGACGCTTTGTGCATATCTCTTTGGCATATTTGCAGCGCGGATGGAAAGGGCATCCCTCGGGCATCTGCGTCATTTTGGGTACCATGCCGGGGATGGACTGCAGCTTGACATCGTCGCTCTGGTTGAGCTTGGGTATGGACTGCAAAAGTCCCTCAGTGTACGGGTGCAGGGGGTTTTTAAACAGCGCATGCACCTCGGCATGTTCGACAATCTTGCCGCAATACATGACAATAACATCATCTGCCACCTCGGCGATAACGCCGAGTGCGTGCGTAATCATGATAATGGCCGCTCCTGTCTCCTGCTTGAGCGCGTTGATCAAGTCAAGAATCTGTGCCTGAATGGTGACGTCAAGGGCCGTTGTCGGTTCGTCACAGATGAGCAGCTCGGGGCTGCACGACAGCGCCATTGCAATCATGACGCGCTGCCGCATACCGCCCGACAGCTGGTGCGGGTATTCCTTAACCCGTTTTTCAGGATTGGGAATGCCGACGAGCGACAGCATCTGCACCGCCTTTTCCCAGGCCGTCTTTTTATCGGTCTTCTGATGCAGTATGACCGCTTCGGCAATCTGTCGGCCGATGGTGAAAACGGGATTTAAGCTGGTCATGGGTTCCTGAAAGATCATGGCAATATCGTTGCCACGTACCTGCCGCATTTCTGAAATCGGCAGCTTCAGCAGGTCCTTGCCGTGAAACAGGACCTCGCCCCCGACGATTTTGCCCGGCGGCGACTGCACCAGCCGCATAATGGACAGCGAGGTGATGCTTTTGCCGCTGCCCGACTCGCCGACAATGCCCAGCGTTTTGCCTTTTTCAATGGAAAACGAAACGTCATCGACTGCTTTGACAACACCGTCTTCGGTGTAAAAATAGGTTTTCAACCCTTTGACTTCAATAAGCTTCTCCAAATCTGACAGCCTCCCTTACTCAGTCTTTCAGACGCGGATCAAGCGCGTCGCGCAGGCCGTCGCCGAAGATGTTGAAGGCCAAGACCAGAATGATAATGGCGATACCGGGGAAGATACTGTATGTTGGGTCGCTGAGAATGTAAATGCGCGCTGTGTTAATCATTGAACCCCAGCTGGCCGTCGGCGGGCTGACGCCCAGGCCCAGGAATGAAAGCGAAGCCTCAGACATGATAGCGCCCGGAATGCCCATTGTAATCAGGATGATAATGGTGGAAACGCAGTTGGGAATCATGTGCCGGGTGATCAGCCAAAAGCTGGTTGCGCCGGCTGACTTAGCCGCTGCAATATATTCGGTCTCTTTAAGCTGCAGCACCTGACTGCGCACCAGACGCGCCGTACTGACCCATCCCAATATGCCCAGGGCAATAAAGATATTGAGAATACCTTGTCCCAGTACAAACATGATGCCAATAGCGAACAGAATGTCTGGGAACGCCGAAAAGACTTCCATCAGACGCGAAATCAGCATATCAATCTTTCCACCGTAATATCCGGCGATAGATCCAAGCACCACGCCGAGCACAGTGGAAATAATCTGTGAAACCAGTCCAACGGACAACGAAATGCGCGTGCCATACAGAATACGCGAAAAGATATCACGACCGTACTCGTCTGTCCCCATCCAGTGTTCCGCTGACGGTCCTTCAAGCATATTTTTCAAATCGATCTCGTACGGGTCATAGGGCGAAATCCATTGCGCTGTAAAGGCGACGATGATGAACACAACAATGACGAACAGGCAAACCATGGCTGAACGGTTTTTGCGCAGACGCATCAGTGCATCCACATAATAGCTGCGCGACTTTTGCCCCATCGCACGCTCGGCTGCCTGAATTTTTTCCTGTTTGCTCTGCATCGTTATACCCCCTTTGCCGTAACGCGGATGCGCGGATCGATGAGCGCATAGGACAAATCGACCAGCAGGTTACACAACACGACGACAATGGCGATGTAGATGATGCACCCCTGCAGCAGCGGCAGATCACGCTCCATCATACTGTCGACCGTAAGCTTTCCAATTCCGGGAATAGTGAAAACACTTTCCGTCAGTATAGAGCCGCACAATAATCCGCCGAGTTGCATGCCTGACAGTGTGACGACCGGTATCAGCGCATTTTTAAAAGAGTGTTGCAAAATGACTACGGCTTCCCTCAAACCTTTTGCGCGCGCCGTGCGAACATAGTCCTGTCCAATAACGTCTAACATACTGGTGCGAGTAAAGCGAGCCGTCGTCGCTGCAAACCGTGTCCCCAGTGCAAAGCAGGGCAGTATGTAGCTTTTCCAACTGTCCAGTCCTGAAATGGGCAGCCAGCCCAACATCAGGCCAAAGATAATTTGTAATATCAAAGCCACCCAGAAAGAAGGCGCCGATATGCCCAAAATCGCCAGAGCCATCAGCCCGCGGTCCAGAGCTCGTCCACGGTTAATTGCGGCGATAATGCCGATTCCCACACCAAGCACCATGGAGATAACAAATGTGACCAGCGCCACTTTTGCTGTAACCAAAAAACGGCTGGCCACCAAATCAACGACCGGCACCTTACGGAAGTATGACCGGCCCAGATCTAACTGAACAAGTCCTTTGAGAAAGCGGCCATACTGAACATGCAACGGCTGGTCCATTCCCAACTCGTGTTCAACACGCGCCACCGTCTCCTCGTCAGCGCGCTGGCCGAGCATCATCAGCACCGGATTGCCAGGAACCACATTCATCAAAATGAAGGTGATTAGCGTGACTCCCAGCAGGACAATGACAGTCTGCCACAGCCGGTTCAAACAATACCTAACCAATTTCATCCCACCTTTTCTCACGTTGCTTGACTTGGAAATCAAGGGTTCTTTTTCCCTTTCACACAAAAAAGTCAAGCTTAAGCTTTGCCTATGTATTTAAAATAGCACAAGCATCTTTCGTAAGCCATCCGAAAGGCTTCGTAATAGATACGAAACTTTTTCCTAATAAAATTGAAAATTCTTTATCGATGTGCTATGATATAAGTGGAGGGATAGACATGAGTAAACAAGGACAACACAGTTCCCGCCAGGTGCTTATTTTTAAAACCATTATGCAGCTGTTGGATGAGGGCGTTACCAATATCACCTATGCAAAAATATCCGAGCGATGCCACCTGCATATTAACACTATCACCTATTATTTTGACGGAAAAGACGAAATGCTTTTGCAATGTTTTCAGTATATTGTCGAGCAAGAAAGGAAGCAAACTCCCCGCTTTTATTTTGAGGTTCCGCCTGACATGACGCCGGTCGAAGGCCTGTGCCATCTGGTCGACCATGTCCTGGATCATGGGCGCATCATGTCGCCGGCGCGCCGCGCGCTCAATCTTTACCTTTGGCCCAACGCCAACATCAGCCCCCGTATCCGCAATTTTTTGCTGGATGTAGACCGCAAAAGTGTACAGATCGAGTACGACGCCGTCATGGTCTATGACCGCGCCGGCATCATTGAACCGACACGCCTGCGCGAAACCTTTGCAGATATGTCACTTATTTCGGCCGGATTCTCTCTCATTAACTTTTTCCATGTACAATGCGCTGACGAAGAACTTGCTCTGGCTGCTGCTCGATCGCGCATCAAGCGCAACTTTCTGAAAGATGAATACCATCCGCAGCTGGAACAGTACGAGCAGCTGCATCATCAGTCCTCTGATGGCCCGACAGATCAAAGCAAATAGTAAAAAAGGCCAGCAGATAAAAGTCTGCTGGCCTTTTCATGCACAAAATATAAAAAAACAGGGACCTGATTTTCAGGTCCCTGTGGCTCCCCCTGTTGGACTCGAACCAACGACCCTGCGGTTAACAGCCGCATGCTCTACCGACTGAGCTAAGGAGGAATATTGCCATCCACTCTGCCAAGACAGAGTGGATGGATGTAATGTAGGCGTTACCTATCTTCCCAGGCCGTCGCCAGCCAAGTATTGTCGGCACAACCGAGCTTAACTTCCGTGTTCGAGATGGGAACGGGTGGACCCTCGCTGTAATCAACACCTACTGATTACCTGTACAATCAGCACATAAAAAACTGAACAAAGGGAAGAGAGATGGCAGAGTAAAGGTTACCTTGTAATCCGATGGGAACTACAAAGGTCAAGCCCTCGGCCTATTAGTACCGGTCGACTCAATACATTACTGCACTTACATCTCCGGCCTATCAACCACGTAGTCTTCGTGGGGCCTTACTCGCTTGCGCGATGGGAAGTCTCATCTTAGAGTTGGTTTCACGCTTAGATGCCTTCAGCGTTTATCCAGTCCGTA